>CAYHPA010000001.1:0-81546 GCA_964358155.1 uncultured Chitinophaga sp.
TAATGGCGGCAATCAATCCGGAAAGAATTACCGGCAGGGTAATGAATTCTTTATTTACCGTTTTGCTGATGGTATTGGCCACCGCATGATCCTGGAATATCCAGTAGGCAACAAAATTGAATAAAGCAGCCCACAACACCGCTTGCACCGGGGTAAGCACTTTGGTAGAAACGATGGTGGCAATGGAATTGGCGGCATCATGAAATCCATTGATATAATCAAAGACGAGTGCCAGTATTATAATAGCGATAACTAAGGTGGTCATACAGCATTAATTTGGTTGGGAGCAGGCGCAAATGATTTTTTCATTTTGATCCCTTATGCATATTTGATAATAATGGATTCAATCACATTGCTCACATCTTCGCATTTATCCGTAACGATCTCCATCACCTGGTAAATATCTCTTTTCTTAATTACTTCCTTGGCATCGTCCTCCGTATTGAAGAGGCGGTCAATGCTGAAATCTAAAATATCATCAGCCTGATTTTCTATGCTGTTGATCTTAACCAATGCTTCGGTGATGTTGCGCATATTCTTCATATTCCGCAATTCACCCACAGCTACTTTTACCTGTTGGGCGCCTTCTTCAATCAACTCAGAGAATTTATGCATACCAGGGTCATTGGGATTTACCCGGTAGAAATTAATTTTTTTGGCGGCAGCATATATATAATCCGCCACGTCATCCAGCGAAGTGGCCAGGTAGTGAATATCTTCCCTGTCAAATGGGGTGATAAAATTCCGGCCAAGTTCAGTAAATATATTATGGGTCAGTTCATCATTGGCATGTTCCAGGTCTTCTACTTGTATGATCAGGGAGCCTCTTTTATCAAAATCGGACTCGCCCACTACATTCCGCAGCAGCGATCCCATTTTAGCGACGTTGTCGGCGGCTTTTTCAAACAGCTCATAAAAAATTCTGTTTTTCGGCATGAAAATTTTCAGGAAAGTGTTAAGTGCCATAATTGTGTTTTTAGTACCGGTTCCTACAGGCCAGACCGGCGGTTGCGAAATTACGGGCGGATTAAAGGCGGTTTCCCCGGGCAGGAGAATTAATAATAAATTAATATAGAGATAAAATTAGGGTAACGATTCAATAATAAAGATTTTATATTGCAGCAATTTTAGAAACAGATGATTTGCCGGAAAAAACAAATTATTGCCGCACCCTTTTTTGCCCTGCTTCTCCTCTTTTTGACGCCAAACAAAGTTCATTCGCAACGTTACCTGGCAGATATTGATTCCTCTTTCTTTATAAAAGATACAGTAAGGCCGGTGATAAAAAGATTCGAAAACTTGCGCATTACGGGTTACATCCAGCCACAATTTCAAAAGGCTCAGTCAGATGGCTCACCATCTTTTTCCGGGGGCAATTTTTCCCAGTTTTCCAGCAGCCGGTTTATGCTCAGAAGGGCCAGGGTAAAGATCGATTATGTACTCCCTTCAAAATCCAGATATCCTAAAGCATTGTTCTCATTTCAGATTGATGCGACGGAACGGGGGGTAATAGTGAGAGATATGTTTTTAAAACTATTTGAAACCAAAAACAACGTTTTATCAATGACGGCAGGGTTGTTTGCCCGCCCATTTGGGTATGAGGTCAATCTGTCTTCGGCTTTCCGGGAAACACCCGAACGGGGCAGGATGTCGCAGATACTGATGCCCGGGGAAAGGGACATCGGAATTATGTTCTCTTATGAACCACAGGAGAAAAAGCACAAATTGTCGCATATCAAGGTTGATATCGGATTTTTCAACGGTCAGGGTCTCTCAGGCACTACAGATTTTGATGACCACAAGGACCTGATAACAAGATTATTCATTAAGCCTTATAGTTTTAATAAACTGGATTTGTCGGGTGGCGTCTCTTATTTGAGGGGCGGCTGGAAAAACGGAACAAAGTATGTGTACGAAAGCGGGAAGGCCAGCAATGGAGATAATATTTTTGTCGTGGACTCATCTATGGCCAACCTGGGAAAATCATCGCCCCGGCACTATTACGGAGCCGATGCACAACTAAAGCTGAAACACGGTTGGGGTGAAACAGAATGGAGGGCAGAGTATTGGTTTGGAACACAGCCCGGCACAGCAGGTTCTACCAGCAATCCCGGCACCTTACCCACATCAAACGGACTACCTGTTCCCACTTATGTCCGCCATTATGCCGGGGCCTTCTTTTTATTCCTTCAGAATATTGTAAACAGCAAACACCAGCTGATGGTGAAATATGACTGGTATGACCCAAACATCAAAGTAAGTAAAGTTGAAATAGGAAAAGCCGGCACCAATCTGTCCGCAGCCGACATAAAATTTTATACGCTGGGGATCGGGTACGCCTGGTATTTTCATCCCCAGATCAAAGTCATATTATACTATGATTTTGTAAAAAATGAAAAGACTCAGATTAGCGGGTTTATTACTGACCTAAACGATGATATTTTCACCTGCCGCCTCCAGTTCCGATTCTAGTACTCCCTCTCCACATGGTGAAGAGGGCTGGTGTGAGGCCTTAACATTCCGGTAATATTGAGGTGATAATTGCTTAACATGGCCGTAACATGCCGGTAACCCCCGCAGCACACCTTTGCCGAAATAACTAATTATGTATTTCAGGCTGCGGTTTATCCTTTCTCTTCTCTTTTTTACTATTGTTTCTTCCGGGCAGGCACAATCCGTAAAACTTAGCGGCAAGGTGCTGAATGAAAAAAATGAACCATTGGCCGGGGTGTCTGTAAAGATTATAGGGGCCGGAGGTACTTCAACAGATGTAGAAGGAAGATTTTCGTTGAACCTTACTCCGGGAAAAAAATATGAACTGGAGTTTTCTGCTATTGGTTACGAAACCAAAAACATTACGGAAGCAGAAGTGATTGCAGGCCAGGTCAACGAATTAAATATCACCCTGACAATAAAAGCGAAATCGGGTGATAATGTGGTGGTAAGTGCAAGAACACTAACAGCCAGGAAAGAAACAGTGAATGCTGTTATCGCCTTTCAAAAAAATACCAATACTGTTGCCTCCGTCATTTCCGCCGAAAGCATCCGCCGCTCACCGGATAAAAATACCGGCGAAGTGTTGAAACGTACACCCGGCGCCAGCATACAGGAAGGGAAGTTCATTGTAATCAGAGGGCTGGCTGACAGGTATAACCAGGCCATGCTGAACGGAATATTATTAACCAGTACAGAGCCTGACCGGAAAACTTTCTCCTTTGACCTGATTCCTGCTTCCATGATTGATAATATCATTATCAATAAAGCATTTGTTCCGGAATACCCGGGCGAGTGGGCCGGGGGATTGATACAGGTGAATACAAAAGATATTCCTTCTAAGAATTTTTTTACCATACAGGCCGGCACAGGTTTCAACTCCCAGACAATTGGTAAAACATTCTATAAGGATCAGGGCAGTAAAACAGACTGGCTGGGTTTTGATGATGGCACAAGGGCCTTACCATCCGGCTATACAAGAAAAGCGGAGTTTGATATTTTATCCGCAGCTGAAAAAACCAATATCGGCAAATCAATGCGGAATGCATGGTTGCCAACAGAAACCTCAGCGCCAATAAATGCTTCCTTTCAGTTGAATGGCGGCTTTAGTGGAAAATTATTCGGCAAAACTATCGGGGGTTCGCTTGGTATTACTTACAGCAAAAGCAACCGCTTTCTCAAATTAGTAAACAGGTCTAATGCCCTTTCCAGCAATGTGTTTACTACCAATTATGATTTTGATGATGACCGTTATACACAGGAAGTTTCGGCAGGCGCATTGGGAAGTTTTACGGTGCAATTGAACCCGCTGAATAAAGTATCTGTAAAGTCAATACTTAATCTCAATTCTTCCAACACTGTTACACGCCGCAGCGGAATCGACTTTAACCGTGATGAGCAAATAATGGCTACTGAATTCTCCTTTAAGCAGAATACTTTTTTCACCGTGCAGGTGAACGGGGATCACAGTATCGCAAAACCACTGAAATTAAAATGGTACGGCGCTTTCAATATTTTGGATGGTTATATACCCGACCAGCGCCGCATCGCTTATTCAAAAACCAGGAATACCCAGGATCCTTTTGTCCTGTTAATTTCCAACACCCTCTCGCAGCAGAGCGGAAGCCGCATCTATCAGAGCCTCAGCGATTATATTTATACAGCAGGCGGCGACCTGACTTACAGTTTCAACTGGCTGAATCAAAAACAAGCTATCAAAGGCGGGTACATGCTGCAGGTAAAAGACCGTCTTTATGATGCACAGCTTTTTGCCAATTACCTGCCGCTGGATAATCCATCACTAAGGGCATTAACGGCAGACAAAGTTTTTGCTGCTGAAAACTTCGGCGATGGCACAGGCACTAAGTTTGGGTTTGATGCGATTAAAGGAAAAACATTTCGTTATATCGCCAATACAATTCTGAATGCAGGGTTCTTGCAGTTTGACAACCAGTTTACCCAATCACTTCGTGTAGTGTGGGGACTGCGGATAGAAAACTTTGATCAGCTGGCAGGTAGTGTGAAGAAGTGGGATCCCCGTCACACCCATTCGGTAGTAACGGATTATTTACCCGGATTAAATGCAACACTGAAGCTGAATAATAAAACCAATCTGCGTTTGTCAGGCTCTCAAACAGTGATCCGCCCGGAGCTGCGTGAACTTTCATTCCTGAACCTTTATGACTTTGAACTCAACGCATCTGTGCAGGGCAACCCCTCACTGCAGCGGACAAAAGTTTCCAACCTTGACCTGCGCTATGAACTATATCCCAAGGCAGGAGAAGTAATTACAGCGGGTGTTTTCTATAAGCATTTCAAAAAACCCATTGAGCAATTATTCAACGAAGGAATTGGCGGGGCCAGCACATTCAGTTACCAGAATGCAGACCAGGCCACTGCCTATGGCGCCGAAGTGGAGTTGAGAAAAAAACTTGATTTCACAAAGGCCTTAAAAAATTTCACTTTCCAGGCCAATATTTCTTATATCAAAAGCCGGGTGGAAGACAAAGGTTTCAGCATCGACCGTTCCTTGCAGGGACAATCACCTTATGTGTTGAATCTTGGATTACTGTATGACCTGGAAAAAGCCGGGCTCAGCGCTACGCTTTTATACAACCAGGTAGGAGAAAGAATTTATCTCGTAGGCGATCTTACATCCGGCGCCGGCTCGCCAGACATTTATGAAGCGCCAAAGGCTTTACTGGATTTTCAACTCAGCAAGAAACTGCTGAAGAACAAAGCAGAAATCAGGCTGAACATCGCCGATATGCTCAATGCGACGCAATATTTCTACCAGAACAATGCAGGAAAAGAAAGTTTACAGAAGGGCACAGATGCCTATCGTTTTACCCGGACACAGGGAACCAGCTTCAATATCACATTCAATTATTCATTATAAGATTTTAAAAACTTAAAAATAGAGAAATGAAAAAGTACATTTTGTTTTTGTCGGCTGTTGCAGGTCTTGCCATTACCGGTTGCCGTAAAATTGAAACCGATGGCGAAATACAGGTAGTAGTCGTAAATGGTGGTGGCGGCGGCACTACCGGCCAGACCATCACCCTGCAGGGACGCATCAATGCTGACACTATTCTGCGTAAGCAAAACACTTACATTCTGAAAGGTCTTGTGTACATGGTGGGTAATCATACCATGACGATTGAAGCGGGTACAATTATCAAAGGGTCTTTCAGCGGTTCGGATGTGGCTTCTCTTATCATTACCCGTGGATCAAAAATAAATGCGGTTGGTACGCCTTCCGAACCCATCATCTTTACATCAGCAGCTCCGAATCCGCAATCAGGCGATTGGGGTGGTATTGTTATCTGTGGCAAGGCTCCTATCAACACAAGCTATAATGGTACAGCCGGGCTTTACCAGGTGGAAGGCGGTATTGACAATGCAAACGGAGATGGCCTGGCAGGTTCAGGTGATGCAGCCGTGCCGACAGCAATTGCCAATGATAATTCCGGCACATTGCAATATGTACGGATAGAATTTGCAGGCTACGCATTTCAACCCGACAAAGAGATTAACAGCCTGACAATGGCTGGTGTTGGCAATGGAACAACTATTGACCATATTGAAGTTACCTACGCAAAGGATGATGCATACGAATGGTTCGGCGGAACAGTAAACTGCAAATATCTTATCTCTTACAAAACACAGGATGACGATTTTGATACAGACAACGGCTATAGCGGAAAAGTGCAATTTGGTCTTATCCTTCGTGATTCACTGATTGCCGATATTTCCACATCAGAAGCTTTTGAAAGCGATAATAATGCAAGCGGAACTACCGCTTCGCCAAAAACAACAGCGGTCTTCAGTAACATTACTGCTATCGGGCCCAGGGCTACATTAAGTAATGCGGGCAGTAGTCTTTTCCGTGCCGGTGCACAGATCAGGAGAAATTCCGGTATATCTCTCTACAATTCCATCATCATGGGCTGGCCACTGGGTATTTATATTGATGCCAGTACAGGCACATCCACTGCCTTGAATATTGAAGACAGCACACTGCGTTTGCGCAACGTAACATTGGCTGGTAATACGGCAAACCTGAAATTTGCAGGAACAGCAGGAACTACCATCAGCTCTGATGCAACACTGACTACCTGGTTCACTAGTACCTATTATAATAACGATTTGCTGACGAATACCTCTGATGCAAAATTGATACAACCCTTTAATTATACTGCACCGGATCCCACTCCATTTGCGGGAGGAAGCGGCAACCAGAAAATCCTGAACGGAGGAGAGTTTTCTGATGCTAAATTCACCGGTGATACATTCTTTGATAAGACGGTCACTTTCCGCGGGGGTATTGCACCGGCAGGCCCTAATGCCACATGGTGGAAGGGCTGGACAAAATTCAACTACAATTAACCAACATTATTTATTTGCTGCAGGCCATCCATACCGGGTGGCCTTTTTTATTAATGCTGAAATAACCTTGCTGTAACAGCAGCATAACATATACCCTTCATCTTTACAAAAGTTCTTTCTCCCTCCCATCAGTCTTTAATGGGTTATTAAGCATTCACCGTCGGATGCAGATTTTTCTTATGCAGTCACCATCCCGTCGTTGGACAGACAACGGGGTGGTTTTTTATTGTATACCTTTCCATAAAGTAAAAAAATGAAAATTCTTTTTTGCAGCATGGTTGTCCTGCTTTGTTTTTCCTGCGGCAATAAATCTGCAGTAACAAAAAAACTTTCCGGCTGCGACAGCCTCGTCATTACTTTCAATGCACATAACAGCGACTCGATAATGAACATAGTTAATACAACGGAAAAGAAAGCCATTCGCAAACTGGCCAATTTCTTAAAAGGGGATAATACCATGCAATACAAATGCGGATACGATGGCAGTATGGTATTCTATAAGAAAGAGGAAAAGGTGATGGCAGTGGTGTTCAACTATAGCGAAAACGGTTGCCGCAATTTTCTATATGATATGGAAAATATTTTGATCAGCACCCGTATGAGTAATGAAGCGGCCAGCTTTTTAGGAAGCTTAGCAACGGGAAGAGGCTGGTATTAATTAAATTGACTATCCGCATATAGCAATCTTATACTGGAACCACATAGACACATAGTACACAGTAGGAGAAAAACACATAGAGATCTATGTGAAAACTATGTTTCTATGTTCCTATGTGGTGAAAATAAATGCATGGTTACTTCGTCCGATAGTCAAATAAATTAAAAAAGCCATCCCGCTTCTCGCAGGATGGCTCAAATGTTTCTTCAACATTTATTATTTCATACCCGCACAAGTTGCCGTGGGGGTACATTTTTCCTCTTTGGAACATGCTGTCATATCGCAACACTTGGGGTCGCAATTTTTAGGATCACAGCACTTGTCCTTTTTACATTCGACCCTGGCCTTTTTTTTGGCTTTCTTTTTCCCGCCGCCATTTGCAGCAAAGGAAGGGGCAGCCATTAAGGTAACAGCCAGTATCGCTACCAGTAATTTTTTCATTTTGTAAAATTTACTTGTTAAATAATTTATTTATAGAGTAATTAAATTATTTCCGGGGGATGCCAGCACTCGGTCAACTGCTTTGAGATACGGTTATCATTGACCAGGATGTTCTTTTGTTTAAAAATTATAAACGAAGGGAGAGAGATATAGGAATGATTGAGTAAATAAAAATTACCCGAGGGACAGCCGAGTAATGGATTGCAACGGTCGGCGCCGCAATTATTCCCGCTTTCAGGTGTTTTGGGTCTGCTGCATTTGTTTTTGGAACAGGTTGTTGTAACAGTTTTCTTCTTTGAGCAGGCCGGTTTTACCGGTTTGTTTTTAGTACAGGAGGAATTGTCAGCCTTCATCCTGAAATTGGTGAAAGCCGGCTGAACCATCAAAGTGCTCAATATGATCGCCAATAAAAAAGCTACTGGTCTCATGCAGTTTTAAAGATAGGAGTTTGTTGCAGATATTAAAATGCCGCTGGTGTAAAAACTGTCAGGAAACTAATTTGTCGCTGGCCTCTTCATCGTCTTCAGCCCTTTTTCCTCATTCATCATCCGGTAGTTGACCAGGCGGTATTTCGGATTGTGGAGCAATTCCTGAAACTGCGGCGACACTAATGCCTTAAACTCAGCATGGCGGTGCAGGCTCATATCTTTTGGCCCCCATGGATTGGCATCTTCCATCGCATTCATCTCCGGTGTGTCAAGGCCTACATGAATAACAAACAGTTTCGTTCCGCCGGGTTGCAGCGTTTTCAGTTTAAGCAGCATGGAATCCTTTTTATCGGCCGGCGTGGCAAAATACCAGCCTTCTATTCCCACTTCATCATAGTAGCGGGAGATGCCCAGCTTGTATTCCGCAGCCAGTTTTTCAACAATGGCCCTTGTTTCCGGTGTTTGCACAGCAGCGCCCATATGATAGTCGAGATAATCTATTTTCAATCCTGCATGCAATGCTTTTTCAATTTGTGCCCGGAGTTCTGTTTCAATCTCGCTGAGTTTTGGGTTATTGCCAAACAAAGCGCCACGGGAGGGAAAGAATGATCCAAGCGAATCCACCAGGCTGGGTACAGCAGCAACACCCGCCACCGGGCCCCAGCGGTATTGTTTCCATTCGGAATTAAGCGTAAGGTGTATGCCAACCGATACATTGGGATATTGCTTCAGCATTGCTGCCGCTTCAGCAAACCAGGGGCAGGGAACCATGACCGACATGGAAACAGGGATGCCCGTTTCCAGCACCTGCTTAGCTGCCACATTTACGGCATGGCACATGCCGATATCATCGCAGCGGATGAGTACAGGTATCTTTTCAATAGGCACATCTTTTTCCCGCTGTGATGGGACAGGCTGTGCAAAGGAGAGAGAGGAAAGGAAGAAGCTGAGTATTGTGATTGGGTATTTCATGATGGTAGCTAACCGCTGCTGAGCCTGCCTGCCGGCCGGCAGGTAAAGATAAAAGCCTTCACCTGTGCGATGGCTATCTTTTATCCAACAACTCTTTTACTTTCTTTTTCAATAATTTTTTGTCTGGCAGATATAGTTGATACTTTGAAACAAAAATTTTATTTGTTATTCCCCTGATTGCATACTCCACTGTTACATCGTCTTTATGTTTTGAAAGTATGATGCCGATAGGCGGATTGTCGCCCTCTACGTTTTGTTCGGTCTCAAAATAGTTAAGGTAAAGGTTCATTTGTCCGATGTCGCTATGCTCTACGGATTTTATTTTGAGGTCAATCAATACAAAGCATTTTAAAATCCGGTGATAAAAAACAAGGTCAACCCGGTAATGCTTGTTGTTAAGTGTTATGCGAAATTGCCTGGCAATAAAAGCAAAGCCCTTACCTAATTCAAGAATGAACTTTTGGAGATTATCTATGATTTTCTGCTCCAGGTGTTTTTCTGAATAGCTGTGATGCTCCGGTATGTTCAGAAACTCCAGTACATAGGGGTCTTTGGCAATGCCGGCATCGTTTTCAATGATCTGTCCTTTGGCGGCCAGCTTCATTACACTTTTTGTGTTTTTGCTTAAAGCAATGCGTTCAAATAAAGCGGTGTCCATTTGCCGGCGAAGTTCTCTTACCGACCAGCCTTCATGTATTGCGGTTTGCTGATAAAAACTGATTTCCATTTCATCAGTACATTTCAGCAACTCATAGTAATGCGACCAGCTTAATTGGTTTGACACTATCAGACCGGATCCCTTTTTCTGTTTCTTGTCCTGTCCTGACACTGTCAGGACAGCTTTCAATTTGCCTGACTGTGTCAGGCTTTTTTGTGTTTTTATTTTTTGTCCTGACACTGTCAGGACAGTATTGTCCATACTGAACCGAAGATAGAAACTTCGCATAGCAAAGAGATTAGAACGGGAGAAACCCTTTCCCAATTCTCTTGTGAGTTCCTTTGACAGGTCAATAAACATTTGCCTCAATGAGATTTCATCAAATTTTTCTTGTTTTTTTACACAGTTCATGTTGTGCGTTCGTGCTACCCTGCTTTCCATCAGTTCAGTCAGATTTACGCCCCCGTCTCTTTATGAGTTTTCTTTGTTCTTCGACATCAAAACCCTTTGATTTTAGATAAGCCTGTCTCTCAGGTTTAATACCATAACGAAGTATTGTTGTAATGAAATTCTCAATTTTCGTTTTTCTTTCGCTACGAAATGAACCCGTCTCGTTAAAATGATTAACAAGCATGTCAACATTATCCTTAAATTTTTTTTCTATAGATTGTTCTCTTGCAGGGGTCAATTTTTTTACAGCCCATGTTTCAAAAAATTTTAGCTTATTTAGGTCATCTTTTTGTTCTGCGGTTAGAGAACTTTCGAAATTAATTTGCTCTTTACACCATTGGTATAAACCAAAATTAAAAGATTGCTGAATTTTGCAGGACCCTGTTGTTTCAAATAAATTTTTGATTTCGTTATATCTGTCATCCCAAGAAATATGTTTTCTAGCTTGAACAAAACCAAGAGAAAGCAATTCTTCAATTTGTCCTAGTAAAAAATATGTTTTAGGATAACCTTTCAAATCATTCAAGTAATTGCGCATACGATTGACGTGGTTAGAGAATTTTTTGTCGGTAGCAATTAGATTATTAAAACTATCCTCGTTAAACAAAGGGTTTTTTAGATGTTCTTCCTTTAATCTTTCAATCATTAATTCTGCCCCTTTGCGTCTATTATTTTTTTCAAATTCGATTTTCTTCAAAAAATCAACAACTCTAATTTCTTCCCCTTCAAAAGTAAATTTGTATTTATCGGGTTCAGCTTCAACTCGTTTTTTATAAGTGGATTTATAAATGATTTTAGTAAAGTTTGCTAATTCCTTTGACCAACTAATTCTCTTTTTTTCAACTTTTGGTTCACGGTAAGGAACTACTGATGTCTTATGGATAGTATAATAATTGGCAAGCCATCCCAACTTTTCATTTAATAAGAATTCAAATGAGTTGTTCTCAATTTTAAATTCCTCTCTCCAGTCAAAGCCAATAGAGTTAAGCTTTTCAATTTTCTGTGGAGATTCTTTTTCATACTTCTGCTTTTTTCTTCGCTGCTCATTTGCCCAATAACCAATATTTGCTCCTTTAAATCTTTCCTTGAATTTTGGAGTGCAGTGTCCTTTTTCATTTTTATATTCAAGTAAAAGCTGGAAACTGGTTTCCCAAATATCAAGTCGCTGGTCTATTTCGTCAAATAGCTCAATAATATCTTTTGTTTCATCGGTAATCTTAAATACAGGGGTGTTATCTATTACTCCGTCTTCTTCCCTTTGTCTTCTTTCATTTTCTTTTGCTTCTTCCAATGCAGCACGGAGGTTAATTGCTTTAATACTGTTGAAGTTTCTTACAAAGTCAAAAATAACAGGGCTTTGATTCCCTACTTGTAAGCACCTTCCGAGTTGCTGATAGAATACGATTGGGGATTCTGTTGGTCTTAAAAGAATTACTCCATCAACATCGCTAATATGTACTCCTTCATTAAGCATGTCAATTGCAAATAGTAATACAATAGAATCCTTTTCATCAAACATTTTGAATTGCTCAATTGTATTTTTATTTTTTGCTTCTCCAAGCTTTGAGAAAATTTCAAATTTATGTCTGTTCCTAAATCCCGCTTTTTGAAACCAACTTTCAACTTCAACTTTCATTTCATCTAAATGGTCAACTCCTTCGCAGAAAACAATAAACTTTTTCAGGTTCAGCCCCTGCAAATGTTTTTTTAAAACATCTGGAACACCAGAACTTTTTTCCCAATTAAGTTTTATCCTTTCAATTTCTTCTCTAAGCTTTTGCTTTTCTTCATAACTTTTTTTTGATTTTTTGATTTCGGCAAAATAATATTCTGTATCATCATGCAAAGAAATTAACGAAGTTATGTATGTGGGATTAGGTAGCACATTAGTTGCAATTGCTTGTGAGAGTGTCATGTTGCTTGCCCTAACTCCCCCAAATAATTCTTCACACATATCTCTCTTTCCATCAAGATAGCGAATTGGAGTTGCTGTTGTTCCAATTACAAAAGCATCGGGATTTATTTCAAGTAATTTCTGAATTTTTTTTTCAAACTTCTTTGCTCCGATTCTATGAAACTCGTCAAGAATTATTAGGTCTACCTTTAGTTTGTGAATATTCTTTTCATCAAACTTTTTATTGTTATGGTAAAGAAAAGTTTCAGTGTCACTGTCAATAAGCCAACTGAAATACGGGTTCTCTATAAATTGATTTTGTATTGCTTTTGATGGTGTCAAAAGAATTTTCTTTTTGCCAAAAAAGTTTGAAAGGATTTTAAAGATGATGTAACTTTTCCCGGTTCCGGTTGCTTGAATTACTGCTACTCGTTTATTAGTTTTCCAAAGTGTTTTAAGATTTTCATAGGCAAGAATATTGTGGGAATGTAAACCAATTTCAGGTTCTTCTTTTTCTGTTTTCCCGAAATTATGAATCAAGGTTTCAATATGCATCCAACTTTCTAGCCGCAAATTATAACGCTGAAATTTAAAAGCATCTTCTACAAATCCGTTTGTCGCAATTATTCTGTACTGTTTACAGCAATATTTTGGGCTTGCATCAGTAATAAATTGATTTAATTCAGAGAGAGTGTCTTTTTGAGTTATAGGTGTTGAGTGGTTTTTGGCTTGAAGAATAAATTGAACCGTTGTAGGTTCTTTAGGATGTCTGATTAATATGTCTGCACCTTTATCGTTTCTTCCACCTTTAACTTCGGCAATCCAACCATTACCTCTATAAAGTTCAGCAATAAATTCTTCAAATACTTTTCCTTTTAAAGTGTCAGGGAGTGATTCAAGAAATGTTTTTGAACTTACTGTGTCTTTCTGGTCAATGAAAAGCTTTAACTCTGAAGCATATTGTTTTAGTAGTTCCTCTTTGTCCATCATTCGTTGTCAAAGTTAATTTCAATGCAGTTTGGTTCAAGTTTGAACTGTCCCCAAGCATGACGCATAACGTTTGTATTGCCGAATATACGAACCTTCTATTTTTTATTTAACCCAATATTGTTGGCCTGATTTTCAATCTGGTAAATGTGTTTATGCAAGATATTGACTTGCCTCTTTGAGTTTCGGCAATACAACCAAGAGCTATAGAGTTGTTACAACAAAATCTTCAATCCCGCCTTCCATCCAATGTAAACCCAACGGTAGTTCCCACGCCTTCGGTACTGCGTACATGTATGGTTTGCCCATGGGCTTCTATAATGTGTTTGCAGATGGCAAGGCCGAGGCCACTGCCTGTTACATCAATGCTGCGGCCTTCATCGGTGCGGTAAAAACGTTCAAAGAGCCGGGGCAGGTGCCGTTCATTGATGCCGATACCATCATCACTCAGTTCTATCAGGATATGTTTTCCATCCGTCCGGTACATGCTCGCTGTAATGCTTCCGTCTTTTTTTCCATACTTGATAGAGTTTTCAAAAAGATTGGTAAGCACCTGTCTTACTTTTTCTTTATCTGCAAAAACTGTGAGCGGAGATTCGCAGCCTTTTTTAATATGGCAGTTGATATTATTGGCCTCTGCTTTTACGGAAAGACTTTCAAATACATCTTTTACCAGGTCCTGTATCACAAAATTCTCTTTGTACAATCTTAGCTCACCTCTTTCTAAGCTGGAAATTTCGTCCAGGTCGTTCAGCAGGTTAGTAAGCCGGGCCACATTATTGGCTGTTTTCTCCAGAAATTTTTTATTCACCTCAGGATTGGCAAGAGCGCCGGATAATAATGTATCCACATATCCCTGTATGGCAAATACTGGTGTTTTAAATTCATGTGAGAGGTTTTGCAAAAATTCACGGCGAAATTGCTCATTCTGGCGCAGCAGTTCCACTTCCTTTTTGTTTTCCTGCGCCCATGCTTCCACATCTTCCCGCACTTCATCAATGCTTTTTTGCGGCAGCACATACTTATAATAGGTCTCTTCTTTCTTAGTGGCCTTGGTCTGGTAAATGAATTTGTAAATGAGTTTGATCTTGCGGTAAATGAACCGTTCCAGCACAAAAGAGATAAGCAGGTAACTGCCGGCAAACACCACCAGTAATGTACCGATGCCCCACCACCAGCTTTTATCAATAAAAAAAACGAATATGCTGATAGGAACTGCCAGTACAAAAGCAGTAAATGCGGACAATTGGCGGGGAGAAATGTTTTTGGTTGAGAACATAATATGCAAAGCTACGAGTTGTGAGTTACGAGCTACGAGTGGTCGTTGTGTCTTTGGGATTTAGCTCGTAGCTCGCAGCTAATGTCTCATAGCTCAAATTTATACCCAACCCCTTTCACCGTAGTAATGCAATCAATACCCAGCTTCTGGCGGATCTTGCGGATATGCACATCAATGGTGCGGTCGCCAACGATCACATCATTGCCCCATACCTGGTTCAGTATCTCATTGCGCAAAAATACACGGCCGGGTCGCAGAGCTAATAAGTAAAGGAGTTCAAATTCCTTTTTTGCCAGCACCATATCATTTCCGTCCACCTGTACTATGAAGCGTTCCGGGTCTATCACCATATTTTCAATCTTCAGTATCCGCACATCATTTTTATTTACCCGGCGAAAGAGTGCATTGATGCGGCTGAGCAATACCCTTGGGCTTACGGGTTTGCTGATATAGTCATCGGCGCCGGTTTCCAATCCTTTTATTTGCGCCCCTTCATCATTCACTGCAGTCAGAAAAATAATCAGTGTTTCTTTAAAGGCAGGCTGTGCCCGGAGTACCTGGCAAACTTCTACGCCGGTTTTTTTTGGCATCATCACATCCAGCACTATCAGATCGGGCTGGGTGCGGCGGGCTTTTTCAATGGCCTCATCGCCATCTTTGGCAGTAACTACCTCGTATCCTTCATTGGAAAGATTGTATTTCAGTATTTCCAAAATGTCAGGCTCGTCATCAGCAATCAATATCTTCCGGGCCTTGGTTTCCATGATGGAGAAATTTTGGCAAACCTAATGGGAAATCGGGTGGCAGTAAAATCTGCAACTACTTGTTTACCCAGACTTAATGAAAACTTAACCTGGTTTGTTTCCTTCCGGGCAATTTATATTTCCGTAAGGCAGCTATAATGAATGTAAATGCGTCTGAATCAGCGAAGATGCCGGCCAAACAGCCAATTGGGCTGGGCTTAGTAACTTTGAGTTTCGCTTCCTTATGATAGCAGTCAAAAAATACCTTATCGTTTTCTGTGTTGGCCTTATGATGCCGGGCCTGCCCGCCTTATCACAGTCATTATTTTCTTCTTCCTCACAGCAGGTCAATCCCGACTGCAAACCTCCCCGTAACCGGGAGCTTTTTCATGGGTTTATAGATGAACAGCAAAAGATACTCCTGAAATCGGACGGAAAAAATGATAACAAGTACACACCGTCAAAAGATGAAGAAATAAATTTCCTGCTTACCCAATCATTAATAAGCAGGGTGGATGCACTTCAGTGTAAAATTGAAAATGACAGTACGCTCAAAGACCAGGTGAAAGTAAAATATTTGCGGGGGGTTGAATACCTGCTGAAATCTTTTGTCCGCAACACCGCTGCACGAAAAGTAAGCCCCAGTATTCTTCCTGATATCATCAGGGTGTATGAAGAGTGTATGCAGGCTGATTTAGCCGGAACATCCATTTTGGACATTATCCGTCGCTCATCGTATGAAACGGCATATTCTGTGATAAAGGCAGAGAATAATACGTTTGAAAAGAACAGCGGCTTCAAACCATCGCAGGATGAAATTGTATTGAAATACTGCATCCTACATCCCGAAAAAGTTTTTCAAACATTAACGCAGAGCCCCGATGTTCCTTTTGCCGACAGCCTTATCAGAATTGCTGCAAAAACATATACCAAACAGCTGTATGATTATGCACAGGCCAATAACAGGCTGGGCAGCGTTATTCGCGGCATAAAAGGCGATTCGCTTGTAACGACGATAGTAAGAATGGCCCGCAGCAAAGACGGGCAGCAGTATTTCTGTTTTCTCGACAATATCCTGCACGGAAGGATGACGATGGAAGATATAGACCTGGCGAAAAACGATTCACTGTTATATTACCGCTTGCTGGTAAAAACAAGGATGGATTATGTAACAAGGGCGCTGGATAAGGATACGGCAAGGGAATTTGAAACGCTGCGGAAAAGAATGGAGCAGAAAGCAAAAGAGAATTATGTCAATGTCATTAATGGCCTGCACAATGAAAGCGCTGAAATCAGGTTCAGGTGCATTCAGCCGCTTACGGCCGAAGAGTTGTATTATCTCGCTGTATCATCTGACGGGTCTATTTACACATCCAGTTTTGTAAAAGGTGTGTACCCACTGATGATGAAAAAAGTGAATAATAAACCTGATTCTTTATTGGCCCTTCTCCGGTTTGATAAATACAGGAAGTTCATCAAAATGGCAGCAGAGTACAATATGCTCGGGGACTTTTTAAGTGCGTTTCCCCCGGCAAAGGACCCGGCCGATGAAACAGATGCACAAAAACTCATGAGAGCATTTACCGGCAATCTTGAAATAGGTGAAGGTCTTGAAAATGGCGTTGATGTGGCCGATTCCTATGCAAGTATTGCCGATGCGCTGAAACCCATTGCGGATGAGATGCTGAAAAATGTAAGGAGCAATTATAAAAGAAATGAAACCGCCGGTAATAAGAGAGGGATGGCTATCTACAGAATATTGGAAAAACTTTTTCTTTCTGCAGACAGCACGAGCAAGATCGATCTGACCAAAGAATTAGGTATCCCGCCTCCTTACGAGGTACCTTATCAATCGCTGGTAAATGATAGCGGCCGGGTGATCATGCAGGTCTTTTTTTATGGTGATAAGGACGGGCAGGGAATATTCAAAGGCTTCCTCGGAACATTTAGTAATAATAACTGGAAGATCACCAGTAACGATCAGTGGGTGACCATTACTTCCATAAAAGGTAAGCCGGTTTCTATTTATGCTAATAAGCCATTGCCCGAAGAGGGCGGTTTTGATGAAAAGGCGCAAAAGGAATTATGTGATTACCTCAGGAAAAATGATTTGTCGCCGGTGGTGTCTATCCACAGAGGTCATAGCTATACGGCGCCTTACACGGTGGAGCAAATGTCGCCTTCGTCAAAAATTGTTTTCCTAGGATCCTGCGGCGGGTTTATGATCCTGAAAGAAGCATTGGATGTTTCACCGGATGCGCATGTCATAGCTACCCGGCAGATAGGAGATACCCGGGTGAACAGGCCTTTCTTTTCCATATTGACAGAAAAAATAAGGAATGGCAATGATATTGAATGGCTGACATTCTGGAAAGAACTGGATAAAATGTCGAAGTCAGAGGATTTTGAAGATTATGTTCCGCCTTATAAAAACCTTGGCGCACTTTTCATCAAGGCTTACCGGATAGCCATGGAGGGAGATGAGGAATAAGCTAACAGATTAAAAGAGGAAAGGAGTGAAAGAGATGTTTATTGAATTTCCCATTTGTCCATCATCTATAGAGCAACGGACTCAGCCGCTCTTCCTTTTTTTCTCTTTTTCTCCTTTACCCTCTTAGCTTTGCCTTTTCCATAATCACTTCACCTTGTCAGCACCCAAAAAGACTTTTTTTGATTTTGCTTTGTTGCGGAGAGTATTTCAATATGCAGCTCCGTACAAAAAGAAATTTTATCTATCGGTAGTGCTGGCTATTGTGCTGGCTGTTATCACACCCGTGAGGCCACTACTGATCAAGCTGACAGTGGATGATTATATCAGCAACTCGATTGGCTACATGCTTATCAATATCACTCTTATCCAGGTAGGGCTGATATTGGTGGAAACGGCCATGCGGTTTCTTTTTTCTTTTACCACAGCATTGCTGGGGCAGTCAGTTGTGAGAGATTTGCGGGTAGCAACCTATAAAAAAATTACAGGACTCAACCTTACCCAATTCGACAAGACACCTATAGGTACACTTACCACAAGGACCATTAATGACATTGAATCCATCAATGATATTTTTTCAGACGGTCTTGTTCCCATTATTGCCGACCTGCTTTCTATTTTTTGTGTACTGACTGTCATGTTCTGGATGGACTGGCAGCTCACCCTCATCGCTCTCATTCCCTTTCCCATTATGTTGATCGCCACTTATTATTTTAAGGAAAGTATCAACCGTTCTTTTTTCAAAGTGAGAAATGCAGTGGCGGCGTTGAATGCATTTGTGCAGGAACACCTGACGGGCATGTCGGTGGTGCAGGCTTTTGCAGCAGAAGAGAGGGAAGCAGATAAATTCAAAAAAATAAACAAGGAGCATCGCAACGCCAACATAAAGGCCATATTTGCTTATTCGGTTTTCTTTCCCCTTGTAGAAATTGTACTTGCTTTATCCATTGGTCTGATTGTGTGGTGGACATCCAAAGAAGCGCTGGGCCTGCAGGTAAGCCAGTTTGGCAAGGTCACATCGTTCATATTATTTATGAACCTTCTTTTTCGCCCGCTTCGTGTTATTGCAGATAAGTTCAATGTGCTGCAGATGGGAATTATCGCCAGCGAAAGGGTGTTCAAAGTATTGGACAATGACGATTATATCAGCAAGGAAGGAAATTATGCGCCGGAAAAGATAAAAGGAAAGATAGAGCTGGATAAAGTATGGTTTGCATACAATGAGGAGAACTATGTGCTGAAAGACATAAGCTTTTCAGTAAAGCCCGGAGAAACGATTGCCATTGTGGGCCATACCGGCAGCGGCAAGACCAGCATCATCAGTCTGCTGAACCGGCTGTATCATATTCAAAAGGGTGAGATAAAGATTGACGATGTAAATATTGAAAAGTATAAACTGGAAGCTTTACGAAAGAATATAGGAGTGGTGTTGCAGGATGTATTCCTCTTCTCGGGTTCGGTCATGGATAATATCACACTGCGGAATCCGGATATTTCGAGGGAAAAAGTAATAGAAGCGGCGAAGCTGATAGAAATGCATGACTTCATTATGCGCCTGCCGGGAGGATATGATTACAATGTGATGGAAAGAGGAGCAACATTATCCCTTGGTCAGCGACAACTTTTATCTTTTATCCGGGCTTTATTATACAATCCTTCCATATTGATACTGGATGAAGCAACATCTTCTGTGGATACAGAAAGTGAAATGCTCATCCAGCACGCCATTGATACTTTGATAAAAGGAAGAACTTCCATTGTTATTGCTCATCGATTGTCCACCATCCGCAAAGCCAGTAAAATTATTGTGCTGGATAAGGGAGAGATTAAAGAAATGGGTACTCATGAAGAACTGATAGCTCATGACGGCTATTATAACAAACTCTACCAGCTCCAGTTTGAAAAACATAAGACAGTGGTATAATTTGTATCTTTCTGCTGATGAAAATTGTTCCTGTTTTAATAGCCATCCTGTTTATTTCTTTTCATCCTGTCAAAGAAGAAAAGCCATATATCGTGGTGCTGGGTATTGCGCAGGATGCAGGCTATCCCCAGATCGGGTGCAATAGAGAATGTTGTAAAAAAGTATATGAGAAGAAAGCAAAAAGGCAAATGGTGTCTTCAATTGCCATTGTTGATCCTGAGTCCGGGCAAAAATGGATCATTGATGCTACACCTGATCTTCCCGAACAGCTAAAACTGCTGGATAGTTATCAAGCCGGAGATCTTTCAGGCATTCTTTTAACCCATGCACATATCGGGCACTATACCGGTTTGATGTACCTGGGCAGGGAGGCGATGAATGCAAATAAAGTCCCGGTGTATGCCATGCCCCGCATGCATGATTTTTTAAAAGCAAATGGGCCGTGGAGACAACTGGTAACACTGAACAATATTGAACTGAAAAAATTGAAATCCGACAGCACTGTAAAATTAAATGAACGGATTTCTGTTCAGCCATTGCTTGTTCCGCACCGGGATGAATTTTCAGAAACAGTTGGATATTTAATAAAGATCAATCAACGGTCAGTTTTATTTCTTCCCGATATTGACAAATGGAATAAATGGGAAAAGGACATTGGGGATTTTGTGAAGAAATGCGATTACATCTTACTTGATGGTACTTTTTATAAAGAAGGAGAATTGCCGGGCCGGAATCTGTCGGAAATACCCCACCCATTTGTGCAGGAAACAATGACGATGTTTGAAAAAGCAGACGCTGAGGATAAAAAGAAGATATGGTTCACTCATTTTAATCATACAAACCCGTTAATAAGGCCGGAATCTGCGGAGGCGAAAGAAGTATCGGCAAAGGGCTTTAATATTACAAGGCAAGGCCTCGTAATAAAGTTTTAACATCCGGCCGGTGAATTGAAGGTCTGAATATGCGGGAGTAAAATTTTAATTTTTGTATTTTGCAGAAGCTATGAATGATTACAATAAATTATCACCGGAAGAACAGGCAGAGTTATATCAAAAATTTCTGCAGGATCCCGATTCTTTTTATGAAAAAGCTGAGATAGACCAATTAAAAGAGGCTCTCAGGAAAAATTACAAAGAAAGGTTTTTGACAATGACCCGGCTGATGAAAATGAGCCTGATGCTTTCAAAAGCAAAAATTACACACACACCGCTTTCTGCAAACAAAAACGAGTGATGGATATATTTGATGAAGAGTTGTTGAACTTCTGGCGTTGCCTCAATAAGCAGGATGTCAGGTACATTATGGTAGGTGGTGTTGCCACTAACTTTAATGGTTACCAGCGGTCAACGGATGATATAGATGTCTGGCTGGAGGATACATCTGATAACCGGGAAAAATTCAGACAGGCTTTCAAACAATATTCCGGTACTGACTTTTCAATGATACCACGGATGCAAATAGTTCCGGGGTGGACAAATTTCAATCTGAATAATGGCTACAGACTGGATTTAATGGTTTCAATGAAAGGACTTGAGTCCCTGACCTTTGATGAATGCCTGCACTCTTCCAGTAAGGCGGTCATAGATGATCTGACTGTTCCATTCCTTCATATCAACCATCTGATTGCTAACAAAAAAGCCGTCAACAGGCCTAAGGACCAATTAGATGTGATTTACCTTGAGAAAATAATAAAACTAAAAGAAGAGGCTTCGGATTAATCGGATTCACGGGCATATTTTCAAGGTTTTTACCCCCTGCACCCCTATCTTTGCCGCAAATTTCAGGAACGGTATGATCTCCGGACGATTCAAATCCTTACTGGTAGCGGCTTTCAGCGTATTTTTTGTGTTCTCTTTTACTCCTGCAAAGGCTGGTGGGCATGATGATGCTGATTCAACCAAAAAGGAAAGCGGATTCAATGCCTCGGAAGTTGTTTTTGGTCATATCCTCGACGCTCACGAATTCCATTTTTTTGATATCCCGCAGAAAGACGGTTCTCACAAACCCGTTTCGATCCCCCTGCCCGTAATGCTATATTCTCCACAAAAAGGATTTACAGCTTTTATGTCTTCCAAATTTCATCACGGAAAGGATGATCATGGCGGCTACAGGCTCCTGAATGAACATAATCTTGCGGAAATGGTAGCAGCAGGAGAAGTGAATTTGGAAAAAGATGGACTTCATGCAGGGAAGATCATTCCTGTAACTGCTGATGGAAAATGGGACCGTTCTGTTAAAGTATATGATATATCCCTGACCAGGAATGTAGTGCAGATGCTTATCGGCCTGTTCATTCTTTGCTGGATCATGCTAGTCATTGCAAAAAGATACAAAAGAGGCGAAGGTGTCAATACGGCTCCCAAAGGAGTTCAGAATCTTGTGGAGCCTATCATCACTTTTGTAAGAGATGAAGTAGCAAAGCCCAACCTTGGCAAAAAATATGAACAATACCTTCCTTACATACTTACTGTTTTCTTTTTCATTCTCATCAACAACATATTTGGATTGATACCGGGCTCGGCGAACGTTACAGGAAATATAGCGTTCACTATTGTTCTTGGCCTGATCTCTTTTGTTGTGATTTTATTCAGTTCCAACAAACATTACTGGGGACATATCATCAATCCCCCCGGTATTCCGTTGGGTGTAAAATTCATTCTTGTCCCGGTGGAGATACTTAGTGTATTCATCAAGCCTTTTGCTTTGATCATACGACTTTTTGCCAATATGGTGGCGGGGCATATCATCATCATCTGTTTGATATCGCTTATTTTCATTTTCGCAGGATTGAATGTTTATGCGGGATGGGGCACCTCCGTGTTTTCCATCGCCTTTACGATTTTCATCTATTTTATTGAGATCCTGGTCGCCTTTATCCAGGCTTTCATTTTCTCAATGCTGACAGCCGTGTTCGTAGGGCAGGCATTCGACACCGGTCATCATGGTGGTAATGCACATGAGCACGACGATGCGGTAGTAGTATAGGATAGTTTTATTCATTATAAAAACCAAGTATCATGGATTTGTTAAATGTAATTTTAAACACCACCAATCCTTTTGCAAATGGCGGCGGTGCTATCGGTGCCGGTCTCGCAGCAATGGGAGCCGGTATCGGAGTAGGTATGATCGGTAAAGGCGCTGTTGAAGCGATTGCCCGTCAACCGGAAGCACTGAACGATATCCGCAGCAACATGATCCTGACAGCGGCGCTTGTAGAAGGTGCTGCCCTGTTTGCGATCATCGTGGGCTTCCTTGCAATGGTGATGTAAAAAACCATTACTGCATCCAAAGCACAGGGCGGCGGATGCAGTATTTTTTCTTTACCAACAATTGATTTTAAAATATAATTCTATACAATGTATTTTTTAGGATTACCTCCGCTGTTGACACCCGAATTCGGATTGCTGATCTGGACGCTGGTAGCATTCCTGGTCGTGTTTTTTATTTTGAAAAAATTCGCATGGCCTGCAATCGTTAAAGGATTGAAGGACCGTCAGCAATCCATCGCTAGTTCATTGGAAACGGCGGAGAGGGTAAAAGCTGAAATGGCGCAACTGAAAAATGAAAATGAAACTTTGCTGGCAAAAGCCCGTGAAGAAAGAGCATTGTTGTTAAAAGAAGCCAGGGAAACAAAAGACCGCATCATCAACGAAGCAAAAGACCAGGCCAAGAATGAAGCGAATAAAATCATGCTGGAAGCGCAGGCTGCCATCAATACACAAAAGATGGCTGCTATAACAGATGTAAAGAACCAGGTAGGTAAACTGGTGATTGAAGTGAGTGAGAAAGTGCTGAGAAGGGAACTGGCCGATAAGAAAGATCAGGAAACGCATATCAAGAGTCTGGTTGACGAAGTAAAACTTAATTAAAACAGCTATGAGTTATTAGCTACGAGCTGCGAGTTAAATCGCACTGGCTCGTAGCTCGCAGCTCAGGGCTCGAAGCTTTAGATATATGCTTAATCCACGTTTAGCAAACAGATACGCCAAATCACTGATTGACCTTGCAATAGAAAAAGGTCAGTTGGAAAACATCTTTGCCGACATGCAATGGCTGCAGGCTGTTTGCAAAAGCAGCCGTGAATTTGTGACGGTGCTGAAAAGCCCGGTTATAAAAGCGGACAAAAAGGAAAAGATTGTTGAAGCTGTTACTAAAAGTACTGTTGGAGAAATAACAACAGCTTTCATCCGGCTGATGATCCGGAAAAGCAGGGAAAGTTATTTGCCTGAAGTTGCCGCCGCTTTCATCACTCAATACAAGGCACACAAAAATATCTATACGGTAAAACTTACTACAGCTGTACCTGTTGGTGATTCACTGAAGAATGAAATCATAGAACATATCCGGGCAAACAGCGAAATGAAAACAATAGAACTGGAAACCATGGTGAATGAGAAACTGATTGGGGGCTTTGTGCTGCAGGCAGGTGATAAATTGGTCGACGGTAGTGTACTGTATGACCTGCAGACTATTGCCCGCCAGTTTGAGAACAATGATTTTATTTATAAAGTACGATAATTAAAAAAACGATAAAAGTCAGAATATGGCAGAGATTAAACCAGATGAGATATCAGCGATACTGCGCCAGCAATTAAGTAACTTCAATGCATCCGCCGACCTGGAAGAAGTAGGCACGGTGCTGCAGATTGGTGATGGGATTGCACGGGTATATGGCCTGGGCAATGTGCGCTATGGTGAGCTGGTGGAATTTGAAAATGGAGTAAGGGCCATTGCGCTGAACCTGGAAGAGGATAATGTGGGTGTGGTATTGATGGGGGAAACAGGAAAAATTGAAGAAGGTTCAAAAGTCCGCCGCACCGGTCAGATCGCTTCTATTAAAGTAGGAGAGGGAATGGTTGGCCGTGTTGTCAACACATTGGGCGAACCGATAGATGGTAAAGGCCCCATCACCGGCGAACGTTATGAAATGCCGCTGGAAAGAAAAGCTCCGGGAGTAATTTTCCGTGAACCGGTAAAAGAACCTCTGCAAACAGGTATCAAAGCCATTGATGCGATGATTCCTATCGGCCGCGGACAAAGAGAATTGGTAATTGGCGACCGTCAAACCGGAAAGACTGCCATCTGTGTTGATACAATCATTAATCAGAAAGAATTTTATGACGCTGGCAAACCGGTTTATTGTATATATGTAGCGATTGGGCAGAAGGCATCCACCATTGCCGGTGTAATGAAGACATTGCATGATGCAGGAGCAATGGATTACACTATAATAGTAGCAGCTTCTGCCAGTGATCCGGCACCGCTTCAGTTCTATGCGCCATTTGCCGGTGCTGCCATCGGGGAGTTTTTCCGTGACACCGGACGTCCTGCCCTGATCATTTATGATGATCTTTCAAAACAGGCGGTGGCTTATCGTGAAGTATCCTTGTTATTACGTCGTCCTCCGGGCCGTGAAGCATATCCCGGTGATGTATTCTATCTGCATAGCCGTTTGCTGGAAAGGGCCGCAAAGGTTATCAGCGATGATAAAGTAGCAAAGAATATGAACGATGTTCCGGAAAGTATTAAACACCTGGTGAAAGGTGGTGGCTCATTAACAGCGTTGCCGATTATTGAAACACAGGCCGGCGACGTATCTGCATATATTCCTACTAACGTAATTTCTATTACCGACGGACAGATATTCCTGGAAGGTAACTTGTTTAACGCAGGTATCCGTCCCGCCATCAACGTAGGTATTTCTGTAAGCCGTGTGGGTGGTAATGCACAGATCAAGTCGATGAAGAAAGTGGCCGGTACATTGAAACTGGACCAGGCCCTTTACCGTGAGCTGGAAGCTTTTTCCAAATTCGGTGGCGACCTTGATGCTGCTACAAAATCTGTAATTGATAAAGGGGCCCGCAACGTAGAGATATTGAAACAACCGCAGTATTCACCATTTGCCGTAGAGAAGCAGGTGGCTATTATTTATCTTGGTACAAATGGGTTATTGAAGGATGTGGCAGTAAGAAAAGTAAAGGAATTTGAAGAGCAGTTCCTGATGGAAATGGAGAACAAGCTCCCTGAAGTGATGGCCGAGTTTAAAAAAGGAAACTTACCCGACGATGGTATTAAGAAAATGGTGGAATTGGCAAATACGATCATTCCTCAATACAAAGCATAACTTCAACTTAATAATAAATGGAAGCGGCTGGTCAATTGATCAGCCGTTTTTCTTTTGTGTTATTTACTATCCGCTATATTCATATTGCAAACCTTGCAGTCAATATTTATATAGTAGTATTTCATACAGTACTGCGATAGTTACGTTTTAAGCTAAGATGATCTACTTATTTTTTGAAGAATACGATTTTGTAAAATAATGATAGTCATTACAAATCGTATTTGTACTACAGGAAATACGGTTTTTTTTACGAAAAAATCCTCGCAAAGCTTGCAAGTAAAAAAACTGCGTATTATGTTTGTGTCAGAATCGAACGAATCCTTAGAAAACGACGAAATCCGACCCCTGAAACAAACCCATCTCAAAACGGGAAATTACTTCCCGGTCTGTTTCAACTCTCATAAATCGGTTTTCATTGCAATCTGAAGGAAAGTTCACCAGAACAAGACCCTGATTTAACCGTAACCCTAAAATGAAAACGATGAAAACATTTGTACCCTTTAAGCAAAATCTTCTGAAGTTTGTGCTGTTAACCCTGGTATCACTTTCAGGTGTTTTTGTAAATGCACAGGAATATCAGTTTAAAAACTCCAGCCTTGAAACAGGCAGCTCAGGTGCTGATAACGCAGTTTATCGTTTTCCTTCTATTGATGCTACCCATGATGCACTGATAACTATAAAAGGACGTTCATCGGCGCTTGTTACTTTATCATCTATTGATCTTACCAGCACAGGTTTTGACAAAGCATTTCAACCGCAGGTCAGGTATAACGGTGGGAGTGTAAGCAGCGCTTCAAGCTGGTGGATGGAGTTTGAGGTAAAGTTTGTTAATAAAGGTACTTCTACCTTATCTTCTCTTGCAAGCCTGTATGCAACCGGCCTGGATATTGACGGAGATAATGGTAACCTCAGGGAGTTCAACACTTTTTATAATCACAACTATTATATTTTAGAGAATATCACAAGCCTTACAACCAGCGTGGTAACAGGAACGCTGTCATCGGCAGCTGCAATTGGCAGAATGTTTACGGGAGTTACAACTGACCACCCCGGCATTGACACGGCAGCTACAGAGTTGATGACAACAAATGTTTATCAGAGTGTAAATACAGTAACTATTCGTGTGGGTGCTTCTACTACAGGTTCTTCCAACAGGACACAGCGTATGCATGCTGTCTGGTTTAAAAATTTTACTTATTCTGCCCCGTTCAGCACAGTACCTGTTAAACTGGCTTCTTTTACTGCAACACTCGGTAAGAACAGCAAGGTTGATCTGAAATGGACAACCGCCAGCGAAATCAATGTCAGCCATTTTGTTGTGGAAAGAAGCATTGATGGCACTAACTATAACGATGCAGGTGTAGTATTCGCTTATGGAAATGCAACAGACAAGACGAACTATAACTTTTCTGATAATGTAAGCAATATCCAGTCGGGTGTTGTTTATTACAGACTTCGTTCTGTTGACCTGGATGGTAAGGGCATGTATTCTGAGACCCGCATTATCAAACTTGGCAAGCAAGCAGAGAATGCTATAACTATTACAGCGTTCCCTAACCCTGTAACGAACGAAGTTCGTGTAGCTATCGCTGCAGAATGGCAAAATAAAAAAGTAACCTACGAGGTACTGAATATGAATGGACAGGTTATCAAAAAATCAGAAATTGCCAGCAGCAGCCAGGTTGAAACAATCAATACAAGCAGCCTGAGCCGTGGATTTTATGTGGTAAGGGTTAGCTGCGAAGGACAAACAGCTCAGCAAAAAATTGTAAAGCAATAATAATATTTGTTTTCTAGAGGGGTTCCGGCCGTCCCGTATAAGCGGGGCGGTTTTTTTAAATTAATTTGGTTTATGTTATAAACTACTTTATGTTTGTGTCATAATCGTTGATTTTATGAGAAAGATGAGAACCGGCGTACTGCTTTTATTACTGTGCGGAATGTTTCAACAGCTCGCTGCACAGGTCATAATAAAAGGAGTTGTAAAAGATGCAAAAGGACATCCGATGGCCGGGGCCAGCGTGGCCATAAAAGACAGCTATGATGGCGGCAGCACCGATTCCACTGGAAAATATGCATTCAAAACCTTTGAGAAGGGGGAGCAGACAATTATTATAACTTCTATTGGTTACAAACCTTTTGAGCAAGCTATTAAAATTGAAGGAACAGCACTCACAATAAACGCCACATTAAAGGAGGAGATCAGTGAATTGTCGGCAGTTGTTATTTCTGCGGGCACATTTGAGGCAAGCGACAGAAAAAGGGCCACTGCTGTTTTAGACCCGATTGATATTGTGACAACGGCCAGTGCCAATGGAGATGTTACCGGGGCATTAAAGACATTGCCCGGCGCCCAACAGGTAGGGGAGAGCGAAGGACTTTTTGTTCGTGGCGGTACGGCTGCTGAAACAAAAATATTTATTGATGGCACATTGGTCAACAACTTCTTTAACTCAAGTGTGCCCAACATTGCATCGTATGGACGGTTTTCTCCTTTTCTTTTCAAGGGAACAATGTTCAGCACCGGTGGCTATTCTGCACTATACGGACAGGCGCTGTCTTCTGCGCTGATCCTGGAATCAATTGACCTGCCCGATAGAACTTCTGCCAATCTCGGTTTGTCGATCATAGGCGCTAATGGCGGATACCAGGGCCTCGCAAAAAATAAAAAATCTTCTTATGGTATCAGTTATAGTTACACCAACCTGGTCCCGGCTTTTGCATTGATTAAACAAAAGCAGGACTATAGTCAGGTTCCCGAGTATCATTCCGGCGATGCCAACTTCCGGATCAAAACATCCAAAACAGGTATGCTGAAGTACTATGGCTTTTTCAGCAGCAGCCGGCTGAATTTTACCACTCCCAGTATTGATTCAATTGGATACAGGGACAGGTTTGGCCTTACCAACCTTAATATGTATCATAATCTTTCCTGGAAGGAGAGTCTCCCGAAAAGATGGAAAATCTATGCAGGTCTTGGTTATACAATGAATACAGACGAGATACAGGCTGGTATGCAGGACGGAAATAAAAATGATGTGCTGCTGACAGGATTAGAGTTCAAGCAATTCGGACTTGACCTGGATGCCAATTATTTTAATGCAAAGCTGGTAATAGAAAAAAAATTAAAGGGAATCTCAGCTATCCGTTTTGGTAGCGAGTACAATTACAGCAATGAAAGATCAGTATTCACTTTATACAATGGGCAACAATTTCCGGAGAGGCTCAAAGAAAGCATCACTTCATTCTTTGCAGAGAGTGATATTTACCTGACGAATAATCTGGCTGCAAAAACAGGGTTCAGGTTGGAACACTCATCGGTGGTTGATAAAACAAATATTGCTCCCAGGTTATCGCTTGCTTACAAGCTGA
Source organism: uncultured Chitinophaga sp. (assembly GCA_964358155.1). GTDB lineage: Bacteria > Bacteroidota > Bacteroidia > Chitinophagales > Chitinophagaceae > JJ008. The sequence continues at coordinate 29,301 of CAYHPA010000001.1, forward strand.
ATAAACAGGCACAGGTATCCTTTGCATATGGAATTTTCTACCAGGATCCTGAGAGACGTTACTTACCAACATCCAGCAATCTTACTTTCATGAAAGCTACTCATTATATAGCTCAGTTCATGAAAACCACTCCGCAAAAAAGTTTTCGTACAGAAATTTTTTATAAGAAATATAACGACCTGATTAAAACGGGTAATGTAAACGGGCAGGATGTAGCGATAAATAACAATGGTTTTGGCGATGCAAAAGGATTTGAATTTTTCTGGAGGGACAAAAAAACTATCAAAAATGTTGATTACTGGATTTCTTACTCTTACCTGGATACAAAAAGAGATTTTCTCAACTTCCCCTATGCTACCATGCCAAACTTTGCAGCAAAGCATACCGCCTCACTTGTCATCAAAAAATTTGTGATGCCGTGGAAACTGCAATTCAACGGGGCATACAACTACGCCAGCAGCCGGCCTTATTATAATATAGTATCTAATGGCAGCAGTGGTTATAAGTTTTCAGATATCGGGCTTGTTCCTGATTATCACAATTTCAGCTTTGCGCTTAATTATTTACCAACTATCGGAAAGAAAGATGCCAAAAATTTTGCGGTGTATGTCTTATCCATCAGCAACCTGTTTAATATCAAGCAAGTTTATGGATACCAGTTTTCTTACAACGGTGTCAGAAAGGAAGAGATAGTTCCCACATCAAGGATGTTTGTATATATCGGGGCTTTCTTCAGTTTCGGTATTGACCGTTCGCAGGATTCAATAGACAGGCTTTTTTAATTCATCATAACCTTTAAATGTAAATAAAATGTTTATGGAACAGAATCTGCAGAATGAGTCACAAAAAGATGCAAGGCTTTGGGCCATCGCCAAAAAAAGGGCCGGTTTTAAAAGGGACCTTGCTGTGTATTTTGTCGTCAATGCCTTTTTATGGATCATATGGTTACTGTCAGGGGCAAAGACAAACGACAGCGGTATTCCCTGGCCGGTATGGTCAACAGTCGGATGGGGTATCGGTATGATATTCTATTATCTCAGCGCTTATCCTTTTCCCAAAGAGAATGGTGCAGAAAAAGAGTATAAAAAATTAAAAGAAAAACAGGATAAATAAATTCATCAACTATTAAAACGATAACAATGAAAAAGTTATTTTCTTTTTTTGCAGCTGTAACAATTTCGGCGGCTTCATTAGCTCAAAGCGAAAAATACACGAAAGCCATGGAAGCGTTGATGCCGGCTGTGGATACTACCCACAACATAGAGGGGCTGATTGATCTTGCCGGCTCATTTGAACGGATTGCCAACGCAGAGAAAACACAGTGGCTTCCCTTTTATTATGCAGCGCTTTGCAATATCAATGCAGCTAATATGTATTTTCAGTTACAGCAACTGGATAAAATAGATCCCCTGGCTGATAAAGCGGAGCCTATGCTTAACAAGGCAGAAGAGTTAGAAAAAAACAATTCAGAAATTGCCCTGCTTAAAAAGATGTATAATACAGCCCGGATGATGGCTGACCCGATGAGCCGCTTTATGACCTATATGGGTCCGATTGCGGAAGCGCTGGAAACAGCTAAAAAACTGGATCCCGAAAATCCCAGGGTTTATTTGATTGAAGGAATTGACAAATACTACACTCCCGAACAATATGGCGGAAGCAAGGAAGAAGGAAAAAAACTTTTTGCTGAAGCAGCTAATAAAATGGAAGCTTTCAAGCCGGCCAGCAGTATTCATCCTTCTTGGGGAACCTCTCAGCTAAAGTATTTCATGACACTGGAATAAGACAACGGCAGTCTGCGGGCTGCTTCTGTATTTAAATCAACAGCTATGAGCGAAGAAAAATTTTCACCGGAACAAAGCCTGCAGCTTATTCAATCCATGATAAGCAAGACAAAACAGGATATGTCTGACAACAGTATTCATTTCCTGGTGTGGGGATGGATTACTTTTATTGCCTGTGCCGGACAGTTTGTGCTGAAGCATATTTTGGAGTATGAAAAACATTATTATGTCTGGTCGTTGATCATTGTGGGAATTGTTTTCAATATATGGTATGGAATAAAAGAAGACAAAATAAGGAAGACAAGGACCTATGTAGGCGATAGCATGAAATACCTGTGGATAGGTATGGGCATCAGTTATTTTGTGTTAAGTATGATACTTACAAAAATAGGATGGCATTCATCTGTGTTTCCTTTTTTCATCCTGCTGTATGGATTAGGCACCTTTGTTTCAGGAAGTATCCTTCAGTTCAGACCATTGAAAATTGGAGGTATCATAGCATGGGTTCTGGCCATCGGTGCAGCATATGTGGAGTATGATTACCAGATGTTGTTTGGTGCTGCCGCTATATTGATCAGTTATATCATACCCGCTTATATGTTGCGGAGTAAAAACAAAAATGCTAACCAATAACATCTTCTTATGGAACAGCAGGAAAAAGCATTAACCGAAAAAGAAAGCCTTGAGCTTATTACCCGGATGATCAATAAAGCCAAGGATTCTTATCATGATACCGGTATCAGCGCTATTATGTGGGGGGCATTGATTGCCTTTTGCTCATTGGAGAAACTGGCAGAATTACAATTTGGCTATCACCTGCCGTTTGATATTTACCTGCTAACCATTGTGGCAGTTATTCCGCAGGTTATCTTTTCAATCCGGGAGAAGAAAGAAAGAAAAGTAAAATCCTATGACGATAGCTATATGGATTATATCTGGATGGGCTTTGGTATCTGTATCTTCCTGATGATTCTTATTACTAATAATATACAGGGAAACCTGAACCCGGCTATAAAACAGTACAATGAACTGGCACAAGGCAGGGCGGACTGGACTGATTTTAAATTCGGGGAATTTGTAATGCCTTTGTTTTTGCTTTTATACGGATTACCAACATTCATCACAGGTGCTGCCTGCAAATTCAAACCCATGCTATGGGGAGGTATTTTTTGCTGGGTATGTTGCGTAGTTACTGTCTATACCAATATTAAGATTGACCTGCTGCTGACTGCCGCTTCGGCTATTATGGCCTGGCTGATACCCGGTCTTTTAATGGAAAAAGAGTATCGTTCATATAAAAAAGAACAGGCAGCGCAGCATGTTTAAAGACCTTGATCCCATATTGCACTCGCAGCTTCGCCTGGCTGTTATGTCACTCCTCATCAGTGTGAAGGAGGCTGAATTTACTTTTATCCGGGAAAAAACAAACTCCACAGCCGGCAACCTGAGTGTGCAGATACAAAAGTTGAAAGATGCAGGGTATATTGATGTAACGAAACAGTTTAAAGAGAATTATCCTCAAACAATCTGTAAAATTACAAAGCAGGGCATTAAAGCATTTGAAGAGTATGTGGCCAGCCTGCAATCCTACCTGGGCAATGGAAAAAAATAAAAAAGCCCTTTAGATAAAGGGCTTTTTTCTCAATTGATACTCTAAGTGTATGAAAATTTTAATGGAAATGAGTGCTCTTCAAATATTTTTTATTACGGACAGGTTGTAATATCAATTGAGGCTGAACCTTTTTTTGATCAGGCTTCAATAACTTATCCAGCGTTTTTTTCAAACGGGAGTATCCTTCCTGCAATACTTTTCGGGTATTAGCCATAGTGTGTAGTTATACTTATTAAACAGCAGCCGGGTTGATTTGAACTATCGGGGAATATTCGGCCTTTTTGTCTTTATTGATCAGCTTGATGCGATATACTGTTTTCGGGTTGCCTGCTTTTTCATAAAATTCATAATTGTCGGCATCCTGCTTATCGGTGCCAAACACCAGGGCTGCCATAGAAAAGTTCTTTCCATCGGTGCTTTTCTCCACTTCAAAGCAATAGGCGGTTTCATTGTCGCCGATCATCCATTTCAGGATTATTTTTTTGTTGACACAGCTGCCGTTTATATCGATAAACTTGGCGGGCACAGAGATGGTGGAAGCGGGAAGAGGCGATGGCAATGAAAAAGGGGCGCTGCTATCCTGCGCTGCTGATGGGTGATACATGATACGCAGGGCTACAATAACTACGAAAGCGGTGAATTTTGTCATTTCTTAGGGTTTTGTCCCGATAGTTATCGGGGTAAGATGAATAGGTACCCACAGAAATATTGGATGTCAGTTTCGGTTTGCAATCATATTACCTGTTGCAGTCACTTACTTTTTGAAACCATACCAGGGGCGGGGAAATTTTCACGACACAGGTACGGATGTTTATCGTAGTTTTACGAGGGTATATGTGGTTTTCCGAATCGATAACAAACCTAATATCCGGGTTTCATACTTGCAAGCGTTTTCAAATATTTTTTTATAAAAGTTAAATAACAACGCCCGTCTACCTTTAATACATTTACCTTCTGTGGGAATAATGAGTGATACTATTATAAAAGTCAGCAACCTGTCAAAACATTTCGGCGAGATAAGTGCAGTGAATGATCTTTCCTTTACTGTTCATACAGGACAGGTGTATGGTTTTCTGGGGCAAAACGGGGCAGGTAAATCTACGACGATTCGCATGCTTCTCACTTTAATCGAACCTGGTGCCGGAGAAATTGAAATTTTCGGATTGAACCTGAAAAAAAATCGCCGGGAAATTTTGCGCCGTACCGGCGCCATGATTGAAAGACCTGATCTTTACAAATACCTCAGTGCATTGGAAAATGTCCGCATCTTTTCTAAATTAAGCGGAGTAAAAGTTTCTGAAAAAAGAATATTGGACCAGCTCGCAATGGTTGGCCTGGCAGAAAGAATGCAGAGTAAGGTAAAAACCTATTCACAGGGAATGAAGCAGCGACTGGGGCTTGCCTGTGCGCTGGTGCATGACCCCGAACTGCTGATACTGGATGAGCCCACGAATGGACTGGACCCGCAGGGCATTGCAGACATGAGAAACATGATAACTCATCTAAGTAAAGAACTTGGTAAAACATTGCTCGTGTCATCCCACCTGCTTAGCGAAATGGAAGTGGTGGCGGATCATATGCTCATCATTCACAAAGGCAGAAAAATTGTGGAAGGAAGAGTGGAGGACTTGCTTAACCCGTTGAAGTCGGTGGTGGAATTATTAACTCCGGATGTTTCTGTTGCTTTAAATTTCCTGCATAACTCTTCATGGAAATCTTTCTTAAAAGAACAGGTGAATGGAATCATCAGGCTGGAGTTTAGTAAAGAAATGATTCCGCAGCTAAATAAAGAACTGGTTGAAAATGGCCTGCCGGTAATGAGCCTGCGGCCTGTTCACTCACTGGAAGAATATTTTTTGGCACAAACAAAAGGATAAATGTTTTTACAGCTTTTAAGAATAGAACTGTTCAAGGTCTTTCGAAGGCCCCGGACATTTATTGCTTTTGTGGCCATTGCATTAATTGTGTTGCTGGTGCAGTTCGCATTAAAAGTAAACGGAAAGGATTTTGTTCAGCTTTATACAGACAGTCAGTCCGACACTTTTGATATTCCCTACCAAAAAATTCAGAACGGCTATTTTGTTTGTGTGGCGGTATTGCATATGATACTGATACATGTGCCATTGTTGGTGGCTTTGATTGCCGGGGATATGATTTCCGGGGAGGCAAACCTGGGTACACTTCGGTTAATAGCCGGAAAACCCGTTACCAGAACAGAGCTGGTACTGGCAAAATTTTCAGCCAGCACAGTGTATGTAATATTATTACTGATATGGATGGCGCTGATCGCCTTATTCGGCAGTTTGCTGATATTTGGCAAAGGAGACCTTGCGGTTTTCAAAGAAGACAGTATTCACCTTATGAGCGGCAGCGATGTATTGTGGCGTTTTTTTGCCGCCTTTATATATGCTGCACTTGGGCTGACAACCATTGCAGCAATGGCCCTTATGTTTTCTGCGTTTTCGGAAAACTCACTTGGTCCAATTGTAACCACGGTTTGTGTAGTAATTGTCTTTACTGTGGTGCAACAACTAAAAGTGCCGGTGTTTGAAGAAACGGTAAATAAATGGTCCTTTACTACACATATGCTGGGCTGGAAAGGGTTCTTTTATGTAGAAAAAAATGCTGAAGGGATGACTATTAACGGATCTATTGAGAACCCCTCGGCGCTGGTAAAAAGCGGATTAGTGTTATTGGGCTACATTAGTTTGTTTCTGTTTATCACTATCCGCTATTTTAAGAAAAAAGATATTCTGAGTTAAATACAGGAACATGAAAAAATATTTATTTCTTTTGGTGGCACTGAATTTTGTGATGGGCTTACAGGCACAGGATGTAAAAGAGCTGTTGAAAAATGTAAAGACAAAATATGATAAGGTAAATGACTATACAGCTACCGGTAAATTAAAGACCAATGTGATTTTCATTAAAGCTCCGGTGGCCACCGTTAAGGTTTATTACAAAAAACCGGATAAGCTGAAGATTAAAAATGAAAGCGGCATCTCCTTCATTCCTAAGGGCACGGTGAATGTAAACCTGAACAATGTACTTGGCCTTAATAATTTTGAAGCCCTGGATGGGGGAACTGAAAAAATAAATAATACGGAATGCAAAGTGGTGAAGATCTTTCCGCTGAGTGATGAAGAAAATATAACCCGTGCCACCTTGTATATAGATGAGAAGCAAAACCTCGTAATGAAATCTGTTATCAGCACCAAGGAAAACGGTACATATGAACTGCTGATGACTTACAAGGATTACGCAGCCTATGGCTTGCCAGATAAAGTAAACCTGACGTTCAACACCAGGGATTACAAGCTGCCCAAGGGAATCACCATTGATTATGACAATGGTACTGATAAGAAAAAAGAGGAAGAAAAAAAGAGTAAAAAAGGCTCAGTGGAAATCAGCTACTCCAATTATATTATTAACAAAGGGGTGCCCGATACTGCTTTTGAATAACAAACTACTCTTCTATCGCCTCATCTTTTGCATTAGCAAGGATGGCAGGTGTCATTTTGCGCAAAGGATTTTTCCTGTTTTCTTCATATTCCTGCCTGCGATTAATAATATCAATACATTCAAAAACGGCTGTAACAAATGAAGAAGCGTCTGCCTTGCCTTTTCCGGCAATATCAAGCGCCACCCCATGGTCGGGCGAAGTTCTTACAGCCGGCAGGCCTGCCGTATAATTCACGCCTTCTCCGATAGCCAGCGCTTTGAAGGGGATTAGCCCCTGATCGTGGTACATGGCCAGCACCGCATCAAATTTGTCAAAACCACGCCGGGCAAAAAAGGCATCAGAACTGTAGGGCCCCACCACCAGCATATTATTATTCTTTGCTTCTTTTATTGCTGGCTTGATAATGGCTTCTTCCTCGTTGCCAATCAATCCCTCATCGCCCGCATGCGGATTTAATCCAAGAACAGCGATTCTCGGTTTATCAATACCAAAATCTTTTTGAAGGCTTTGGTAAATGATGTTCAGCTTGCTGACGATTTTTTCTTTGGTAATATGTTTTGCTATCTCAGCAACAGGCACATGTTCGGTTACTAATGCTACCCTGAAGTTTCCGGAACACATCATCATCACCACATCATTTACCCCAAAAATACTTTTGAGAAAAGGGGTATGGCCTGTAAAAGTGAATTCAGGGGACTGTATATTTTTTTTGTGAATTGGAGCTGTCACCAGGCCGTCAATCTGTTTTTGTTTAAGGGCAGCCACAGCAGTTTGCAGGGAGAGCACAGCATACTTTCCGGCTACATCACTTAGCTGGCCAGGATTGATAGCTACTTCTTCCTCCCAGCAGTTAAAAAGGTTCACCTGTTTGGCATTTACCCGGTTAAATTCCTTGGTGCTTTGGTAGTTGAAATTGATATCCGGCACCGATTTCCTGTAAAAATTGATGACTTTATTGGAGGCAAAAATCACCGGGGTGCATTGTTCCAGTATGCGGTTGTCAGAAAAAGTTTTAATGATAAGCTCAATGCCAATACCATTCAGATCGCCGCAGGTAATGCCAATAACAGGTTTTGTTTGATTCATACAATTCTTGTTGCGGTAAAAATAATGATTTCCCGGTGGAGCGGGTTTTTCGGTTTTTTTGCCGGATTTACTTTTCGGGAATGTAGCATTTACACAGGCGACTTGTATTTGTACTTTATTTGAGATGAAAATTTACGATAGAGTGGCATTTGTAAGTAAAAACTCTCATTTTAGCGTTGTAGAAATCCATATCCGAATTAAATAAAACCCGTAGCTATGAAATTAATCGACTACAAGAAAATGTTTACTTAATACCGTTCATCCCGGTAGCTGATGGAAAAACCGTACCTGATTTTCACTATTTCTTCCAAATAAATGAGCGTACTGTTTTCTGACAGCAAGCAGTAGTAATTCTTGTACCCCCTGAAAGCACAAAATCCTTGCTATGAAAAAACGTTTACTAAGCGTAGCCCTATTCCTGTTTCTGCTGCTTCTTTTTGGAAGCGGAAAATCATCGGCTCAATGCACCAATGCCAATGTGAACTGGGATAATCTTGATTATATATCTATACAATCCAATGCCAACTATGGCACATACATCAATACCCCTGCACTGGTAGCCAACATGGTGCAAACACAACGTTTTGCAATTGGAACTAACAGGGTTGTTATTACTGCCACACATCCATCCTCCGGCATTTTGGGCGAAAACACCACACATACAGGTGAAAGTGGTTCTTTTGGAACCGGTGCCGATGCAAGGTTTACTGGCAACGGTACAATAACCCTGACTTTTGATACAGCGGTTTCCAATGTTCAATTCTCTATTTATGATTTGGATGTAAGCCAGGTACTGACTGTAACAGCTTTTGAAGGGGCAACACCAAGAGTAGTTACTCTCACCAAACCTGCAGGCGGTACTGTTACTATAGTAGGAAATGTTGGAACAGGGGCTGCGGTAAATGCGGCAACCAATTCTAACGTAGCCACATTAAATATTGCAGTTGCCGGACCGGTTACAAGTATTGTACTGACATTTACAGGAACAGCGGGAGATTTTTGGTTATCGGATATACAGGCCTGTGTGTACAGAAGTTTCATTAATAACTACTACACCATATCGCAGCCTTTTACCGGCCAACCTTCTTATGTGCTGGTGGTGCATGATTTGAATACTGTTTTTATGCTTGATCCTGCCACTGGCAGGGCGGTATCATTATTTACAGATCCTGACCCGAGGGTAAGGGAGATTAACAATCTTGCATACGATCCTTATAAACGAATCATTTATTATTCTGTTGACGGGCTGGAAAGGTGTACGCCTCCCGGCACACCGGATTCTATACGACATATAAAAAAATACGATGTAAATACGGAGACTATATCTACTATAATAAGTGATGTAAAAACAACACCTCTATATATGCCTACGTATAATTCCGGGTTAGAATCTGGCGGCGCAGGTTTCTATAATGGTTCCCTGTATATGGGTGTAGAGGCTTATTTTTTAACGGGCACCCGTAACTCTGGAAGAGAAACGGCAATCTGGCGGATCGATTTTTCCAGTGACTCCATTACTCCCGCTGCAACCTGCCAGGTATGGGCAACACCTGCGGATAATGGTACCAATAATATTCATGACTATGCAGATTTTGTAATGAAAGATGGCACGTTGTACACTTTTAACTCTTCTACTACCGGGGGCAATGGAAGGTATTCTCATGTAAATATGCAAACCAATACTACTACAACGACTGTAGTGCCCAGCAGTTCATTAAATATTCCCAAGCAATCTGCGCAAACATGGAATGGAAATGTGTACTGGGTAGCTAATGAAATCGGAATATACAATGGAACCGTTTCTAATACAGTAACGGGTAAACAAACCATTTTTAATGCTCCCCGTTCTACCACATGGGTGGGTCCGGCAGGTGATGCGGCGGAGGCTTTCAGGCCCAAAGCGGATTTTGGCGATGCACCTTCAACGTATGACCCTGTTGCTTTATCTCCGGCTTTAAATGAAAAAGACACTGCCATACGGATAGGCGCCACTTATGATTGGGAGTGGAGCAAAAACACTTCTACTGACGCAAGCGGCGATGGTGCTGACGAAGACGGGCTTGCATTTGTGTCCGTATTTGATCCAGGATCTCAGGCTTATCTGGTGCAGACACAGGTGTATAATAATACAGGTGCAAATGCAACTTTATGTGCCTGGCTTGATTATAATGGTAATGGCGTATTTGACGCAAGCGAAGGGTTAACTCCCATCACCGTGGGGAGCTCATCCAGCCTTCAGTCATTCTACCTCTACTGGTCAGGAATCGTTTCAACCATTCCCAATGGATCATATACTTATTTGAGAATAAGACTGACTTCTGCTACAAATGGGATGACTGCATCCAATCCAACAGGCTATTTTAATGATGGTGAAACAGAAGATTACCGGGTGTTGGTAGATGATTTCCCGCTGCCTGTTACTCTTCTTTCTTTCAACGCTAAAGCAATCAACAATACAACCGTAAGGCTTAGCTGGGTAACAACCAGCGAAGAAAATCTTGCGGGCTTTGGTATTGAGCGAAGTACGGATGGCGTCAACTGGAACACTATCGCTTTTGTAAATGCAACGGGCAACGGGCAATCATCCGATAACAATTACCTGTATAACGATTTGCAGGCTTTGAAAGGAAAATCATTTTACCGGCTCAAACTGCTGGACCAAAACAATCTTTTTAGATACAGCGAACAACGGTCTGTAACGATTAAAGACATGATAGACCAGGTGCAGCTGATGCCCAATCCGGCACGAAGCAATGCTACTCTATACATGAAAAGCGAAATAAATACTGATGCTGTTGTTTCTATTTGTGATATGCAGGGAAGAAAACTGAGAACTGAAAAATTCAGATTGTCAGCCGGGGGTAATTCACTTTCGCTGACCAACCTGGACAGATTTCCCGGGGGAACATATATTGTTCACATTATCACAGGGTCGTCTGTCATCACCCGTAAACTTATTATTGGTAAATCGATTTTTTAAAAATTATTTGCAACTGGCTGTACGGGGAAAATTTTGTTCAGCCGCTACCATATTCAATAACCACTACTAAATCCAATGTATGAAAAACAAATTTCTGATTCCTGTACTTGTTGCTATACTGTCGTATAGTTGTTTTCTGATTGCACCTTTATCGAAAAATAACGGTATTGAAAGCCACGAGACAAGAAAGAAAAAAAGAAATAGCCTTCATTCTGGCGCTGACAAACAACTGTCTTCCTGGTTTTGGGAAAAAGGTTATCCCAATCCGGCTAATATCAGCAGGAAATACCAGGAAAGCTGGAAGGAATATCTTGCCATTAAAGCAAATACCCTGCAACTCATCAATAGCGGGCAGGTTCGTACCGAGGGAATGGGTAACTGGACCGATGTTGGCCCCAAAGTTTTTGGTGGAAGGATACTGACACTGGCCATAAGCCCGGTGGCCGCCGCTTCAGGCAATAACACCATTTTCGCCGGCAGCGCCAGCGGAGGTATATGGAAAACTTACACAAACGGAATAGGCGCTACGGCTTGGCAGCCCGTAACCACGGGGTTGCCTGTCTTAGGTGTTTCATCGATTGTTTACCACCCAACAGATACAATGATATTGTTAGCCGGAACCGGAGAAGTGTATCGTGTGGATACAGTAATAAACGGAGGCAATAATTCTGACCAGCTTGGAAATATCGGGCGCAATGTATGGAAAACAAGAGGGACTTATGGCATAGGCATTTTAAGAAGCGCTAATGGCGGTAATACATGGTCGCATGTAGTAATAAAAGACACGTCGGATCTTGCAGGCATTCAGCAGATCAGGTTCGATCCCACTAATTCAAGTATTGTATATGCATGCGGTACTGATGGGGTGTATAAGTCAACCGACGCAGGTGCCTCATTCACAAAAATGGTTACCCTTACCAATGTAAGGGATATGGTCATCAATCCGGCCAATAACCAGGAAATATTGGTTTCCTGCGGAAACCTCGACAGAACTGATAAAGGTCTTTGGCGATCGGCAAACGGAGGTACAAGTTTTACAAAACTTACCCCTGCAGGCTTTCCAACTGCATCACAATACAAGGGATTTGTTACTTTAAGTATTGCGGGCACCGGCTCACCCTACACCATTTTTGCAGGCGTGGGCAAAGGAGATGTGACAACATCTAATTCTTATGGCAGTGAAACGGAAGTATATACCTCTACTAATTTCGGAAACAGCTGGTCTGCTATTTCCATGGCATCAGGTACATCGGATCACTGCAGCTACCAGGCATGGTATTCACATTGCATCACACCTCACCCAACAGCAGGGGGAACCAGCACTTCCCGTTTTTTTGGGGCTGGGGTAAATAAATATCTTTTTACACTTTCAGGCAGCTGGACAAAATCATCTGTAGGCAGCGGAGGTTCAACAATGGGTACTTATTTATCACCCGGATCGCAGGAAGGCGGAACCACCTATGTACACTCAGATGTGCATGATATACAATTTTTACCGGGCAGTACCAGCACAGCTTATTTTGCAACAGATGGCGGTGTTTTTCGTACTACCAATGCTAATGGTTCTGCAGCTTCCATGACTTTTGCATCATGCAACGGAGGCCTGCAGGTACACCAGTTCTATCCATCAGCGGCACAATCAAGATCAAACCCTACTTTATTTGTCGGGGGTTTGCAGGATAATAATGTCATCAGATCGAGAGGCACCACCTGGGCAAGGGTGATAGGTGGTGATGGTGGCCCTTGTATGTTCAAGCCAGACAATGAAGCCATCTTATTAGGTTCAACAGATACAAGGGGTGTGTCCCGTTCATCAGATAGCGGAAAAAATTATGGAGCAAATGTATTGTCGTATCTCGGCAGCCTTTCTACTCCGAATGATGACCGCACCAGTTTTATGGCGCCAATGGCCATCAGCGCTGCCAATACCAACAGGTGGTATGTTGGCTCTGATAATATTCATATCAGTACAAATGCCGGCAGTACCTTTACTGGCAGCGGTGTTCCCGGCACATCTTATATTGAGGCATTGCATAAACCAGCTGTCGCTATTGGTGTTTCAGATTTGAATGCTAATAAACTGTATGTTTCTGTTTCCCCTTTTGCACAAAACACTGCAAGCTGGGGGCTATATTATAATCCACCGGCCAATATCAGGAAAAGCACCAACGGGGGCACTTCATTTGCTACTGCAGCCACAGGATTGCCTGACAGGATCTTCACCGATTTTGCGGTAAGTAAAACTAATGATGACAGTGTGTTCGTTACGCTGGGTGGTTTTGGAGTGAGCCATGTGTATGTAAGCGGCAACGGAGGAACAAGCTGGACGCCACGAAGCAACGGATTACCGGATGTTCCTTTTAATTGCATACTGATTGATTCAGCCAATGCAAATATCCTGTATGCCGGTTGCGACTTTGGGATATATGTAAGCCCCGACAGGGGAGCCAGCTGGTATGACTTCAACAATGGCTTCTGGGATGCGACATACGTTATTGACCTGGTCTTTGCACCTAATAACAAGCTGAGGGCCGTAACACATGGCAAAGGAATATTTGAAACTACAAGATGGGATGGCTTTGTCACCCTGCCGGTAAACTTCTTTTCATTTACCGGGATAAACAGGGGCAATGCCAATGACCTTACCTGGATAGTGGAGCAGGAAAGTAATCTTTCCCATTACGAAGTACAGCGCAGCACCGATGGATTTTATTATCAAACGGTGACACAGGTATCGGCCCGCAATCTTTCGCAGCGGACAACATATACGGCTTCTGATCTTATTGGTGCTAATCCGGCGCCTGTGTACTATTACCGGATCAAATCCATTGACCTGGATGGAACATATACTTATTCCGAAACCATCCAGATAAAAATAAGTAACAGAGGAAAATTTGAAGTATTAGGCAATCCATTCAGCAATTCAATAAAGATCCGGTATACCGTTCCGCAAACCGGAAAGCTTTTATTGACATTGATGGATATGCAGGGAAGGGTGATAATGAGGGAAGAAGTAATTGCCGGACTCGGAACAGGCACTTACACCCTCACCAACCTGCCGGCAATGGCCACGGGAATGTACCTGCTGAATGTCGATATTGACAGAATAAGAACAACTATAAAACTCGTGAAACAATAGCATAGCGGCATAAACTCGGTAGCTGGTTATTATTGCAGAGTGGTATCTGCAAAGCCCTCCCTCACGGGAGGGTTTTTTCATTTTGTGACTTTCACAAATTACTGTGCCATCCATGAAAAAGGGGAAACTCCGTTGGGTGTATTATACAGGTATAAGTTCCTTGCAATAAAATATAAATGAGTGTATTTTCATTACAGCATTCAAGCCATTCTTTCTCCACCACAACAGCGTTGCTGCTAAGAGCAGTCGTTATTCATTTTATTCAGGCCATTCCCCTCACCACCACGCAATATTGCAGAGGCAATCGTATGGACTATTGCCGCATACCACCGGCGGTTGTATAATATAAATCGGCTACCCATGATTATTATTCAACAAAATCCGGTCTATGAAAAGAAAATTTACTCAAACCTTACTCTCCTGCTGTATTTTTTTTCTGAATAGCAGTGAGGCGCCGGCGCAATGTCCCGCCGGGTACACCCAATCCCAACTGAACTGGGATTTTCTTGATTACCTCGTTACAACAGGAAGCTACAGCGGTTTTGTGACCAACGCCATTGCAAGCAATCAAAATTTCATGCTCGGTACAACAAGGATTACTTTCAGTGCAACTACCCCTGCTTTTACATTGGCCGGGGAGAATGCAACACATACAGGCGAATTGGCCGGTTATACGGGGCAGGATGTGCAATACACACCCACCGGAAACGGGGACAGTATTGTGATAACTTTTGACCAGGTGGTAACCAATGCAAGGTTCGCCATATATGATATAGATAATCTTGCTTCTTACCGGATATCAGCAAGAGATGCAGCAGGAACAGCGCTGGCACCAACAGTTACACTACAGGCCTCTACTATTTTAACGATAGGAGGTACTCCCACTAATGTTCAGGTCGGTACCGTCAGTGCAACCAATCTTGCTACCAACAGCAACCAGGGCAGTGCTATTGTTACGGTAGCCGGTCCTGTGAAGGTTATTAAAATAGTCATCACTGCAAGAGGCAATGATCCTGTCTTCTGGTTGTCGGATATCAATGCCTGCGTAAGCGGCAGTTTTCCGAATAACTGGAGAAATATCAGCCGCCCATTTACAGGCATGCCGGCTTATATCCTTACGGTAGTGGATAATAATTTTTTGATGCTGGACCCGGCTACTGGAAGAGCAAAACCTTTGTTTACCGACCCCGGTTGGACGAATGTAAATGGAATGGCCTACGACCCGGTGAACAGGACGCTTTATTACACATTCAGTTTGATGCCAAGCTCACAAACCAACAAAACCATCTGGAAGTACAATATAGATGCTGAAATAATTGGAACACTGGTAGCGAATGTTACTACAGCTTTAAATATTCCCACCTATGACCAGGGTGTTGAATCGGGCTCTGCAAGTTTTTACAACGGCTATTATTATTTCGGTGTGGAATCTTCTAACAGCAGCAGAAACTCGGGAAGAGAAAATACCGTGTGGCGCATTGAATTTGATGCCACACAAACCCCCATAAGGGCCAGCCAGGTATATGCCACCCGCAGCGACAGCAGCATTTCAGGAACCAATACACTGATTCACGACTGGAGTGATATTGGAGTAACCAATAATGCGATGATGTATGATTTTGACGGAGCAGCCTCCAACCCGCACTGGTATCATTTTAATTTAATGACGGGACAACGTACCCAATACACTCCTTCCGGGGGAGGTATTAATGTGCCGCGACAGTTAGCAATTGACTGGGCCGAAAATGTTTACAACCAGGGAAATATTTCCCTTCCTTCACCCAGCAACGGTTTTATTGTACCGTATAATTATAATGGTACAGTAAATGCTGCACAAAATTTTACGGTAACAAGATTTGGCGTACCACCAAGCGGAAGCTGGGGCGATTGCAGTGAAGCATTCAGGCCGCTTTGCGATTTTGGAGATGCACCTGCTTCGTATGATCCTGATCCGTGGAGTCCGGCCGTACATGAAAGAGATACTGCTCTTCGCATCGGGCCCACTTTTGACAGGGAGTGGAATAAAATTTCTTCAGTACTGGCCGATGCAGACGGAAGTGATGAAGACGGACTTCCCTTTGTTCCCATCTTTGATCCCAGCTCCGGCACTTACCTGGCACAGGTATCGGTGGATAATAATACCGGTGAAAATGCCACATTGATTGCATGGCTTGATTTTAATGGCAACGGAACTTTTGATGTGGGTGAGGCTTGCCAGGCACAGCCACCGGTTACTTCATCATCGTCATCACAAAACAGATTTTTATTCTGGCCCAGCGCCCCTTCAGTATTGCCCAACGGGTCATATACCTATTTACGCATCCGGCTTACCAAATCATCACACAGTATGGGGAATAACAACGCAACAGGTTATTATGAGGATGGAGAAACAGAAGATTACCGGGTGCTGGTGGATGATTTCCCACTTGCCATAAACCTTCTTTCTTTTACTACAAGAGTAATAACCGATGATCATGTGAAACTGGAGTGGATGACATCTGGTGAAGAAAACTTCAATGGATTTGATATACAACGCAGCAGCGATGCCCTTAACTGGACAACACTGCAAACAGTTTTTGCAACCGGTAATGGGTCATCAACAATCAATCAGTATTTGTACAACGACCTCCATCCGCTCAAAGGAAAGTCTTTCTATCGCCTCAAACTCACAAGCGGAAACGGCCAGTTCAATTTCAGCGAGACAAGAACGGTGACAATCAAAAACGGGATACAGCATATGATCTTATCACCCAACCCTGCCAGCGACAAAGCGATGATGACCATCTATTCATCCTCCCTTGCGGAAGTGATTACGAATGTTTTTGACGCCAGTGGCAAACTGCTGCACCGGCAGATGAACCTGCTGCAGGCAGGAAACAACAGCATCGATCTTCTTTTCGTTCAAAAAGCAGGTAGCGGAATTTATTTTATTCAAGTGAATACAGCGGGAAAGATAAGAACAGAGAAACTCATCATTCAGAAAAATAATTTTTAGTCAATACAACAGCTATGAAACAAGTAAAAACCATCATTACATTCTTTATGCTGCTAAGCATTTCATTGCCGGGCATAGCACAGCAAAAATACAGTACGGTAAAGATTACTGCCCCGCAGGACAAACAGCAAAGGGCGGCCCTGCTTGGTTTGCTGGAGATTGACCATTTTGATATGCAGGATGGAGGCATCATCGCAGAGATTGACGAACAAAAACTTGCTTTGCTAAAGCAAACCACATTTCAATATGAAATAGTAGTTGCAGATGTAGCAGCGCATGTAAATGAACAGAACCAGCGATATTTTGCCGCTTCTCCATCTGCAAGAGCAGCTATGGAGCAACCGGGCGGCACAGTGAGTTCAATCATTGCGACACCATCTGCTTTCCAGGTGCAGGGAACATTGGGCGGTTTTTACAGTTTTGCCCAAATGAATACGGCTATGAACAACCTTGTGGCAGCTTTTCCACTATTGGCACAAAAAACTTCATTGGGCCTTTCTGTGCAGGGAAGAGATATCTGGTGCATCAAGATTTCAGATAATGCGGCAACCGATGAAACAAACGAACCCGAAGTGTTATACATCGGGTTGCAACATGCACGAGAGGCCATCGGCGGCAGCAGTATGATTTTTTTTATGCAATACCTCTGTGAAAATTATGCAACAGACAGCCGGATACAGGCATTGGTGAACAACAGGGAAATATTTATTATTCCCTGCATGAATCCCGACGGATGGGAATACAATCGTACTACAGACCCCAATGGTGGTGGCGGCTGGAGAAAGAACCGGAGAAATAATGGCGACGGTACTTTTGGTGTTGACCTGAACCGGAACTGGGGTATTGACTGGGCCAATTGTTCGGGGGCCAGTGCAAGCTGCGGATCGGGCACTACTTCCAGCGATGTGTATTGGGGCACTGCTGCTTTTTCAGAACCCGAAACACAAGCCGTAAGAAATTTTGTCATCACACATCATCTTGTATCAATGGTGGACCAGCATGCATTCGGTCCGTACTATTCATTGCCATTTGGGCGGCCATCACTTCATCCGGGAGTTGATTCACTTACTACGATGGACCAGGATTATTATGAACATATACCTGCACTGATGGGAAAGTATAATGGAATGAGGGCGGGTAACAGTATTCAATCGGTAGGATATGAAGTGGCAGGTGGAGTAAAAGACTGGATGCTGAAAGGAGAAATCGGAACCGGTACGAAAGAAAAAATTTGGGGCCTTACCGGCGAAGGTGGAGCTGGTGGAGGTACGGGCGGCAGTTATGGAAGTTTCTGGCCGCCAGCCAGCCAGATCATTAATTTATGCAAAGGGATGACGTTTCAAAACCTGCAAATGTTATTTGCAGCTGGTTCTTACGCAGATATTACCGATCAGTCGGATATTGCTGTCAGTGCTGTAAATGGTTCTTTTAATTTTAAAATAAAAAGAACGGGAATAGAAGATAGTCCTGTTACTGTCACACTGATCCCAATGGAAAATATTGCTTCCGTCGGGTCGCCGGTTACCATCAACAGTCTGCCCAATTATTGTGATATATATAATGGAAGCATCAGTTATGTTTTACCGGCAGCTATGCAGGCCGGTTACCGGATAAAATATGCATGGAGGGTACAGACCGGCGGGCAAACTTATTATGATACGATAGTCAAATTCTATAACCCTGTTCAGTTGTTTTATGATGATATGGAAGGCGCCAGTGTGGCCACCAACTGGGTTGTTTCGTCTGGGTGGAATTATACCAATACATTGTCGTATGCCGGAAGTAAATCATTAACAGAATCGCCTGCTGGTTTATATGGCGCTAACCGAAATGATATAATAAGGTATAATGGATCGTTTAATCTAAGTGATGCAACAGCGGCCTGGCTTAGTTTCCATGTACGGCACCGGGCAGAAAATTTCAGGGATAAATTAGAAGTACAGGTTTCTCCCAATGGGTCAATCTGGACAGCCATTGCCGGATCAACCACTGTGCAGGAGCCCGGCACGCTGGATGGAAGTACGATCAATGGCAACCCTGCTCTCACAGGTATAAGGGAAGACTGGATACCCGAGGTATATAACCTCTCTGCATATCTCGGACAGCCAGCCCTTCAGCTACGGTTTGTTTTTACTTCTGATGCCAATACCACCGGCTACGATTTCCAGGTGGATGAAGGATTTAATGTTGATAACCTGAAAGTAATTAAGAGTACGACTGCGCTGGTGATATTACCGGTTCATTTCACCGGTTTTACCGGCAGAATAAAAGAAAACAAGACAGCTGAATTGAACTGGACGGTTGCCGCCAATTCTGACCCCGACTATTTTGTAATTGAAAGGTCATCAAACGGTACTTCATTCGCTGAGATAGGAAGAGTGGATGGACAGATAACAAGTTTTATTGACCCGGATCTTTTTACCGGCAATAATTATTACCGTATCAAAGCAACCGGGCTGGACAGGACAATCCAGTACAGCAATATCATAAACCTCGTTTTCAAACCTGTCGCTTTTTCTTCATCACTCTATCCGAACCCGGTGGATGATGAGATCAATTTGCGGTTGTCAGGGGATGTACCCGCCAATATTTCAATACGGGTAACAGATATAACAGGAAGGGTAGTGCATGAAAAACAGGTAAATATTCTTTCGGGAACAGGTGATATAAAGATCAACAGCCATCAATGGGCGCCCGGATTTTACAACCTGCAGATAACAGATGCTACTGGCAGGATACTGGCCAATGAAAAAATAATAAAGCAATAAACAAGTTGTAATGTCTAAGCTTTAAATCCTGCGTCCCCGCGGGACGGTTCGTGGGTAGAATGGTTTTTGGGTTAATACGAATGTCCTGTAAGGACATGTCGTGCATTTTCCAATGGAATCCTGGAAAAGCACCAATCGTTCCTATGGAACGATAGAAAATATTTTTAAATGCATAGCTACCCACCCAATGTCCCTATGGGACAAAAATGAATTTCAAAAATGAGAAAGCACCAGTTGTAGTAATCTTTTCATAGCTGCGGATGTATCAACTACATTTGCAGCTATGTTCACCCTGAAGAAATCGCTGGGCCAGCATTTTTTAAAAGATGAGAATATCTGCCGCAAAATTGTTGCTGCGTTACAACAGCATCCCTTTACACAATTGCTGGAAGTAGGCCCTGGCGGCGGGGCATTGACAAAATACCTGGTTGATATAAATGGCATTGATCTCAAAGCAGTGGAACTGGATGATGAAAAAGTAACTTACCTGCTCGCTACATATCCTTCACTCAAAGGCAGGATCATTCACCAGAGTTTTCTAGACATCGCACAGCCATTTACGGGAAAATTTACTGTGATTGGAAATTTTCCTTACAACATTTCTTCACAAATACTGTTTAAGATACTGGAATGGAAAGATGATGTGGAATGCGCCATTGGAATGTTTCAGAAAGAAATGGCGCAACGGGTAGCTGCAAAGGAAGGTAGTAAGACCTACGGTGTCATTAGTGTATTGGTACAGGCATTTTTTGATGTGGAATATCTTTTTGATGTGAATGAAAAATGTTTTCAGCCACCTCCAAAAGTGAAAAGCGGGGTCATACGTTTATTGCCTAAGGGGAAGGTGCCTGCCATGAAAAATGAAAAAGCTTTCTTTTTTTTGGTGAAGATGGCATTCAACCAGCGGCGCAAAACTTTGCGCAATGCAGTAAAAAGTTTATTTGATGCAGCGATACTGGAAGACGAGTTGTTTAATAAAAGAGCGGAACAACTGACGGTAGAACAATTTGCTGAACTAACTTTCAGGATGAGATGAAAAAAATATTAATTACAGGAAAGGCACATCCCTGGCTGAAGGAAACCCTGCAGCAGAAAGGCTATGAGGTGATGTATGAGCCGGCTATTACTTATGAAGAACTTAATAATAAAATACCGGACATTGAAGGATTGCTGGTGACAACCCGACTCAATGTTGACAAACAACTTATAGATAAAGCAGGTAAATTAAAATGGATCGGCCGGCTTGGCAGTGGTATGGAGTTGATCGATGTGTCTTATGCAGAAAGCAAAGGGATAAGATGTGAAAGCAGTCCCGAGGGAAACAGAAATGCAGTGGCTGAGCATTTGCTCGGCATGTTGCTGGCGCTGATGAATAATATTCACTCTTCCAACAACGAGATAATGAAAGGTCTGTGGCGCAGGGATGAGAACCGGGGAACAGAACTATATGGAAAGACAGTAGGCGTTATCGGGTTTGGAAACACCGGCAGCAGTTTTGCCCGCTTGCTGCAGCCTTTTGATGTGACCGTACTGGCTTATGATAAATACCGGTTCGGGTTTGCGCAGCACTATGTTAAGGAAGCAAGTCTTGAACAGATATGCCGCTACGCAGATGTGATAAGTTTTCATGTGCCGCTTACCGAAGAGACAAAGTATATGGGCGATAAGAATTTTTTCAATGCGCTGGAAAGAAGGCCCTGGTTCCTGAACACCAGCCGGGGCAAAGTGGTGAGGCTGGGCCACCTTGTCAACGCATTGATTGAGAACAAAATTGCCGGTGCGGGGCTGGATGTGCTGGAAAATGAGCAGTTGGAAACATACACACCCATAGAAAAAGAACAACTTGGCTGGCTGCTTGATCAGCCTAATGTTATCATCACTCCGCATATCGCCGGGTACAGTATTGAGGCATCTTATAAAATGGCGGAGGTGCTGCTGAAAAAACTGGGACTGGTTTGATATTTTCAAATACTTCTTTATCTTTACATCACAATACTGCAACGCTTCAGCTACAACTGGAGCGTTGTTATTTTTTTATTTTATAAAGGAGGTATTTATGACAGACATACAATATGTGACGCAGGAAACGCTGAGCCAGATGAAAGCAGAGTTGCAGAAAATGAAAGCAGTGGACCGCCCCGCTGCCAGCCGGGCCATTGCCGAAGCAAGGGAAAAAGGTGACCTGAAAGAAAATGCAGAGTACGATGCGGCGAAAGAAGCACAGGGGCACCTGGAAGCAAAAATTGCTGCGATGGAGGGGTCAATGGCTAATTTCAGGGTGCTGGATGAAAGCAGTATTGATACCAGCAAGGTCTCTATTCTTACAAAAGTTACACTGACTAATCTCGGCACAAAAAAACAGGTGACCTATAAGATCGTTAGTGAGCAGGAAGCCGACCTGAAGGCCGGAAAGATATCTATTACCTCGCCGATAGGAAGGGGGATACTGGGTAAAAAAGCCGGTGATACTGCGGAAGTGCAGGCGCCGGCGGGAGTGCTGAAGTTTAAGATTGAGGAAATTACGGCATAACAATGTCTGACCGTCCCGGTCTGACATGAATAAGACAGATAATATTTAAAAGGTTCTGCGGAAGCAGGGCTTTTTTATTGCCACAATGAGATTGTAGATTTGTAAAGTGAGACTGCGCTATATCCGATCTAAAATCAAAAATCTAAAAACTAAAATATTCGGAGGCATGACCATCTTTTCAAAAATAATTGCAGGAGAAATTTCTTCTTACAAAATTGCAGAGAATGAAAAATTCTTTGCCTTTCTTGACATCTTTCCCTTGCGGGAAGGTCATGTACTGATAGTTCCTAAAACAGAGGTCGATAATTTTTTTGACCTGCCATCTGAGTATTTAAGCGAGATGCTGTTATTTGCCCGGCCTGTTGCCAAAGCAATTGAGAAAGCATTCAAATGTAACCGTTGCGGCATCTCCGTAATTGGTTTGGAAGTGCCTCATGCACATATTCATCTGGTGCCCATCAATTCTGCAAATGATCTGAATTTTACACAGGCAAAGCCAAAAGCAAGTGATGAGAGTTTGAAAAAAGTGCAAAAACGCATATTAGAGAATTTATGATTTTACCACAGAGTTGCACGAAGGTATATCACAGAGTAAAATGAGTATATGCTGGAAAACGAAATAACCCAAAGAATACTAAAATGTGCATTCAGAGTTCATTCGGCGCTTGGGCCAGGTTTATTGGAGTCCTCCTACAAGGAGTGCCTGGCTTATGAGATGACAGATGAAGGATTATATGTCGAAAAAGAAAAGCCGATGCCCTTGGTTTACAGAGATGTAAAACTCGATATTGGATACCGAATAGATTTGTTTGTTGAACATAGAGTTGTAGTTGAAATAAAGGTGGTAGAAGCTTTCAACGATGTACATTTGGCGCAGATATTAACTTACCTTAAGCTAAGTCAGAGCAAAGTAGGTCTTCTCCTGAATTTTCACACATCCTCTTTAAAAAACGGAATTAAGCGGGTTATACTTTAACTCCGTGAACTCTGTGAAGAAAACTCCTCTTACTCTGTGGTTTATTTCTTCAAAACCCTTCCCGGATTCTTCTTGATAAACTCATCCCAGCCTTTCACCCCCTTGCCAATTTTTCCCAGGACTGAAGTATTTTGCAAATGATGACACATCGCCACCGCCAGCGCATCTGTGGCATCAAAGTGTTTAGAGTCCGCTTTAAAAGATAATAAAGTCTGCATCATTTTCATCACCTGTTCTTTGGCCGCATTACCATTTCCCGTTACGGATTGTTTTACTTTTTTTGGAGAGTATTCTGTCACTTCCAGTCCATGCCGCATGGCAGCAGCGATGGCAACACCCTGTGCCCGGCCCAGTTTCAACATGCTCTGTACATTTTTTCCAAAGAAAGGAGCTTCAATGGCAAAATCTGTAGGTTGGTATTTGGTAATGAGCCCGCTGACGGTATTAAAAATGAGTTGGAGCCTTTTGTAATTGTCTTTTACTCTGCCCGGTTTTAAAACTCCCAATTCGAGTAATGAAACTGTATTGCCTTTTACAATTATCAATCCATAGCCCATTACTACTGTTCCGGGGTCAATGCCTAATATTATTCTGACAGGCTTTTGCAAACTGCGATGTATTTTTACCACATAGGGTCATAGGAACATAGGTGTCACATAGAATTTTCTCTATGTGTGTATTTTCTACTGTGTGCTATGTACCTGTGTGGTGCATTTAAAAGATAGTCAATAAAATAAAACTCTATTACAAGGTTAATGAAGCTGAACC
Organism: uncultured Chitinophaga sp.; assembly: GCA_964358155.1. Lineage (GTDB taxonomy): Bacteria > Bacteroidota > Bacteroidia > Chitinophagales > Chitinophagaceae > JJ008. The sequence goes on from CAYHPA010000001.1 coordinate 53,402, forward strand.
GAAATAGCAAAATCTTTATCAACTACTTCCTCGGGCCACTCTTGTTCATTTGGCTATCATGGTCCATTTACCGGCAGATAAAAAAACAGCCCGACCTTGAAACAGCATGGGAAAGTATCCGCCAGGCATTTAACGGCCCACTGGTTTGGAATATCGTTGCGGTTATTCTGCTTATGCTAGTCAACTGGTCCATTGAAGCTATCAAATGGAAGATTGCTGTTCGCCCCATTCAGCAGGTCAGTTTTTTAAAGGCATTCAGGGCGGTGCTTTCAGGTGTTTCATTTTCTGTAAGTATGCCCAACCGGGTAGGCGAATACCTGGGAAGGGTATTATATATGGATGATGGCAACCGGTTGAAGACAATTTCCATTACCATCGTGGCCAGCATCAGTCAGCTCATCATCACACTGCTGATGGGCAGTATCGGCTGGCTTTTGATGCAGGGAGTGATCGAAGAAAAGCAACTCGTTTCTTCTTTATGGTTTCGGGTCATATTATATGGAATGGCAGGAGCCAGTTTGGTTTTAACACTATTTTATTTTCGCCTGTCCTGGATAATAAAATGGGTGGACCGTTTGCCCGGCAGCCGTCGCTTTGCTTACCTGGTAAAGGCTTTGGAAGATTTCAATGCAACATTGCTGCTGCGGTTATTGTCATTATCAGCATTGCGCTTTGTTGTATTCATTGTGCAATATTACCTGCTCTTTCGTTTATTTGATGTGGATGTTTCCTGGTGGCAGGCTTTTTGGGCAGTGAGTGTTTCCTTTGTGGTGATGGCGGTGATACCTTCCATCACACTTATAGAACCCGTGCAGCGGGGATATGTGATGACGACCATCGGGATGCTGTACAGTTCCAACAAACTGGGTATCGGGTTTACGGCTACGGGTATCTGGCTTATCAACCTGATCGTGCCGGCCATCATCGGCAGCTTATTGATTTTAAGTATTAAAAAAATATACAGAAATAAAGATGAAATAAGCCATAAAAATTAACGAGCAATTTATACTTGTCAGCGATGTTAATTTTTATGGCGAATAACATGTGACAAAATGTAAAAACAAAAAGTAGCACATGAAACGAATTAAACTACTGACCCCGCTTGTATTGGTGCTGTTAAGTTTTTCAATGAAAACAAACACTTCGGCACCGCAGGACAATTTTTGCGGCATCCGCAATATTGCCTTCAATGTGGAAGAGGAAGTCGTATTCACTGTGTATTATGCCGTAGCGGGTATTTATGTAAATGCAGGTAATGCCACATTTACCAGCAAACTGGAAACCATTAATAACCGGCCGGTCTATCATATCACCGGTGAAGGAAAAACCAATTCCTCCTACGACTGGATATATAAGGTGAGGGATAAATATGAAACCTATATTGACACCGCCACCATGCAGCCGTTGAAGTTTATCCGTAATGTAAATGAAGGCGGTTATAAGAAATACCAGAACATTACATTCAATAAAACTGCTAATACAGCGATAACAACCGATGGGGTCTTCAAAGTGCCGGCCTGTGTGCAGGATGTAGTCAGCGCCATGTATTATGCCCGCAATCTCGATCTCTCATTACTGAAGCCGGAGGATAAAATCCCTTTTTCCATGTTTCTGGATAATGAAGTGTTCAATATGTATATCCGTTATGTAGGCAAAGAAGAGATAAAGACCAAATACGGAAAATTCAAGGCCATTAAAATAAAACCGCTGCTGCTGAAGGGACAGATATTTGAAGGCGGTGAGAATATGACGGTATGGGTCACCGATGACAAAAATCATATCCCGGTAAGAGTGGAAAGCCCGCTGGTGGTGGGAAAGGTAAAGATTGACATGATGAGCCACAATAACCTGCGGCATCCGCTTACGTCGCTCATCAAGCGGAAATAAATAAAACGTATCTCATTTTTTTTGCCGGTAAGACGGCAAGTGAGTAGCTTTTAAAATCATTCTTTCCGCCTTCCCGTCTTACCGGCTATTATTAATATCTGATTGTTTCTATATCTCTTCCAGTTTAAAAAAATCTTTTGGCCTGATACCTCTCTCCGTTTGCTGCAGGGTGCAGCATTCATGCACCGGGTCATGTTCAAAGAAAAGGATATAATCTCCTTCGAGAGCTTCTTTCAAAAATGATTTCTTTTCATTCAGTGTCGTCTGTGGAAACATATCGTAGGCCATTACATAGGGGAGGGGGATATGGCCTTGTGACGGCAGCAGGTCAGCCATAAACACAACAGTTCTTCCTTTGTATTTTATTTGCGGCAGCATCATCGCTGCCGTATGGCCATGTACAAATCGAACAGAAATGGTTTCTGCAAAAGAAGTTTCGCCAAGTTTTCCGTTGACGCCTCCGCTTACATCAACAAACTGAAGGCAGCCGCTTTCTTCAATCGGTAAAATATTTTCTTTCAGGAAAGATGCTTTTTCCCTTTCATTCGGATTTACGGCCCAGTCCCAATGTTCTTTATTGCTCCAGTAGGTTGCATTTTTAAAAGTGGGGACGAGTTTATCGCCTTCCCGGCTGATAGAACCACCGCAGTGATCAAAATGCAGGTGCGTTAAGAAAGCATCGGTAATATCATTCCTGCTGAAACCATATTTGGCCAGTGACTTATCCAGCGTGTCATCACCATGCAAATAATAATGGCTGAAAAATTTTGCATCTTGTTTGTCGCCATTGCCATTGTCAATTAAAATAAGCCGGTTGCCATCTTCAATCAGCAAACACCGCAGGGCCCAGCTGCATAGATTATTTTCATCTGCAGGATTGATCTTATTCCACATGCTTTTGGGTACTACGCCAAACATGGCGCCACCGTCGAGTTTAAAATAGCCGGTGTTGATCGTATATAGGTTCATGATTTATTTTCTTTTGCAGCATTGGCATACATTAAACCAAGTAATCCGAGAATAAAGAAAGAAGCCAGTGCAAGTACGGAATTTCTCTGTGAGCCGGTCAGCTCTGTAATAAACCCAAAAGAGAAAATGCCAACTACGGCAGCAATCTTCTCCGTCACATCATAAAAACTAAAAAAAGAAACTGTGTCTTTCGTTCCTTCAGGAATTAATTTGGCATGGGTGGAACGGCTTAGCGACTGGATGCCGCCCATGATGAAACCAACGGCAGCACCGAGTGCATAAAATTCATAGATGCCCCCTTTTGGAAGAAAATAAGCAGCGATACATAAAAGTATCCAGAGGACAACGAGTACCATCAATGTTTTGAAATTTCCCAGCCTGGAGGAAAGACGTGAAATAACAAAAGCACCGGGGATGGCAATCAGCTGGATGATCAATATGGCGATGATGAGGTTTTCTGTTGGTATTTCAAGTTCGCTTTTTCCATACAACGCAGCCACCAGCATTACTGTCTGCACTCCCATATTATAAAAAAAGAAAGACAGCAGGAACCTTTTGAGCCTCGGAAGTTTTTTTACCTGCGCCCATACTTTCTGCAACTCCTTATATCCTTTTGATAAAATTTTATGCTGAAGATCACCCGACCCAGCAGGAACAGGTTTTGGCAAACGCCTCAAAGAGTATTGACTGAAAGCCCACCACCAGATACCTACCAGCAGGAATGATATCTGGGCACCTTTATCCTCAGTAATGCCAAAAGGCTTGCCCATCACAAATGCGAAACAGACAAGTTGCAAAATCACACTGCCGACATATCCGTAGGAAAAGCCTCTTGCACTGATGCGATCCCTGTCCTCCGGTCTTGCTATTTCCGGCAGAAAAGAATTGTAAAATACCTGTGCACCCCAAAAGCCAACACAGGCAATGATCATGGAAGCGATACCAAGCGTTAATGTGCTCCTGTCGAAAAAGAACATGGAGGCGCAGGCAAAGCTGCCCATGGTAAGATAGAAATTCAGGAATTTCTTTTTATTCCCCCTGTAGTCGGCAATAGAAGAAAGCAGCGGCGACATCAGTGCAACGATCAGCATGGCCAGCGCAATGGCATAATTGTACAGCGCCGTGTTTTCAAACTGCCTGCCGAGAAAAGTAACTGTGGTTTTTGACACGGCTGCATTATCTACGGCCACCGCTTCAAAATAAGTGGGAAATATGGTGGAAGTGATAACAAGGTTATAAGCCGAGCTGGCCCAGTCGTACATAGCCCAGCCATTCACTACTTTATTGGGAGCCGTTTGCATAATAAAATGCTTTCAGTAAAAATAGGGATTTCGGCAACGACAAAAGAAAAAGCCCATTCCCGGAAAGCAGGAATGGGCTTTTTTAATGGGAAGTATCTGCGAACTTTAATTCATTTTGTGATAATAGGTTTTAAAAGGTTTGAATGTTTCATCGGTAAGTTGAAAAACAAGAGGCGCACCTTTGAATACATCATCCGAAACCTCCTCCGCCATTTCCTGGTAATCAGAATCACTCAGCTGGCTTGCTTTATCAGGAGAAGTTACCATCCTTAGTACAGGATTATTTTGTTCGTCGGTAAGAAGCTGGAAACTGATCGTACTTCCGGGGTTTACAGCATCATTGAGATAGTCGGCCAGTTCACGGGCCTCGTTTCTACTGAACTCGTTACTGGCATACACCTCAACATTTCCGGATGTTACCTTATCACCGTAGCCCTGATCTTCCGTTCCGTTGTCCTTTTTGAAAACCAATGTACGCTGGGGCCTGAATTTATTATCGGTCAGGACAATATTGACCGGGGCACCATCAAAAAGTTTTACGGAAAGCTCATTGGCCATTTCATACATCGTCTCATCGCCCATTTCCGCAGCTTTTTTCTTGTCGGCTATTACGGCACGAAAGCTGATCGTATCACCACCCGCTTTTGCCAGCTGAATACTTTTGCGGGATGTTTTTCCTGATTCCTCTTTCCACAATGGATAAAGAAAGTCCAGCGTTTTTTGTGCAAGTTCTTTACTGATACCTTCTTTGTAATAAACCTCGAGGTAATCCTTTTTTAATTTTGTGCCATGATTCGTACAGGCTGCCAGGCAAATGGCCAGCAGCAGAGAAAGGACAATTGATTTCATGTTGATATAATTTTAAAATATTTCCTAACCTTCTATTACTCCTGTAAGTAAAAGCACCAGCAAAATAATGCCGGCAATGATACGGTAAACACCAAAAACCCGGAAACCATAAACTTTCAGATAATTGATGAAGAAACGGATAGCCAGCAATGCTACTATAAAAGCCACCACATTTCCGGTAATGAAAGCGATTGTATTTTCCTGTGTGGACCTGATGATTTCGTAGCCGGTTCTTGCAACAGCTTTTCCATTCATATCCAGCATTGCATTTCCTGATTCATCTTTTTGCATCCAGTCTTTCACGAATAACGAATACACGGAAGCAGCCAGCATGGTAGGCACGGCGAGAAAAAAAGAAAACTCCGCAGCAAGATGACGGGTGAAACGCTGTGACATACCACCAATAATACTGGCGGCGCTGCGGCTTACACCGGGCACCATCGCAATGGTTTGCCAAAGGCCCACAATAAATGCTTTGCCAAAACTTACCTGGTCGTCCGATTCAATGCTGGGTTTTTTAAACATGGCATCAATAACCATTAATATGATACCGCCAGCCAGCATGGCAATAGCAACGGTGGTCGGGCTTTCCAGCAATGCATCTATTTTATCAGCAAATAAAAAGCCTAAGGCAAGGGCCGGAATAACACCGATGATGAGCTTTGCATAAAACTGCCAGCGGCGGAACTCAAAAAATTTTCTCCCATACAGGACTACTACGGCAAGGATGGCCCCGAACTGGATGGATACTTCAAACAATTTGGTGAACTCATTTTTCTGAATGCCCAGCATAGAGCTGGTAATGATCATATGTCCGGTGGAAGAAACGGGTAAAAATTCGGTAAGCCCCTCAACGATGGCAAGAATGATAGCTTCGGGAATTCCCATTGGCGAAACGTTTTTTTGAAATATGCCCCGATAGCTATCGGGGTTAAAAAATAAGGCGATACCATTGCATCGCCTTGTAAACTTATTAAATTACTTTGTACTTCGTAGCTTTTAGCGAAGAAGTATTGCTGAATCAGCCAACGGTTTCTTTTGCCTGCCTGGCTGCATTCAGACGGGGCTTTTTAAAAATGGCATAAATCTCAATCACCAGCCCGGCGAGTATAAGCAGCGGAGCAATGGTGATGCGCCTGGCGCTGTACACAGCATCCTTGTCAAACACATTCGGGTCTTTATTACTGGTTCCGCCCGACATCAGGAACATGCCAAGAGCGATGACAGCAATACCTATCAGCATCCATGTATAATTCTCTTTGCTGAACATAGAAGGGGAATTCTTTTGGTCACTCATTCTTTCTCTTTTTGGATGTGCAATATAAAGAAAAGTCAGTAAGTCAAATAAGTCAGCTGGTCAGGTCAATAAATGACTTATTTGACCAATTTGACTTTTATGCCCCTTTTCTAATACAGTTCATCCAGTTTCATCTTCAGGTATTTCAAAATACTCCTGTTGGTACTGTACAATGTGATACCCATACCAATAAGGATCAGTAACAGGAACATGACTATCAATTTGCTGTTATTTCTCAGGTCTTTCAGATACGGAACAAATCCTTCAAATAAAAGGATAAGACCATAAATAATGACGATAGCAATGACAGCAGCAACGGCTCCATTAATAACGGCTTTGATATTCATGGGTCGTGAAATGAACTGCCGGGTAGCGCCTACCATCTGCATGGTCTTAATTAAGAACCTGTTGCTATACATAGCCAGCCGGATCGTATTATCAATTAAAATGATGGAAAGCGTTGAAAAAATAATAGCCAGTATGATCAGTCCGATCAGCACCCACTTTACTACCGGGCCTATTTTGTCAATGACAGCTGAGGGATAATCTACACTTTGAACCACCAGCGGTCTGTTGAGCATATCTTTCCGGATGGATTCCAATGTATCCTTTTTGACAAACTCGCTTTTAAGATTGAACTCAAGGGAGGCCTGCAGGGGGTTTTCATCTAATATATTCGAGAAATCTTTTTCGCCACCTGCGATCAGTCTTTTTTTCGCCGTTTCCTTGTCAACGAATTCAAGACTTTTTACATAGGGCTTATTTTGAAGATAGCTTTTCAGCGAATCGATATCCTGTTTCCTGGCATTGTCATGCAGGTACACAGCGACCCTGATGTTTTCTTTGAGCACCCGGGTGTAACTTTCTGCATTCAGGAAAAGCCAACCAAAGATCCCTATGAATAATAAAACGATAGTAACACCAAGGATGGCCATAAAATAGGACGGCTTTCCTTTTTTGATTGAAGCTTTTCCGGATTGGGACATGAAATTTGTTTTTTCAGATGAATGGATCCGGGCAAAAATAACAGTTTAAGATTACAATCAGTATTTTTGCCATTCCAAAGTGTTGCTTTGGAATCATCTAACGAGTGAAGGCTGCTTATATTTTAACTGTATTCAAATAGCTTTTGAATGAAGTTTGTTTTAAGTCTTCTTTCACAACTTGTCATAAGAACAATAACTCAGTTACTATAATTTAATCAACAATAAAACTATAATTCCCCTTCAGGGGATAGGGGTATGGAATACGATTTCAGAAGAATAGAACAGGACTGGCAAAAAAAATGGAAAGAGTCAGGCGTTTACAAAGTTGATAATGATTTTTCCAAACCCAAATGCTATGCGCTGGATATGTTTCCCTATCCCAGCGGCGCCGGTTTGCATGTGGGACATCCGCTCGGTTATATCGCTTCGGACATTTATTCAAGATACAAAAGGCTGAAAGGGTTCAATGTGCTGCACCCGATGGGTTATGATGCATTCGGTTTGCCGGCAGAGCAATATGCCATCGAACATGGTATTCATCCGGCTGTATCAACAGAAGCTAATATCAAAAATTTCCGCAGCCAACTGGATAAGATCGGTTTCTGTTACGACTGGGACCGGGAAGTGAATACATCCAAACCGGAATACTATAAATGGACACAATGGATATTCCTGCAATTGTTCAATAGCTATTACGACAAAAAAGAAAACAAGGCAAAACCTGTCGCTGAACTGATAAAGAAATTTGAAAAAGAAGGAAACCTCAAACCTCAAACCTCAAACCCTGAACCATTCACTGCTGATGAATGGAGAAATTTTGATGAAAAAACACAGCAGGATATTTTGATGCAATATCGCCTTGCCTATTGTGGCTATGGCGAAGTGAACTGGTGCGAGGCGCTGGGAACCGTGCTGGCCAATGATGAAGTGGTGAACGGAGTAAGTGAAAGGGGAGGGCATCCGGTGGTGAAAAAAACACTGCGTCAATGGTATTTGCGCATTACTGAATATGCCGACCGTTTATTAGAAGGATTGGAGAAAGTTGATTTCAGTGATGCGATGAAAGAGATGCAGACCAACTGGATTGGTAAATCAAGCGGAGCCGAGATAGAGTTCAGAGTCGGGAGTCAGGAGTCGGAAGTCAGTCTTCGTGTTTATACAACCCGTCCCGATACCATTTTCGGGGTTGACTTTATGGTCATTGCTCCCGAACTGGAGATAGTGAATGAAATAAAATCTGCCAACCAATCAGCTGCTGTTGATGAATACCTCGCTTATGTAAAAAGCCGCAGTGAAAGAGAACGGATGGCGGAGAAAAAAATCAGTGGTGTGTTTACCGGGGCCTATGCACTGAATCCATTCAACGGAAGAGAAATTCCCATTTGGATATCTGAATATGTGCTGGCGGGCTATGGCACCGGCGCCATTATGGCCGTGCCCTGCGGCGACGAGAGGGATCACAAGTTTGCAAAGCATTTCAATATTCCCATCACCAATATCATCGGCAGCCATTACAACGGAGAAGAAGCCAATCCAACTAAATATGCAATACTGGAGAACAGCGATTTCATCAACGGCATGGTAATGAAAGATGCGATTGATGTGGTAATAAATAAGATTGAAGAGATGGAGATCGGTGTGCGCAAAGTGAATTATAAAATGCGTGATGCAGCATTCAGCCGGCAGCGTTATTGGGGCGAGCCATTTCCTATTGTATGGAAAGACGGGATAGCTTATCCCTTGGATGAAAGTGAGCTGCCGTTAATATTACCTGAAGTAGAAAATTATAGTCCGGGGCCGGAAGGAGAAGGACCATTAGCCAACATTCAAGACTGGGTAAACCAGTTAGAGTCTAAGAACCCCCCAGCGGGGGGCAGGGGGGCTTTGGAAACCAACACCATGCCCGGCTATGCTGGCAGCAGCTGGTATTTTTTGCGATATATGGACCCGCAAAATGATAAAGAATTCTGCAGCCGTAAGGCAAGTGATTACTGGGGACAAGTGGATTTATACATTGGCGGAACAGAACATGCAGTAGGCCATTTATTATATAGCCGCATGTGGACGAAAGTGTTATTTGATCTTGGATTGATTGGATTTGATGAACCATTTAAGAGATTATTGAACCAGGGAATGATACAAGGGTCTTCAAGATATATTATAAGAGCGCAACTGTTTATAAAACGAATTAATAACGTTGAGCTGGAAAACTTCTCAACAGTTTTAGTATCTGATGATTTTTATAGGAATTGGAATCCAGAAGGAGAACTAATGACAAGTCTGAAAGAGCGATATTTTAAAAATATAATTATTCCAACAGATGCCTCATTAGATACCATTTCTTTTAATAAAATCCCGGCATTAGTTGACATAGTTGATGGATTTGAATTAGATATTGACGGCTTTAAACAATGGAAAAACGAGTATAGGGATGTAACATTTATTTGCAACCACAGCGGAAAATTTATTACAATGGGGGAAGTTGAAAAAATGAGTAAGAGCAAATACAATACCGTCAATCCCGATGACCTCGTAATGAAATACGGCGCCGACACATTCCGCATGTATGAAATGTTTCTCGGTCCGGTGGAAATGAGCAAACCCTGGGACACCAAGGGCATCGAAGGAGTACATCGGTTCCTGAAAAAATTCTGGAGACTGTTCTTTAAGGAAACTAAAACCCCTCCTGCGGAGGGGCTTGGGGAGGCCTTAATTGTAACCGATGACGAACCAACCGCCGCAGAATTAAAAATATTACACAACACAATTAAAAAAATTGAAAACGACACCGAACGTTTCAGTTTCAATACGGCCGTCAGCGCATTTATGATCGCCACTAATGAACTCACCGAGCTGAAATGTCATAAAAGAAAAATATTAGAGCCATTGTTGATATTGCTTGCACCCTACGCACCACATATAGTGGAAGAGTTGTATGCGCAGCTACGCCAATCTCCCCTCTCCACGGAGTGGAGAGGGGTCGGGGGTGAGGTCTTTCCTGCCTTTGAAGAAAAGTATGTAAAAGAAACCAGCAAAGCTTATCCCGTTGCCATCAATGGCAAAACAAGAACGGAGCTCACCCTTGACTTAGATGCCACCCAACAGCAGGTGGAGGAGCTGGTTTTAAAAGCCCCTGCTGTACAAAAATGGCTGGAAGGTAAAAGCCCGAAAAAGATCATTTATGTGAAGAACAAGATGATCAATGTGGTGATATAGGGTCCGGGTTACATTAAGGCTGGTAAATACAACCGTTAATGACAGCCGAAGTCTCACAAAATCAATTGATTTACCTGAAAAGAACTTGCAAAAGGACCTGTCCCAAATGGGTATTCTCCAAAAGCCGGCATTGCAATAAATAAAAGCTGCATCAGGAGATATTTTTGGTCTCCGGCAGGCAACCAAAATACCCCATTTACGTTGAGCACAAATATTTTAAAGTAAAAATTGGCGCACTCAAAAAAAGCGCTAACTTCCCCCCGTAAAACCCACCATTTGGCGGGTAATATATTTTCAATCAACCAAACATTGCTATGAAGAAAATTTACTTCCTGGTAACATCGTTACTATTGCTTACAGGATATGCGGCGCAAAGCCAGTGTACTAATACATCTGCTTTTGGTACAATAACAGCTCCGACAACAAACACGGTCACTACTATTACAACCTGTGCTTTTGGCGGAGAGTATAGTACAATTAACGGCTGTACTGCAGGTCAGCAGTACACTTTTAATGTACCCTCAGGCACTGCCAATTTCATAACCATTCACCAGGGTACTTCGAACGGCGCTGTACTGGGTTTTGGTACTGCTCCTGTAACTGTTACCTGCACTGTTTCCGGGCCCCTTTTCCTGCATTATAATACCAATGCAGCATGTGGAACATCAAGTAGCTGTAATACAGGAACAGTTCAGTGTATAACATGTCCGGCTCCTCCCAATCCTTGCACGAGTATTGTCAACATACCAGCTTGTGCCACACCAGTAACAACTGTTCATAGCGGTTCGGGGGTATGGAACGTTACTACCTGCGGTTTCAACACACCAGGACAGGAAAGAGTTTATTCTTTTACACCCGCTACTACAGGTGTGTATAATTTGAATGTTACAGCAGTAGGCCCAACTGGTTTTCTTGATTACTATTGGAAACTTCAATCTGCCGGTTGTGGGCCAACAGGCTGGACCTGTATTGATGATAATGCTGGTGTTGGTACTGATCCCATCGGATTGCTCACCGCAGGCGTACCTATTTATATCCTGGTTGATGATGAATCTACTGCCGCAACGACACATACTTTTAATATAAGTTGTGGAGTAGTCGGGCCACCCAACGATTTTTGTAGCGGCGCTCTTCCGCTTCCATGCGGAGGATCTGTATCCGGCACTACGGTCGGCGCTACGACAGACGCAGTACCTTTCTGTGGAACTACACTTACCACAGCTCCGGGGGTTTGGTACACATTTGTAGGCAACGGAGCTCCTAATATATTAAACACATGTACTGGTACATCTTATGATTCCAAAATTGGCGTGTTTAGAGGTAGCTGTGCCGGGTTGATTTGCGTGGCGGGTAATGATGATTTCTGCGGATTGCAATCACAGGTTACATTCGCAACTACTGTAGGTACAACTTATTTTGTATTAGTTACCGGGTTCGGTTCCGCCACAGGCGCATTTACTTTAACCAGGACCAGTGTACTTCCAAATGACCTGTGCGCCGGCGCCATAACTATAAATTGCGGCCAGACCATTACAGGTACTACTGCTTGCGGGGCTTCAACAGATGCGGTTGCAGGTACTTGTGTTACTTCTTTAAACACAGCTCCAGGAGTTTGGTATACGTTTGTTGGAGATGCGTCACCTGTTACACTGAGTCTTTGCGGTTCTTCTTATGATACAAAAATTGGTGTGTTCACCGGTACTTGCACAGGCTTGGTTTGTGTAACAGGTAATGATGATTTTTGTGGTCTGCAATCAGAGGTAACATTTAATACGAATGGCGGCTTTACATATTATATACTGGTTACCGGCTTCGGCTCGGCAACAGGGAATTTTACATTAACCCGTACCTGTGCACCTCCCTGTGCCGGTGTTCCTTCACCCGGGTCTGTTACTCCTGTCACCTCCACAGTATGCGTAGGCACAAGTGTAACTTTAACTGCCAGCGGCTATTCTCCCAACTCAGCGCTTAGTTTCCAATGGAACCAGGCTCCTGCAGCGGCAGGACCATATACAACGATTGCCGGTGCAACCAGTAATGTTTATACATTCGCTGCCACCACTACTACTTATTATACCTGTACGGTAATCTGTACTAATGGCGGTGGCGCTGCCACTACGACTCCACCAGTAGTAGTAAATGTTGATGGAATATCGCATATCAATGTGTCAGCAACACCATCTTCTGTTTGTGCACCGGGTGCAGCAGCCATTACGGGTACGGCTACAGGTGGCATACTGACAGGTGGAATAGGAGTTGTGGGTACTTCGGGAGTTATCAATCTTCCGATACTTGATAATGCTACGGCTACAAATACAATTGCCATTCCTGCTGCAACTGCTGGCACTATGGCCAATTTTAATCAAATGCAGATAAGGCTGAATGTTACACATACATGGGTAGGTGATGTAGCCGTAACATTAACAACGCCATGCGGAAGTACTATTGTATTCGATCGTCCCGGTTTCCCGGCAAGTGTATTTGGCAACGCAGATAATATTGGAGGTGTATATACCTTTGATGTAGCTGCAGGTACAATTATTCCCGAAACATCAGTAGGAGGTAATATTGCCCCTGGCTCATACCGGCCTTCAAACAACGCTAATCCGGGTGTTGCTCATAACTGGACAGGGGTGACTTATCCTTGTAATCCTACCGGAAACTGGACTATATCTATTCAGGATTTTGTAGGTGGCGATCAGGGTAATCTTGTAAGCTGGCAGATCCTCGGACCAACACTGGCTAACTACACACATACTCTTACCGGCCCGGGAACAATCACACAAAACCCATCAACAGGACCGAACAACGCAACCGGAAACTTTAGCGTAAGTGCAGTGCCGGCAGGTGTTCAGACTTTTGTACTTACTTCAACAGATCCATTTGGTTGTTCTGTCTCCAGTAATGTTACATTAACGGTGAATCCATTACCAACCATTGTACTTACAGCCTCAACTGCTGTTAATACAGTGAGCTATACAGGCCCTGCAGTAGCCGTTCCGGATAATATACCTGCAGGTGTTAATATTCCTTTGGCCGTAAGCGGGCTAACCGGAAGTATAGCTGATTTGAATTTCCGTCTTGATGCAGCTCCTGCCGGAACCTGCGATGCAGTAATAGGAAATACCAATGCTTCAATGGATCACACATTTAACGGGGATCTTATATTCAGGCTTACATCCCCGGGTGGCACCACAGTTAACCTCATTAACCGCCGCGGTGGCGGAGGAAATAATTTCTGTACTGTACTGTTGGATGATGATGGCGGTTTCCCTGCTGCTTCTACCATGACAACTGCAGGCGCTATTGCAGGTAATTTTGCTCCTGATAATCCTCTTTCTGCATTTGACGGACAAAATCCAAACGGAACATGGACCTTGAATGTGAGTGATAACGCAAACATTGATATTGGTTCGCTCAGAAGGTTCTCCCTTATTATCTCAACCGCCAGTCCCGATGCTACAATATGCCGCGGACAGATCCAGCAGATTAATGCCTATGCAACGCCTGGAAGCCCGCTAACAATCAACAGCAGTTGCACTATGCAGATACCCGGAACCGGCACGGTAGGTAACGGCGCACCTTATCCTTGTGTGTTGAGCGTTTCCGGATTGCCCCCTGCTGGTGTTACAGTACGATCTGTAACCATCAATAACTATGATCATGCATTCCCTGATGATGTTGACCTGGTGCTGGTTTCACCAACCGGAACACCGGTGATACTGATGTCTGATGCGGGTGGAGCTGCACCGGCAAACGGCCAGATATTTACCTTTAGTGATGCGGCTGCATCTTTACTTGCAGATAATGCCTTTAATCCTACAGGAACATACAGGCCTACAAACTATCTTACCCCGGATAATTTCCCTGCACCGGGTCCCGGTAGCCTTACACAGGCTGCTCCGGCTCTCAGTTCATTTGCCGGAAATGCCAATGGCAACTGGCGTCTTTATGCAGTGGATGATCTTACGAATTCAACGGGGTTGATCGGAAGCTGGAGTATTACGTTCAATATACCGGCACCGGTGGTATTCTCACCAACCACCAATTTGTTTACTGATGCCGGGGCCACTATACCTTATACAGGTACACCTGTATATACCGTGTGGGCCGCTCCAACCACTACTTCCACATATACGGCTACCTCAACTATAGCGGGATGTACCAGCACAGCTACATCTGTCATTACGGTGAACCAGCTTCCGGCTATTACTGCGCAGCCTTTACCGGCTACACAGACCATTTGTCCCGGATTTACCGTTAGTTATTCTGTAACTGCGACAGGAGCAGGACTTACCTACCAATGGCAGTATAATCCCGGCAGCGGCTTTGTAAACCTGGTAAATGGCGGCTTCATTTCCGGAGCTACCAGCACCACACTTACTATTGCGAATGTGCAGGTTGCTAATGCCGGCTCTTATCGTGTGATAGTTTCAGGAACATGTACACCGGCTGCTACGTCTAATACGGTTGTATTGAATGTTGGTTCAGCACCTACGATTTCTACGCAACCAGCTAATACGACTCTGTGCGAAGGATCGAATGGTACACTTACTGTGGTGGCAGCAGGTACTCCAACGCCTACTATCTTCCAATGGCAGGTAAGCACGGACGGTGGCGTTACATGGACTAACCTCACTACCGGTGGATCTTATACAGCAACGCTTACATTGACGAATGTAACCCTTGCCATGAACAATAACAGGTACAGGGTTATTATCACTAATAGTTGCGGAATGACCATTACATCCAATGTTATTACGCTGACAGTAAATGCAAGACCGGTAATTGCGATTACTCCATTACCGACCAGGATATGCCTGAGCGATACATTGGTTCCGTTGGTAGCATCGCCTACAGGTGGTAGCTGGACAGGTATTGGTGTTTCCGGGTTCAACTTTGTGCCGACTGCAACAGCCGTAGGAACATATACACTTACTTACACATTTACCAGTGCAGCAGGTTGTACCAACACGGCTACTGCTGTTGCAAAGGTTGAATCTTGTCCGGAGCGTATCAGGTTACTCAGCAATGATGCTGTGATATTGTTCCCCAACCCGAATAACGGAAGGTTCAATATCCGTATCAACAGTACGCTGTATAATGTTCTTGGCATGAAGGTGTATGATATGGCAGGCCGGTTGATGAACGGTAAGGTGGTGAAGAACGGAACAGACCAGGCACTTGTTTCCCCAACGTTTACAGGGTTAGTGTATGGCCGTGTTATACCAATTGATATTTCTAACCTGGCAGCAGGCACTTATCTGGTTAAGTTCTACTATGATGATGGCATCAGATCTTCAGAGAAAGGCTTCCTGGTAGTGGTACAGAAATAAAAGAAATAGAGTAAAATAATACAAGGCATCCCGGTCATACGGGGTGCCTTTTTTGTTGTTGACCCATTGCCGCTAACTTTATGTTTATGCAGTTGCCCGCACTATTAAAATCTCATCAGCATGCATACGGGCCTGTCGTTCCGTTTGACACGACGAAAGACAAACTGCTGTTGATGGATTTAACGAAAGCAAATACAGAAATAGCTGAGAATATACTTGAAGACATCGATGAATTTATAGCATACATCAACAGCAAATTAAATATTGCAGGTGCCCGGTATGGCATTGGCGGGTACAATGAGCACAGAACGGTTTACAGCCGCAGCAAAGTGTTTGATGCAGCCATTGGGGAAGATGAACCAAGAAGATTACACCTCGGTATGGATATATGGGGCAAGCCGCATACTGCTGTCATGGCGCCACTGGATGGTATTGTCCACAGCTTTGCATTCAATGATAAGTTTGGTGACTATGGAGCTACTATCATTCTTTCACATTATTTAGAGGAAGCAAGTTTTTATACATTATATGGTCACCTCAGTCTTAGCTCTATAAAAAACATGCATGAAGGTGACAACATAAGAAAAGGAGATGTATTTGCAGAATTTGGCATTCCTTCTGAAAACGGGCATTGGCCACCGCATTTGCATTTTCAAATCATCAATGACCTGCAGGAGTGGAAGGGTGATTATCCCGGCGTTTGTAAATTCTCAGAAAGAGAAATATGGTTAAACAACTGTCCTGACCCCGATCTTATACTTGGCCTTAACCAATATTTGCATGCGGGTTGATTTTTCATCTTAAAGCTTTTGCCGATTAATAATTAGCTTTACAGGCATTAAGAAAAATAATTCATGCCGAATCCCCATTTAAGCAGCGAAAAAGATTTTCTGACCACCGCCGACAAGGAGTTTGAAAACAATATCCGTCCTTCCAGCATAACTGATTTTTCGGGGCAGGACCAGATTATTGAGAACCTGAAAATATTTATCCGGGCTGCAAAGATGCGGGGAGAGGCGCTGGATCATATTTTATTTCATGGCCCGCCCGGTTTGGGCAAAACAACCCTTTCAAGAATTGTGGCAAATGAAATGGGAGTGAATATAAAAGAAACTTCAGGCCCTGTTATTGAAAAACCCGGCGATCTTGCCGGGTTGCTTACCAGCCTGGATGCGAATGATGTTTTATTTATAGATGAAATTCACCGGCTGAGCAATGTGGTGGAGGAATACCTGTATGCAGCCATGGAAGATTACCGTATAGACATCCTGATAGACAGCGGCCCCAATGCAAGAAGTGTTCAGATAAATTTAAACCCGTTCACACTAATTGGAGCCACCACAAGAAGCGGATTATTAACAGCGCCGCTGCTTTCGAGGTTTGCCATCAAATCAAGACTGGAGTATTATAATGCTACTATCTTAAATAAGATCATTGTTCGCTCCGCAGGCATATTAGGAACAAAAATTTCCACTGAAGCAGTCGGAGAAATAGGAAGAAGGAGCCGGGGCACACCCAGAATAGCGAATGGCCTGCTCAGAAGAGTAAGGGATTTTGCACAGGTATTAAATGACAGCCAGATAGACATCGGTATCACCCAGCATGCACTCCGGGCATTGAATGTGGATGAACACGGACTGGATGATATGGACAACCGCATCCTGCAAACCATCATTGAAAAATTTAAAGGAGGGCCGGTGGGCATTACCACCATCGCCACGGCAGTGGGCGAAGAAGCGGGCACTTTGGAAGAAGTGTATGAGCCTTTTTTAATACAGGAAGGTTTTTTGCAGAGAACGCCAAGGGGTAGGGAGGCTACTGCAAAAGCCTATGAACATTTGGGGAAAAAACCGTCAACCGGAAATACTGGCACCTTGTTTAATAATCAATGAACACTTTGGTATAGAAAGTAAATAGGGTATATAAAGTATGCGTATAAACTTTATATACCCTATTTACATAGTTACTTTTCTCATCCCTGCACCACCAGCCTGAACCCGTTGCCGTGAATATTGACGATCTCAATCTTCGGATCATCCTTCAGGTATTTTCTGAGTTTGGAAATATACACATCCATGCTGCGGCCATTGAAATACGTATCACTGCCCCATATTTTCTTTAAGGCCTGTTCTCTTGGCAACAGATCGTTGAGATGTTCGGCCAGCATTTTCAGCAATTCATTTTCTTTGGGAGATAAGGTTTGTGTAATGCCACCATGTATCAACTGGCGAAGCTTGGGATTAAAATGATAAGTGGACAAATCAAATTCCTTATTCTCACTTTCTTTATTCTGTTCTTCGTTGCGTTTCAGAATAGCTTTTATTTTCAGCAGCAGTACTTCGCTGTCAAAAGGTTTGGTGATATAATCATCGGCACCGAGTTTATAACCCTGTATCACATCTTCCTTCATCGTTTTGGCGCTGAGGAAGAACAGGGGAATGTCCGGATCCACATCCCGTATTTCTTCTGCCAGGGTGAAACCGTCCATATTGGGCATCATCACATCCAGTAGGCAGAGTTCATATTTTTCCCGCTGAAAAGCTGCCAGGCCGAGGCGGCCATCTCTTTCCAGGGTTACGTCATAGTCATTTAATTCAAGATAATTCTTCAGCACACTACCGAGGTTCGGATCATCTTCGCAGAGTAAAAGTTTGTGTTTCTTAGCTTCCATTGATAAAAGTTTTAAAGTGGTTTATTTTTCGTTGATAAATCAATCACCGCTTTCATCCTCTCCATTTATGGAGAGGGAAGGGGTGAGGACAAATAAAGTTAAAGCATTTCGGGGGTTAAAGTAACCGGGACGAATATTTTGTTAAAACACCGGCTTTCCAACCCCTTTGCCCTCTACATTTGTATAGTATATAAAAACTGTGCCATCCTCTTTCTGTGGCATTAGATACATTTACAGACATAATTTTTTAAAATTAATATATGGCAGACAGCACAAAATTCTTAGAAGCAGTTAAATCGGGCTATACATTCAAAGGTGAATGTTTCAAAATAGGAGGGGCCATGCTGGAAGGCGCTGTGGAGCCCGGAGCGGATATTTTAATTCCCCTGAAAACAATGAACCGCCATGGCCTGATAGCCGGAGCTACCGGAACGGGTAAGACAAAAACTCTGCAAATGCTGGCGGAAGGATTAAGCGATGCAAGTGTACCCGTGATGATGATGGATATTAAAGGCGACCTGAGTGGTATTGCTGCTGCAGGAACAGTAAATGAAAAGATAACTGACCGGTGCCAGAAGCTGAATATTGAATACAAGCCGACTGCTTACCCTGTTGACCTGTTGACGCTGAGTAATCAGAAAGGGGCAAGACTAAGGGCAACGGTCAGTGAGTTTGGCCCGGTGCTGCTTTCAAAAATTCTCGGATTGAATGATACGCAGGAAAGCTTTGTGGCGATGGTATTTAAATATTGCGATGACAATAAACTTCCCTTGCTTGATCTGAAGGATTTTACTAAAGTGCTGCAGTTTGTAAGTAATGAAGGAAAAGATGAATTAACAAAGAACTATGGCAATATTTCCACTTCCTCTCTCGGAACCATTTTGCGCAAAGTAATTGAGCTGCAGCAGCAGGGCGCCGATGTGTTCTTTGGGGAAAAAAGTTTTGAAGTGGATGACCTGATGCGGATAAATGATGATGGCAGGGGAATGATTTCGATTGTCAGGGTAAACGACCTGCAGGACAGGCCCAAGCTTTTCTCTACTTTCATGTTACAGTTACTGGCAGAGCTTTATGCCAGTTCTCCGGAAATGGGTGATGTGGACAAGCCAAAATTGGTCATGTTCATTGATGAAGCACACCTCATATTTCAGGAAGCCAGCGAAGCATTGTTGCAGCAGATTGAAACCATTATTAAACTGATACGCTCCAAGGGAATTGGTATTTATTTCTGTACCCAAAATCCCATGGATGTTCCACCGTCAGTATTAGCACAATTAGGATTGAAAGTGCAGCATGCTTTGAGAGCTTTTACCGCTGCTGATAGAAAAGTGATCAAACAAACATCTGAGAACTATCCGGAGACGGAATTTTATAAAACAGAAGATCTGATCACGCAACTTGGAACCGGAGAGGCATTGGTAACTATATTAAATGAAAAAGGCATTCCTACTCCTTTGGTGCATTGCATGATTCGTCCGCCGCAAAGCCGGATGGATATTTTAACCGATACTGAAATTGATAGCCTGGTGAGTAAGTCAAAGATTGCTGCCAAATACAACCAGGTAATAGACAGTGAAAGCGCCTACGAGATATTGACTGAAAAACTGGAGGATGCCGCCAAAAGCGATACAAGGGAAAAGCAGCAAGAAGAAAAGAAAACGACAAGAAAGGAGAAAGGGTTTTTTGACAACCCCACTGTAAAAAGCATGACCCGCACCGCCGGTAACACCATCATCAGGAATTTGCTTGGTGTGCTTGGAATTGGTGGCCGGCGTCGGCGCCGTTAGCATTTATTTTAGTTTTACATACCCGTTGCTGTCCATCTCAATCTTATTCTCAGTCTGGAGGAACTCCAGCAGCTTCCAGGCTTTTTCTTTTTTTACCCCATTAAGTTTGAGCAGCAGGTCTTTGGTATGCAGTGATTCATATTTTATCATATTGATAATTCTATGATGCAATGCCTCAAACTCTTCCTTGCTTAAGGCAGTTGCTTTCTGCCGCAGACAATTGTCGCAAATGCCGCAGGCTCTTACTGATGTATCACCAAAATAGGAGCCGACAATCCGGCTGCGGCACACCGTATCTTCTTTTACATAAGTTACCATTTGCCGCATTCTTTTTTGAAACTGTTCTTTGCGCTGGTTGTAAGCCAGCATATCTATATGTATGTCCTCAGCTTTGACACGATTACGGAGCAAAAGGAGTTGCGGTGTATCTTTTTGCGGCTCATAACCGATAAGGCCAGCTTGTTGTAATTGAAAAAGTTGTTTTTTTATTTCCTCCGGGTCCTTTTTCATCAGCCCCGCTATCATCTTCTCTGATATATGAACCGGTTGGTCGAATATACCTTCGTAAGCCCTTAGTAAAGTTTTAATGATGGGTTCGAGTTGCAGATGTTCTTTTTCAAATGAATAGAGATTATCCTTGTTTGTTGTGAAACAGACTGAGGAAGAAATGAAGACCTGTTCATTAAAAGCCAGCCAGCCTTCCTGTTCCAATGCTTTCAACGAGTAAAGTACGGTATGGCTGTTCAGTTTGAATTTCCGAAGAAGGTCACTGATATCAAAATCATAATACTGGCTCTCGCCAGCTCCGGATGGTATCTGTAAATAGTTGGCCACCGCCTGGTAAACATCCCGGATATCATGTTGAGAAGGAAAATGAAGATTAGCCATATTCTCCAGTTCAGCAATATCCCTTTCGTCATACAACAGTACTGCAAAAGATGTTTTGCCATCTCTTCCTGCACGGCCGGCCTCCTGATAATAATTTTCAAGCGAGTCAGGAACATCCGCATGTATTACCGTCCGCACATCGGGTTTATCTATTCCCATTCCAAAAGCGTTGGTACAAACAATCACCCTTGTTTTATTGTTGACCCACTCTTCCTGCCTGCGGCTTCTTTCTTCCTGTACCAGGCCGGCATGATAAAATTCAGATGAAATGCCCTGCAACTGTAACAGTTCGCTAATTTCTTTTGTCCGCTTGCGGCTTTTGCAATAGATGATGGAACAGCCTGCTACTTTTTGCAATACTTCAATCAGTTTGTTGACCTTGGAATCAACTTTAAATACACTGTAAGAAAGATTGGGCCGTTCAAATGACTGGCGGAAAGTTTCAAAACCCATTTTTGATTTATCGTCATACGGGTTTTGAAATCCCCCCTGCAGGGGGCTGGGGGGGCTTAGCTTCTCACAAATATCTTTCTGCACATCCGGTGTAGCCGATGCCGTCAATGCCAGTACGGGCACACCCGGCAGTTCATCCCGCAAAGCAGCGATCCGTAAATAAGGAGGACGGAAGTCATAACCCCATTGCGAAATACAATGCGCTTCATCTACAGCGATCAGGTTTATACCAAGTCCTGGTAAATATTCTTTGAACAGAGATGTTTCCAGCCGCTCTGGTGATACATATAGGAATTTACAATTACTTTCTGAGGCAACTTTGAATGTATTGATGACCTCCTTTCGGCTCATGCCGGAGTAAATAGCAAAAGCAGTAATGTTTTTTCTTCGAAGACCTTCCACCTGGTCTTTCATCAAAGCGATCAGGGGTGAAATAACAAGGCATAAACCATCTTTGGCCATGGCAGGAACCTGGTAGCATAAAGACTTTCCTCCGCCGGTGGGCATCAGGGCCAAAACGTCTTTTCCTCTTAATACAGAATGAATGATATCTTCCTGTAAAGGACGGAAATTATCGAAGCCCCAATATTGTTTCAGTATGGCATGAATGTTCTGCATTGTGAGGATGGCTCGTGGTTGTGAATTTACACCACTTTCTTTATGTATAATCTTGCAGAATTTATTGCCAGCACCACATCACTAAGACCCATCACCAATGCCCCGAATGTAGGCGTAAGCAAACCAAATGCAGCAACAGGAATTGCAACAATATTATAAGCAAAGGCCCAGAAAAGGTTTTGTTTAATAGTGAGATAGGTATGTTTTCCCAAACCCAGGGCAGTCGGGAGGTTTTTCAATCCATGATTCATCAATATCACTTGTGCAGATTGAACCGCTATCTGAGAAGCGTCGTTCATGGAAATTCCAATAGTTGCTTTTGCCAGCGCCGGAGCATCGTTGATGCCATCGCCTACCATGGCAGTGGGAGCAACGGAACAGAGTTCCGCTATCCTTTCCAGTTTTTGCTCCGGAGTTTGCTCGGCAATTACTGTGTCTATCCCAAGTTGAGATGCCAGTTCATTACATTTTGCGTTGCGGTCACCGCTTAATAATATTGTTTCAATGTTTTTGCTGTGCAGATAATCAATGACCTGTTTTGCTTCAGGTCTTATTTCATCCTTTACATCAATCCAGCCGATCAGGGTTTCATTTTTTATAATATAAATATTATGTGTTTCGTCATTTGTCAATCTTGCCGCTGTCTTGTATGAACCGGCCCACCAGGTATTACCTTCTGCATCTTCCGCCTTCATGCCAAGACCTTTCACTTCTTCGATTTTATTCCATTTTATCTCATCTTTTATTTTCCATTCATTTATTATGGCCTTAGCGATCGGGTGATTGGAGTATTTTTCCAATGAATAAACGATTTTTTTGAATCCGATAGCTATCGGATCAGATTCGTCGACAACCTGAAACTCAAAACCCGAGACCCGAAAATTACCGGTGGTCAGGGTTCCTGTTTTATCAAATACCACCTGTTTAATGCTCTTGAATGTTTCCAGGCTCGTAGCATTGCGGAAGAGGATACCTGTTCTTGCCGCCCTTCCTAATCCTACGGCAATAGCAGCTGGAGTCGCTAATCCCATTGCACAGGGACAGGCAATGACTAATACGGCGATGCTTCGCATCAGTGCAGGAGTAAAGTCTTTTAAGATGAGCCAGCTGATAACCAATGTGAGGGCTGCAATGCCCAATACTACAGGGATAAATACGGCGCTTATTTTATCTGCCAGCTTTTGCACCGGTGGCTTCTCACCCTGTGCCCGTTTTACCATGTTGATGATCCCAGACAGTACCGTATCGTTACCTACCGCTGTTACCTGTGCTTTTACTGTTCCGTCACTCAGCACACTTCCGCCAATCAGTTTATCCCTGGCATATTTGTGAACCGGTGCACTTTCTCCTGTAATGATGGCTTCGTTTACATGTGCATCACCCCATAATATTTTGCAATCAACAGGTACCTGCTCGCCGCTTTTTATTAAAACAAGGTCACCAACCCTCAATTGTGTATTCTCCACGATGAAGATCTGCTCTTTGTGTTCATCATCAAAGGCGATCATATTGGCCATGACTTTTTGAGACTTGGCCAGCTTATTCAATGCCCTTTGTGTAGAAGCAATGGAAGCCTCTTCCAGGTAATTGCCCAGAAAAACCAAAGTAATGATAGTTGCTGCTGTTTCATAAAACATATACTGCTCTGCCTGTCCGGTTAATGAGCCATATAAGCTATAAACAAATGCAGCCGTGGCTCCGATAGCGATCAGCACATTCATATTCGGCATGCCATTGCGGATGCTTTTCCATGCGCTGCGGCCAAAAAAACTCATGCCAATAATATAAACCGGAATAGTAAGGGCCAGTTGCACCCAATGGTTCATCAGCCAGTGGATATGTACACCGGGAATCATGTGCAGCATCAGCATAGCTGTAAAAGGGAAACATACCCAGAAACGTTGAAGATGGGTAGAAAGAAAGCGTTTGAAGTTTGAAGTTTGAGGTTTAAGGTTGTTTATTGCAGCATCATTTACTACTGTATAGCCAAGTCCGATTATTCCGCTTGTTATTTTTTCTTTGGCAAAATCTTCTTTTGTGTCAAATATCACATCGCCGGTGGCATAGTTCACTTTTACATTCTTCATGCCCTGTTTTTCCAGGTATTTATGAATATTGATGGCGCAGGTATTGCAATCCATTCCTTCCACTTTCCACTGAACTGTTTCCATACTGCAAATTTACCCCGAAGCCGCTGCTATATTTTGCGATTGCGGAAATATGTTTACAACATGGTTGCTATATCGGTTATTTTTGCCCTATGGAATGGACTTTTTCGATCGGGAATATCAACAATGTTGCAAAAGAATTCTGGCAGGCAATAAAAGAACGTACCATTATTGCTTTCCACGGGCAAATGGGCGCTGGTAAAACCACATTCATCCATGCTTTATGCGATGTAAAAGGAGTGAGGGATGCTGTGGGTAGTCCTACTTTTTCCATTATCAATGAGTATGAATATTCCTGTGATGGAACCAGGAGAATTATTTTTCATATTGATCTCTACCGACTGAGCAGTGTGGAGGAAGTGTTCCGGGCAGGGGTGGAAGATTGCCTGAACAGTGGCTATACCTGCCTGGTGGAATGGCCTGAAAAAGCCCCCGGCATCTTCCCCCATGATACGGTTCATGTGTTTATTGAACTGGTGGATGATAAAACAAGGCATCTGAAAATCGCCAATAATTAGGTACATTTGGATACCACGCAATGATGGCCGTAAACCGGAGTTGCAAACCAGCAACCAATAACCAGCAACCAGCTACATGAGCCAGCAGAAACCTAAAATAAGCACTTCTTTTAGCTACGAAACTTTAGAGGAAACATTGGATATAAGGCCCAAGGCTGAGGGGATGACGATTGGTATTCCCAAAGAGATCGCTTTCCAGGAAAACCGGGTGGCATTAACGCCGGATGCCGTAAGTGTTTTGATAAGCAACGGCCATAAAATAGTGATAGAGCATAATGCAGGAGAAGCTTCTCATTTCCGCGATAAAGATTACAGCGAGGCGGGCGCAAAGATCGTTTATGAAAGAGCCGATGTCTTTAAAGCCCCCATTCTGGTGAAAAGTGCTCCTATTATTGATGAAGATCTCGATTTGCTTCAGCTTAACCAGACTATTATCTCGCCCATTCATCAATCCGTTTTAAAAGCATCTATACTGGAAGCGATGATGGCGAAAAGAATAACAGCCATCTCCTTTGAAAATCTGAAAGACGACAGCGATTCATATCCCATCGTACGCAGCATGAGCGAAATTGCCGGAAGTGCAGTAATGCTGATCGCTGCACAGTATCTGGGATCTGCTAATCATGGTAAGGGTGTGTTGCTGGGCGGTATTTCAGGTATCGCCCCCACCAAGGTTATTATTATTGGAGCAGGCATTGTGGGTGAGTATGCCGCAAGGGCAGCGCTGGCATTGGGTGCTTCCGTAAAAGTATTTGATAACAATGTTTACCGGTTGAAACGTTTGCAGAACAATATCGGTCAGCGTATGTGGACATCCGTCATTGAACCAAGAATGCTGGCCAAACAATTAAAGACCTGTGAAGTGGCGGTGGGTGCCCTGGGTTCTGAAACAGGAAGGACGCCGATGGTGGTGGCAGAAGAAATGGTAAGCAATATGCGGCCGGGAGCTGTGATCATTGATGTGAGCATTGACAGGGGCGGTTGTTTTGAAACTTCGGAGATCACATCACACGAACATCCCATTTTTATGAAGTATGGTGTGATACATTATTGTGTGCCGAATATTCCTTCGGGTTTTGCAAGAACAGCCTCACAGGCCATCAGCAATGTGCTGATGCCATTATTACTGGAAGCAGGGGAGGAAGGCGGATTTGAAAAACTGATCTGGCACCAGCTTCATCTGCGCAGCGGCATTTATCTTTTCAAAGGGGCGTTGACAAATTTTTACCTGAGCCAGCGGTTTGATTTGAAATACACTGATATCAACTTGCTTATTGCCAGCCAGCGATAACCGTCGGAACGCTGCAAGCGGTCTGAAGGGTAAGACCATTCAGAATGATTCATTCTTCCAATTTTTTAGAAAAATTCCGCCGCATCACTTCCGGCGGAAGCTATATTCCAGAAATTGACGGGCTGCGGTTCATTGCTATTTTTTGGGTGGCAGTGTGGATGCATTTGCCAACCATGATGAATGAGCATCTTTTCAATGGCAGTTTGCTTGCAAACAAGTACGCAGCAGCCGTGGTACTGGAAGGTGGCCAGGGAGTCCCTTTCTTTTTTATGATCAGCGGGTTTATATTGGCCTTGCCTTTTATAAAGGAAAAAGCCCCGGGTGGTCAGCCCGTATCGCTAAGAAAATATTACCTGCGCAGGTTGACGAGGCTGGAACCTCCGTACCTCGCCGCACTGCTGATTTCTTTTTTATTACTTGTATTTTATAAAGGCGATTCATTTAATGATCAGCTGCCGCATTTGGCAGCTTCATCTGTTTATGTGCACAATGTTGTTTACAACAGCGCCTCATCGGTGTTGGGTGTAGCCTGGTCGCTGGAAGTGGAAGTGCAGTTTTACGTGCTGGCGCCGTTTCTGTGTTTTATTTTTTTAATAAGACAACGATTGCTACGACGCCTGCTACTGGCATTGCTTATTGTTCTTTCTGCATTATATGCCTGGAATAGTTTATGGCAACAACCGGCGATATTGCCGAATTTTATCTGTTATTTCTTTGCAGGTATGTTGTTGGCCGATCTGTATTCAGGTGGGCATAAACTAAAACTCAATTATAGTATTGGTTTTACCGCCGGGGCAATCATATTACTGGCATTGCCTTTTGTCATTTCATTGCATTCGGTCTGGCTGTTTCTGCTAAAGCTTCTTTTGTTGTTTGTTGCTTTTTATCTTGTCTTATTTAATGACAAACTAAAGAAATTGATGAGCCGGCAGTGGATCACCATTATCGGTGGCATGTGTTATTCCATTTACCTGCTGCATGTGCTCATCATGTCGGGAATGCTCAAATGGCTGAATTCAATGCCCTTGCTGCAAGGGCCATTGGCTGTTATAATTTATGGAGTGGTTTTGGTGGCAGGTGTCCTTCTTTTCAGCGCTTTGTTTTACCGACTGATAGAACAGCCTTGTATGCGGAGGGATTGGTGGAAGAAGATTTTCAGAAAACGAGAACGATAAATCGGTTTTCATTTATAATCACTCATATTGATCTTCTTCTCACAAAATTTATACTCCACCTCGTCATTACTACTCACTATCACCAACCGGTCCTTGCAATAATTTTCAATCAGTGAAAGATAAAGGCTGATACCAGCAGCATCCAGGTTGGTACAAGGTTCGTCCAGTAAAACAATGGGGGCATCAGAAAAAATACATTGCCCCAGCTTCACCCGCTGTTTCATACCGGAAGAGTAGAAACGTATTTGTTTATTGATGGCCTTCTCCAGCCCTAGTGTACTAATAATTGAATCAGTAGTGATGCCTGATAAAAAAGGTTTAAAACCACAATGAAAGTCCAGGAATTCCTTTAGTGTCATTTCTTCAATGACTTCCAGGTAAGGTGCGCAGACAGAAATATATTTGTAAACGGATTCAGTGGAACATTCTTTATTGCTTATTGAGTATTGAATATTTCCCTCATTTAACATCATCCCCCCACTCAATACCTGCAGTAAGGTGCTCTTGCCCGATCCATTCGGCCCAATGATAGCATAAGATTGTCCCTGTTCAAATGTATAGTTGAAATGCCGGAAGATCCAGTCCCGGTTATAGCGTTTGCCCGCATCAGATAGGGAGATCGTCATCGCTGCTGCCTTTGGTAAAACGTTTAATAATACCCCTAGGGCTTTCACGGACAAACGTTACGATCTCATCCCTTTCATCGGTAGCAGGCATTTCCTCTTCTATGTATTC
>CAYHPA010000002.1:0-70689 GCA_964358155.1 uncultured Chitinophaga sp.
TAAGATTAAAAATTCTATCTTAACTACCTGTCTTAATTTTGGGGAGCATCATAGTTGATCAAAGCTTCGTCTGCAAGAATTACAACCCGGACTATTTTTTTACTTTTAGTCTTATTAGATTTTGTAGAGCAAGCCGCAAACAGTAGAAAGAAAAAGGAGGCTATATTAAATAAATGTTTCATTTGAAATTGCTGCTAACGCTTGTATTAGCGTATGTTCTTGTTCCAAATTTAATTAATTTTCAAACCAGCTTTCCGGAAAATCCTTTCTAATCCTACCAATCGTGGTTCTACAATTTCTCAAACAGTTCCCGCAGCTTCTCCCTCGTCATTGTCTTCTCCCAGTCTTTTCCCAATGCATTTTCCCAAAGCGGTTTCATTCCAAGAGAAACATTGATCATGGCATCAAACTGTTCATCGCTTAGTCCTTTGCAGATGCCGGCGGGAATATCAATCTTGTTTTTCTCCACCATATGTTTAAATTCTTTTACACCGGCAGGATAGTATTCTTCCAAATGATTCATCACAATACAATTACCAATGCCATGTTTGGTGCCGAGCAGATAACTAAGGCCATAGCTTACCGCATGTGCCACACCTACCTGGCTGTACGCAATGCTCATTCCCCCGGCATACGATGCCATCATCAGCTTGTCATCACAATCATCGTTCCATTCGTTATTATGAATAAATACATCACGGCAGAGCTGCAAGGCTTTTTCGCCGTAGCTTTTGCTGAATTCATTCAGATAAGTTCCTTCCAGGCTTTCAATGCAATGGATATAACAATCCATGCCGGTGTAGAAGCGTTGATTGGCCGGTGCATTGGCAGTTAACTCCGGGTCAAGAACGATCTGGTCAAAAGGAGTGAAGTCGGAATTCATTCCCAGCTTTTTTGTGGGTCCGGTCAGCACCGTTGTTCTCGACACTTCGGCGCCGGTGCCGCTGAGAGTGGGAATACCCGCTTTGTAAACGCCGGGATATTTTACAAGGTCCCAGCCCTGGTAGTCGGCAGAAGAACCGGGGTTGTTCATCATCAGCGAAACGGCTTTGGCCAGGTCCATGGTACTGCCGCCGCCGATTCCGATCACACCGCTTACAGTTCCAAACGCATCTTTCAGTTGCTGTGCCAGCGCATCAACATAAGTGGTCTTGGGTTCGTAGGTAACATCCACAAAAATGATCTTGTCATTTCCCCTAACCGGAATACGACTGACAAGTGGCTTGTTCTCTCCCCCGGATCCTGCGGAAAAAAAATGGTCCACCAAAAAAACCATCGGCGCATTTTGTTTTCTGTGCGGCGCAATGATCTCGTCCAGTTGATTGAAAGAACCACGGCCATACACTACATAGCCGACCATTTTAAAGTTTCTGAATTTCATGAGTTGGTTTTTACCACAGATAACACAGATTAAGGCACAGATAACACAGTTAAAGTATTAGCCGCTTTATTCCCTTCTTTAGATCTGCAACATTAAAATTAATGAGCAAACCTACTTTACTGCCGGTTAATTTCAAATATGTCAGCACCTGGGCGGTGTGTACATCTGTCAGCGCTTCTACGGATTTGACCTCAACAACGACTTTATTTTCTACGAATAAGTCCAGACGGTATCCTATATCCAGCTTCACCTCTTCGTAGATAAGGGGGAGGGCCTTCTCTTTCTCAACAAACAAACCCTCATTTGAAAGCACATAATGCAGGCATTCCTTGTAAGAGCTTTCCAATAACCCCGGCCCCAATTCCCTGTGTACTTTAAAAGAAGCGCCAATGATCTTACTGGTAATTTCATTTATGTATTCTAAGCTGTGCAATCTGTGCTGTATTTAATCTGTGTTATCGGTGGTTAATCTTTTAACAACCGGGACGCCCTTTCCAGATCCTCCGGCGTATCAATTTCCACGCCCATATAATCCACCACTACCATACGGAGCGGAATGCCATTTTCAAGATAACGGAGACATTCAATTTTTTCAACGGCCTCCAAAGGAGATACGGGCCAGCGGGTAAAATCAATCAATGCCTGCTTGCGGAAAGCATATACACCAATATGTTCATAATAAACAGCAGCAGCATCTTTATCTCTTGGATGGGGTATCACCGAGCGGCTGAAGAAAAGCGAATTCATATTCTTGTCCACCGCCACTTTTACAAAATTGGGGTCCATAATGTCGTTGTGCTCCGTCATTACCTGCATCAGCGAAGCGACCTGTACGGAAGGATCAGAAAATTGCTGCAATAATTTTTCCAGCGGCTCTTTTTTTACAAAAGGCTCATCGCCCTGTACGTTGACGATGATGTCAACATTCATGTCTGCCGCAGCTTCTGCGATGCGGTCGCTGCCGCTTTCATGTTCTTTTACACTCATTTTGGCTTTGCCGCCATGCGAAACGATCTCGTTGAAAATAATTTCACTGTCCGTAACTACAATCACTTCATCAAACAATCCTGTTGCAACCGTATTGTCATAGGTGTGGCGAATGATGGGCTTATCACCCAACAACTGCATCAGCTTGGCAGGAAACCTGGTGGCTGCATAGCGGGCGGGTATCGTGGCGATTTTCTTCATATGGCAAAACTACACTCCCCCGCTGAAGAAGATGACGAGCTGGTTGTCCTGCATATACATTTCAAACAGATAGGAAGCGCCATCTTCATACCCGATCCTGATCTTTTGAATTTCGGAAGGGCCGCCG
Source organism: uncultured Chitinophaga sp. (assembly GCA_964358155.1). GTDB lineage: Bacteria > Bacteroidota > Bacteroidia > Chitinophagales > Chitinophagaceae > JJ008. Next base: position 2,697 of record CAYHPA010000002.1, read on the forward strand.
TAATCTTCGGAGTCGTTGTATTTAATGAGTTTTATATCATACACCCTGTCCCCTTTGGTGATTTGTTTGCTTGCCGTGGGAAATTCATCTTTTTCACCAAACAAATCTTTGAACTCCGGCAACAGGCGCAGCAATAAAAAACCCTGTTGAAATGAAAAATCAGGTAAAAAATAAGTGTCCGAACCATATTCGTAAGCAAGAAAATCGTGGTGCTCGGCCCCGTTTTTGTATAACTGCTTACTAAGCTCCCAGCCCATCTCTGTAATCTGGTTCATGGTTCCGCTTCTTGTCACCAGTTTTTGACCAAACGGAAGGGATACCTGCGCCAAGTATTGCTTCATGCCCGTTGCCCCGGCAAGTTTGGGTGGTGCCCAGGGAAACAAATAGCTGTCGACAATGTATCCGGTCTTGTTATTGTATTTTACTTTTTTCCAGTAGCCCATCAGGCCTTCGGTGGAAATACTTTTCCACTCTTTTCCGTCATCAAGGGTGGTCACTTTTGTTCCGTAGGGAATTTTGTCAACCACTTTGGCGCCGGCCTCGGGTGTTTCCCGCATACTCAGTCCTGTTTTGGCTGCCACATAGTAAGTACCGAAGGAATGCTGGGCAAAACTGCCGAATGAAAGGGCAATAAAACCTGCCAGTAGAAAAATCCGCATAAAATTATGTTTATGGTTAATGAATCAATCAGGAGGCGTTCCTGTCAAACGGCTTCTTCAGCAGCAACAAAAAATCCTCATCTTTTTCATCGGGATAATCCTTATCAATGCCATACCGGATCTTTTCCGGCTCCAGTTTTTTGTAAGTGCCGAGCAACCGGTCCCACACAGCAAAGATGGCCCCGTAATTACTGTCGGTATATGGCTGCTTCCAATGATGGTGCACTTTGTGCATATTAGGCGAAATAAAAATATAGCTGATAGCATTGTCCAGCCATTTGGGCAAAGAAATATTAGCATGTTCAAATGCTGTAAAAAATATCAGCACCGTCTGGTAGATCATCACCGCATACATGGGCGCACCCGTAACTACAATGCCCATGAAAAAGAAAATACCTCTTACCACACTTTCCACCGGGTGGTGGCGAAGACCGGTGGTCACATCCACATTCGTATCTGCATGATGCACCACATGAAACCGCCAGAGCAATTTCCATTTATGCTCGGTGATATGCACCAGCCATCCGCCAAAAAAATCAACAACAAAAATGGTAATGAGAATGCTGGCCAGTATGCCGGCGCCCGTCCAATGTATAATGCCAAACTGGTTGGCCATGCACCAGTCACTTAGTAAAACGATAACAATAGCAAGAAGGGTGTGGATGACGAGATGAAGCAGGGTGAGCCCGAAATTCACTCCCGCATGCCGCAATCTTGTTTTGCGAAAGCGCAAACTCAATAAAGGAATAGCGCCTTCTAGTATCCAGAAAAACAAAAGCCCGCCAACCAAAAAAGCCATCCGCTCCAGCGGACGTTCTTCAAGATTGGAAAAATAATTAATGATATTATCCCACATAGCAATGATTCAAAGGAAAAGATACGAAGGAAAAGACAAAATCAATGGCCGTCTTTGTCCTGTTTGTCTTCTGCCGGATATTCATGACCACAGTCAAAACAATGATAAACCATATCAACCTTAGGCGCAAAACTGGCAAATAGTCCAAAACTGATAAAGCTTAACCAGTTACTTATTTTTCGTGGCGTGCTGACAAATTCTACATTGAAAGAATTGCATTTTGGACAAGGATGCGCTTTTTTATTTTCATTCTCGATTATTCGCAGTATGCCGGCGGCTTCTTCGGAGCGGGTTTTTTCGACCATCAGCTTAATACCGCCGACAGCATTGGTAAGAATAGGATCAATGGTTACGGTGTTCTCATCTTTTAACCAGCAGTTGATGCCATCTTCTTCCAGCCGCCCTTTAGCGATATGAGCAGAAATATAATTATCATATACCTGGACCAGGACAAATTCCATAATCAACATCCAATTAATTGAAAAGCCCCGAACTGGTCAGGGCTTGAAAGTTTTTAACGTCCGTACTCATCCCCATACTCATCCGCATATTTCTCATATCGTTTGATGAGTTCAATATTTTTCTTTTCAATATCGGTAAGAAAACCTTTGATGTCAACCGTGTTGGGCACATACCAGTCTTCCATTTCAAATTGCTGGCGCAGGTGTTTGCGGTTAAAACAATAACCATGTCTTGCAAAAATTTCATTGCGCATGAACTCCAGCTCTTCTTTGAAGAGGTTCTCCACATCTTTTGCTTTCAGCAATCGCTGTGATGCTTCCGGCCAGGAGCCGACATCGGTGCGGTATTCAAATTTTTTCTTCTCTAACCTGTATCCCTTGGCCGGCCGCTTCATATCGTTTGCCTGCCACGATCCCCTTACGATATCGAGGCTGTCTTTACTGATGGAAAAACGAAATTCACCATCATCTTTATGATCGCCGGGTTCTTTGGCAGTAATATCATAGAACCGGCCATTAAGGACAAAAGTGCCCGCAAAAGGCCGGTCGTTGCCACCTACAATGCTGCGCCCGACAACTGAGTCGCCCATTGCTTTTGTAACAAGTAAAGTGATTTTGTTATCACCAAAAGCGCCGACAAAAGAGCCGAGTATTTCTTCGACAGGCTTGCTGGTTGGCGCCGGGGGCTGAACATTGTTTGCCTGGGCGGTATCTTTATTTTTATCGGCTTCTTTGTCCGATTTTTTATTGTTGCAGGCCAGCAGCGGCGCAGCGGCGATGAACAGGAACAAAAATTTTCTCATACTGAAAGGTTTAAATTTGTAAGAAGCAGTTTGCTGACTAAATGTAAAACAAATTATCAGCCGCACCAACATATTCAACGCAGCCCTTTTGCTCACCCTGGCTTTTTTTACCTGGCTGATGGCCGGCATTACGATGAACTATATTCCCTACAACACCGATGTCGGCTTTTTGCGAATCAAACAGCAATACATAAGCGTTGACCACTGGCGGATCGCTTTTTTCATCCATGTGTATGCCAGCCTCTGGGTGCTGCTGGCGGGCTTTACCCAGTTTTCAAAATGGATACAGCGAAAGAACCGCCGGCTTCACCGGACAATGGGCTATATATATGTTACCAATGTGTTGCTGATAACCGGTCCGGCCGGACTACTGATGGGTCTTTATGCCAATGGCGGCATTAGCTCAAGAATTGCATTTGTAATGCTGGCAACGCTCTGGATTTTTTTTACCGCCATGGCACTAATCAAAGCAAGACAAAAGGATTTCAAAGCACACCGCAATTATATGATAAGAAGCTATGCGCTTACCATATCAGCGCTTACACTAAGGGCATGGAAATTTGCTATCACCAACAATTTTGAACTGCCACCGATGGATGTGTACCGGTCGGTGGCTTGGTTGGGCTGGGTTCCTAATTTGATCTTTGCCGAGTGGCTAATCCGGAGAACTAAGATTAACAGGATTAGAAGGATGAAGAAGAAAACGGGAGAGACCAAAACTGCGTAAATCGTTTACTAAAAAGAAAAAGCCCACTACTGTGAGCTTTCTTATTTCATTATAATCTTAAGCGACTGTCCGCATGTATGAACCGTATATATTTTTTACCACATAGGAACATAGAAACATAGGTTTCACATAGATTTTCTATGTGTTTTCTCCTGCTGTGTGCTATGTGGTGCAGCCTGCCCTGACAAAGGAAGGGTGGTTCCATTAATAGGTTGCTACATGCGGATAGTCAATTAATCTTATTAAATCCAGTAAATCTTAGTTCTGTTTTATTGATTCAGCATCAACGGCATCACCAGCATCAGCAGTTCTTCATTCTCATCCATCTCAGATGGTTTGATGATGCCGGCCTTGGTGGGGGTGGATAACTCAATTCCGATCTCATCACTGTCGGCAGCGTTCAGCATTTCAATCAGGAACCGGGCATTGAAAGCGATCATCAGGTCTTCGCCATTGTACTGGCATTTCATTCTCTCATTTCCTTCAAAACTAAAGTCAATATCCTGTGCAGCCAGTTGCAGCTCGCTGCCGGAAATACTCAATGCTACCTGGTTAGTGCTTTTATTACTAAATACGCTTACCCGGCGGAGTGCACTTTGAAAATCATTTTTATTGACGGTAAGCCGGTATGGATTATCCGTTGGTATCACCACTTTATAATCAGGGAAACGGGCATCTATCAGCCGGCAGCTCATTTGTGTGGTGCCATGTTTTACAAACAGATGATTGCTGTTATAGCTGATGGTTATTTCATCCTCATTGGAGGGGATGGCGATTTTAACGAGGTTCAGCGGCTTACGGGGAACAATGAAAGAATCATTCTTCGGACATTTTACGTCTGTTCTTTTATAGCGGACCAGGCGGTGGGCATCGGTAGCCACACATTGCAGGCCTTTTTTATCCAACTCAAAGAAAACACCCGTCATGGCAGGGCGCAGGTCGTCATTGCTGGTGGCAAAAATGGTTTTGTTGATGGCTGTAACCAGCGCAGAAGCGGTCATGGTAAAAGAAGTGGTTTCATCCGCGGCGGGTTCTTTCGGAAAATTATCCGGGTTTTCACCCATCACTTTATACTTACCATTGTCGCTGGTAATTTCAATCCCGAAATTCTTGTCGATATTAAAAGTAAGCGGCTGGTCAGCGATATTTTTCAAAGAGTCCATCAATATCTTGGCGGGGATACAAACTTTACCGCTGTCTTTGGCTTCAATGTCCAGTTGGACCCTCATTACTGTTTCCAGATCGGTGGCCACAACGGTCAGTTTATTCTTCTCTACTTCAAACAAAAAATCTTCCAGTATCGGGAGCACCGTATTGGCATTGATAACACCGGCGATATGCTGCAGTTGTTTCAGCAAGGAAGATGAGGAAGCAATAAATTTCATCTCTGATTGGTTTGAGGCGAAACTACTGATTTTTGGTTTATGCCCAACAAATCGGCAGCGGGGGTGGAATACTTTCCGGAGAGGGTTTTTTTCCGGGAGAAGAAGCTAAATTGACCCCCGAGCCCCTTCTTGTGCCTTGTTTCTTGCGCAGCAAAGAGAAGTCCCGCTTCTGCGGGATGACTTTCTTTACTATCTTGCTCTTTCGCAAAAAACAAAACATGTTTGACAAGCTTTTTGGACGGGGAAAGAAAAAGGAGGAATCCAGGCAGGGACCGGATATTGTTTTTGGCCGCTATTCGGATAATAATAAACCGGTGACCAAAGTAAACCGCTGGACGGATGCGGACAACCGGTTCAAAGAAAAAAAATACACCGATAGCCTGGATGCTTTTTTTGATTACCTGCGGGATGATGCCGCCGCCAATGTGGTGTATGAACGAAATGGGGCAGAAGGGCGCTTTGAATTTTACCAGGGTTCTAAGATTGTAAGGGGAATTTTCAATAATGAAATACTGAAAGCGGAAGTAACGCTGGCCCGCATGCCACAGCCATCTGTGCCGGTAATGCGCCGCCTGCTGGAAATGAATTTCAATTTATACTACAGCCGCTTTGCGCTGGACAACGACAGGCTTTGCATGCGGTTCGATAGTGATATTGAAACGGCCAGCCCCAGCAAACTGTATTACGGACTAAAAGAAGTGGCTACCAAGGCCGATAAGCAGGACGATCTGCTGGTACAGGATTTCAATATCCTGCAATCGGCCGACATCGAACATGTTGCCGACATTACACAACAGGAAAAACAGGTGAAGTATGAGTTTTTACAACAATGGATAAAACAAACGCAGGATGCGGCGGCCTCCGTAGATGCCGATAAATTTTCCGGGGGCATTGCTTATTCTTTACTATCACTGGTGTACCGCATTGATTATTTAATTGCCCCGGAAGGAAAAATGCTGAATGACCTGGAAAAGATAGCAGGTATTTACTTTAAAAAAGATGAGCGGCCCGTTACGGAAAAGAACAGGGATATGATGGAGGAGTTTAAAAAAATCCAGGCGCTTCCCAAAGAAGAGTTCTTTAAATACCTGTTCCGGTCAAAATACACTTTTGCCATTGTGGCGCCACAACAGTATAAAACAATCGCCGATTCCATTCATAATTCCAGCCAGAACATGTTCTGGTACAGGGACAACAATTATCCCTTCTTTGCCAGCCAGATCAGCGAATACGGCATATCCTATTGCCAGTATTCTTACAGCCTGCCCAAAGTCATTACCGAGTTGTTTCATTTGTATATGATGGTGAACTACCCGGAATATTTTGTGGCGCTGGGATATACACAGGCTTATTACGACCCGAAGGAAAACCAGTTTGCCTCCTCCGGTATTATTGAAAAAATAAAAGAAATACAAGCCCGGTGGAAAGACAAATACCCGTTGCTTGATTTTAAAACGCAGAACCTGAAATTTGATAATCTTGTCAACTTCAATTATACGTTCACCACAGAAATGGAATTATTAAACACGGACAGCAAATAGGCATGAATTCAAAACTTATCATAGAACAATATCAAAAAGCGATTATACAAATAGCTACCGCCTCGGGTACGGGTACGGGGTTTTATTTAAAAGAATTCGACCTTATCGTTACCAACGACCATGTGGTGGCAGAAAATGCAGAAGTAACTATTGCGGGAAAAGCATTTGAAAAAGCACTGTCAAGAGTTTGGTACACCGACCGCAAGCATGATCTTGCTTTTTTGCAGGCGCCCGCGGGCATTGAACTGCCGGAAGTTCGCCTCGGGCAATACGAACAAATGAAAGACGGGGATCCGGTGGTGGCCATCGGCCATCCTTATGGATTAAATTATTCAGCAACGCAAGGCGTGATATCAAAAGTGGACCGCATCCGGGAAGGGTTGAAGTACATACAAATTGATGCAGCCATCAATCCCGGCAACAGCGGTGGTCCGCTGGTGAATATGAGCGGAGAAATTATAGGCGTCAATTCTTTTATCATCCGCGGGGGAGATAACCTGGGCTTTGCATTGCCGGTGAATTACCTGCGGGAGGCATTGCAGTTATATGTACCCAACAAAGGTCATGCATCCACCCGCTGCTTCAGTTGCAGCTATCTTGTAACTTCTGCCAATATTGATTCAGCAAAATATTGTCCCAGTTGCGGCACCGAAGTCAAGTTGCCTGTGGCGCCGGAAAAAGAAGCGGAAGCCGTTGGCGCCGCCAAAACCATTGAAGAGATTTTAAAGGAACTCGGCAAAGATGTAAAGCTGGCAAGAGAAGGGGTGAACAACTGGAGTGTAAAGGAAGGCTCCGCCAAGATCAAGATCACCTACAATGCCGAAAATTATTTTATAGCCGGAGATGCCTATCTCTGCCAGATGCCTTCCGATGCAGCGAGGATAAAACCGCTGTACCAGTTTTTACTGGAAGAGAACTATCGCACCAACGGACTTGTTTTAAGTTGTGTCAAGCAGAATATTGTGCTGAGCTGCATCATTTACGACCTTGATATGACAAAGGAGAACGGGGCAGACGCTTTTCGAAATCTTTTTCAGAAAGCCGACTACTACGATGATTTTTTAAAAACGGAATACAGTTGCACCAACCGGCTGGAGGAATAAGGCCAGACAGAGTTCACGCAGAGATCGCCGGGTACGCAGAGGAGTAAAAAAATATTCTCAGCGTTCTCTGTGTCCTCTGCGTGCTTTTTGAAATAATATCCATCAGAAGAACCGGATTTTATTAATCTGCCCCTCTTTTTCTACTTTTAATATCCATGAAACAGCTGCTGAAGCATATTCTTATCATTTGCACTTGCTTTTGCATGCAGGGTGCCGCAGCCCAAACCACCCAAACCATTGCATACACAACAAAAGAAGGCTTGTCTTCCAATTCAGTTTACCGTACTGCCATTGATCAGCGGGGGTTTTTATGGATCGCCACCGAGAACGGCCTTGCCCGTTTTGATGGAAGGAGATTTGTAACATACACCACTGCTCAGGGACTTACGGATAATGAGATTGTTGACCTCTTTATCGATAGCAGCGGGGTTATCTGGGCCATTCCTTTTCGCCGGTCGCCCTGCTATTACAACCCGACAAAAGACAGGTTTGAAAATGAAACATCCGATCCGGAGCTGAATAAAATTGACCTGGCCAACACACACAAAGTACATGTGCTGCGCTATGGCGGTATCGGTTTCAGCAATAACCTGCGCCAGCTCTTTATATACAAGAATGGCAAGACAGCAGTGTACAAGGGTTTTATGGCGGTAAAAACAGGTGTGATACAGAAGATAGTGGAGTACAGCCCGGATCAGTATCTTTTTTTTGGCGAGGACACCATCCGTTATTTCAGCAACGGAAAAATAACCCGCAATATTCCCTTTGGCAAAAAACTGATTGCTGCGGAATATGTAAATGGAAAAATGTACCTCGTTCAGGATAAGAGCATCATCACCCTGCGGGTGGATGAAAAAGGAAATTTTTTGAATGAAGGCGAAAAGCTATATCCTTTTGAACTCAGGATATTTTGCAATACCGGCAAAGGCTTTGCCATCACCTCGCTCAGCGGCAATACCTACCTGCTTGATACTGCAACATTGGACATTAAAGAAAATGTGTACTCACAGGCACAGGTAAGAAATGTTGTTGAAGACAAAGAAGGGAACACCTGGCTCTCCACCATGGAAAACGGGCTGATAAAAATCCAGCAGAAAAGGATTTCTTCTTTTACCGGCGTGCCGGCCATACAGCAAAACTTCAATGCGCTGGTAAAAACAAGAAACATCATTGCCGGCACCAACAACGGAGAAGTGTTTGTTTACGATGGCTTATATGGTGTTCGCCGTATTCCGCTTACGGACGACCGGAATATTGACGCCTGGGTGCGCCGGATAGTAAAAACCAGCAAAGGCATTTATGTTTCCACACAAACAGGCTCTTTTCTCCTGGACATGGAAGGAAACAGCATAATAGAAAAATTTATCGGATCCCAAAACAGGTCTTCCAAGACGGCCGTGTTGCTGAATGACTCTATACTCGGCCTCGGCACTCATTCACAGGCATGGAAGTATAACCTGAATACCGGAATCTATATTGACAGTATTGCCAAAAGGATCATTTCGCTTGTTGCTGATAAGCGGGGCAAAGTGTATATCGGTTCCAATGATGGATTATACCGGTGGGACAAAGACAGCCTGTTTGCTTTTGGTACAATACAAAACACATTCAACTACCGGGTAAATACGATGACCTGCTCTCCCGATAATATCGTGTGGGTGGGGCTTGGCTCCGATTCATTGCTCGCAATGAAAGAAGACAAGCTGATCGCTTCGCTGCCATTGGGCGGGGCCATTCCCGGCAATATCTGCAAATCACTTTTTTGTAATAAGGCAGGTGAACTGTGGCTCGGCACCAACAAAGGATTGAACAGGATATATTACAGCTATGCAAAAAATGAATTCAGCTATACCAATACTTATTTCGGCACTGCCGACGGATTGATTGGGGAGCAGGTAAATGATATCACTTTCAATAACGACACTATTTATGTTGCCACCAGCGGGGGCATCAGCTATCTGCCCGCTAATCTTTCTTTGCCTGTGGCCGACATCGCCACTTTCATCACCCGCATCAGCATTAATGGGCAGGATGAAGAGCTGAAAAAGAACTATACAGTTCCCTTTGGAAAAAATGATATCACTATTGAATTCTCCGGAGTTGACCTTACCGGTTTTGTTCCCTTGTTTGAATACAGCATCAATAACAGCGACTGGAAACAGACAGATAAGATAGAACTGAAAAAACTGGCGCCGGGTTCTTACAGCATTAAAATAAGGGCCATCAAAAGAGATGGTAAAGCATCAGCACAGACGGCGGTTGTGGACGTAAAAATCAAAACACCGTTTTGGAGGAACCCCGTCTTCTGGATCATTTTTGTTTTGCTTTCGTTCAGCGCCATCATTTATTTTATCCAAAAAAGAAATAAACAAAGACAGAAAATTGCGGTAACAAAAGTTTTGACCGAAAAAAAGATCGCCGAATTGGAGATGCAGGCATTAAAGGCGCAGATCAACCCGCATTTTGTTTTCAATTGCCTTAATTCTATCAAAGGGTTTATCTATGATAAGAACTATGAGCAGGCAGATAAATACCTGGATAAATTTTCTGAGCTCCTCCGCAGTACGATGGACAATGCCGATGCTTCCATTATTTCACTGGAAGAGGAAATAAAATATCTCGATACTTACCTGCAATTGGAAAAACTCCGCTTTGGCGATAAGTTTAATTATACCATTGAGGCAAACGAAAATGTTGACACGGGGAATACATTTGTTCCGGCCATGCTGCTGCAGCCCTATGTGGAGAATGCTATCCGGCATGGCGTACGGTTCCTGGAAAATACAAAGGGAAAAATCACTATTCTTGCGCATAAAGAAAAAGACCGGCTGGTTTGTGAGATTGATGACAACGGTATCGGCAGGGAGAAAGCAGCGCAGCTAAAGAGCAGTATGCATATTGAATACCAGAGCCGCGGCATGCAGTTGAGCAGGCGCAGGGCCGAACTGTATAATATCCGTCAGCAGATCGTTGATAAAAAAGATGAGAAAGGAAATGCAACCGGAACAACCATTGTTATCAGCATACCATTAGAATTAAAGCCATGATATTTTTTTAGTATCCGGAAATGGAACCACATAGACACATAGTAAACAATAGAAATGCACACATAGATTTTCTATGTGTAACCTATGTATCTATGTTGCTATGTGGTGAAACCAACAACTAAAATGAAAAACATCTCCACCATAATCATTGATGATGAGCCGAAGAATATCAAATTGCTGCAACAAATGCTGGCAGCCCATTGCCCGCAGGTGGAAGTGGTGGCCACCGAAAGCGATGCAAAAAAAGGATTGCAACTGCTGGGAGAAAAAACACCACAGCTTTTATTCCTTGATGTGGAGATGCCGCACCTGAATGGTTTTGACCTGTTGAAAAAACTGGAACCGGTTCTGTTTGAAGTGATATTCGTAACCGCCTACAGCCATTACGCCATTAAGGCCTTTGAGCACCATGCCACGGGCTATATCACCAAACCCATCAATGCAGAAAAGCTTATTGCAGCAGTGAATATAGCCGCCAAAAGAATTGAAGAAAAAAGCGTCAACAAAAATCTTTTTTCTTTGCTCGAACAAACATCAAGGCAAACCACTTCTGATAAAATTCCCCTCTCTACCGGCAATGGGTTATTGTTTGTAAAGATCGCCGACATCATGTATTGCGAAAGCAGCGGCAACTACACCCATTTTTATATGAATGATGACCGGAAGATCGTTGTGTCCCGCCAATTGGGGGAATATGAAAAGCTGTTACCAGACAATAATTTTACCCGCATACATGACAAGTATATCATCAACCTGGCTTATATCAAAGAATATATCAAAGGCAGCGGCGGTGAAGTGCTGCTGGAGAACGGAAAAGAAATTCCTGTTGCCTCAAGGCGGAAAGAAGATTTTTTGGCAAGGTTTGAAAGGTGGATCAGGCGAAAATAGGCATATAAAATAATGAAAATCAATAAATATTAAAAACACTCATTATGATGAGCAAATTTACTCAATAGATTGAGTATTTTTGATTAATGCAAATTCAGCGACAAGATTTTAAAACACTATCTGACCGTATTATTGAAAAAAGAAAATTTATTCAGGTAGTGGCCGGCCCAAGACAAATTGGTAAAAGCACCCTGATAAAACAAGTGCTTGATACGCAGCAGCAACCATTTCTTGAAGTATCGGCCGATGATGTGGCCAACGGCAATTCGCTTTGGATTGATCAGCAATGGCAAACTGCCAGACTGCAATTATCAAACACAGGGGCAGCGCATTTTATTTTAGCGATTGATGAAATTCAAAAAATTACTAATTGGAGCGAAGCGGTAAAAAAGAACTGGGATGCTGATACCGCATCCGGAACCGACATCCGGCTTATTATTTCCGGCAGCAGCAAACTGCTGCTGCAAAAAGGCCTTACTGAAAGCCTGGCCGGCCGGTTTGAACTGATTAAAATGACCCACTGGTCATTTGCTGAAATGCGGGATGCGTTTGATATCAGCGAAGATGAATATGCTTATTTCGGCGCTTACCCTGCCGCCGCTGAATTTATCAAAGACGAAAAGAGATGGAAGGCTTATATAAAAGACAGCCTGATAGAAACCACCATCACCAAAGATATTTTGATGCTTACCCGTGTTGACAAACCGGCTTTGCTGAAACAATTGTTTGAGCTGGGATGTGCCTACAGCACCCAACAGGTAAGTTTTAATAAACTGCTTGGGCAGTTGCAAAATGCAGGCAATACCACCACACTGAGTAATTATCTCAATTTGTTGGACAGCGCCAACCTGTTAACGGGTTTGCCCAAGTATTCCGGATCGTCTGTCAGCAGCCGCAATTCTTCGCCGAAGCTGCAGGTATATAACAACGCCTTTTTCAGTGTTTATAACAAACTGTCGTTTGCTGAAGCAAAAAACGAACCCAGGGAATGGGGGCGCTGGGTAGAAAGTATTATTGGGGCCCATTTGCTGAACAGCAGTATAAAAAATGATTTTGCCGTTTATTACTGGCAGAGCGGGAATGACGAAGTAGATTTTATTTTACAACAGCAAAATAAACTGGTGGCCATTGAAGTAAAATCGGGCAACCGCCTTAAATCGGCTTCGCTGGAAAAGGCACACAAACAATTCGGTTTTTATAAAACATATCTTACCGGTACGGAAGGCCTGCACTGGAAAGATTTTATCAGGATGGATGTTCAATTGTTGTTTCAGTAGTTACCGCCAACCCGGTCTGCACCAAGGGAAGCGGCGGCGAAGTGTTGCTGGAAAACGGAAAAGAAATACCTGTTGCCTCAAGACGTAAAGAAGATTTTTTGGCAAGGTTTGAGAAGTGGATTAGGAGAAAAGCGTAACGAGCAGGGCTTTGTGCAGGTGTGTGTAATAAACTGTTGAAACAAGTATTTGCCGTAGTAAAAAACAACACAATGTATCAACCAAATTATTGTTCAGCAAGACCGTAAAAAAATCAAAATTTGTTTGGTTTTTTACACAGTTCATGTTATCGGCTTCGCTTCTACGGTCGCACCCCAATAGAAACGGCACTGAAAAATTAAAGTCTTGTCGCAATGAGTGAGCAACGATGTCAATACTTCTAAAACGTTCTATAATTCAAGTCAACCATTCCCAACGAATGTTAAACTATTTGAAAGTTATAATGCCAGAGCCAAAGAGTTTGAAAAAAGGTATAAAATACTTATCAAAAAAGGGGGATAAGTAAAGAACAGTATGAGTCATCTAAACATCTTCATGCGTTAGGAGTCTTGGATTTCATGTAATCGTTTACCGATTGTAACAATTTTGAACAATGCGGCACATTTCTGTTAATGTGTGTTTGTCTGTCAATGGAAAAGTCGGTATCGGTTTTATAAAGGTCTGTTAAGTGATAGTCAACATAAATAGCTAATTCTAATAACTGTGTTTTTAATTGTTGCTCGTCAAAAGAATATGTCTTTTTTAGTTGTTCCACCTCTTTGTCGTGAAGTGCAATTATTTTGTCAGGGCTTAATGCCTCTACATATCCTTTATATTTTTTAATAAGGCTTTTCTGTGACCTTATTTGTTGCCACAATATAACGCCGACAATAATGTTTGTAATTACAATTACTGTTGTTTGAATTTCTATTGTCATGGTATAAAGTTTTAGTTATTGTCAAACCAGTAGTAAATGTGTCATCCGTAAGAATTTTGAACTGAACCTCTCTGTCTGTTTAGCATTGCCGATAACGTTCACAGCTTTGCGTTCGGCAGGGCATTTGAAAAATGTCCTGCCCGGAACTGCTGATGATTAAAGTTACAAAAGATGAGAACATATTCTGCTGTTCATCTGTGTTGGGTCAAGCCCGATATGCAGCCGATAGTAGTGCAAAAGCTGGGGCTTGACCCCGTCAGCCCCGCTGACGCAAAACCGAGTGCTGGCGGTTAGTTCTTCTTGTCTTGGTTAATATTGTTTGTAATAATCTTATGCGGAAAAATTGATTCACAAATTTCAAGGTCTACTAACGGGTTAACGTAAAAATATGTTGTCGCATAACTTGAACTAATTGAAGTCAAATGTTCAATAATTTCTTTGTTAAACCGTTTCTTATACTCTTTATTAAGATGCGGAAACGCTTCTTTGGTTGTAATTAATTTTTCTAATAAGTCTGTGATATTTGAATTTTCACCTGATATAAATTTTTTCCTCTCTTTGTTTATTAAGTTATATAGCTCAATTAATAATTTGTCGTGGTCATTAGAAATAGTTTGCGAGAGATGCTGTGGATTTCTATCGTTGACTTCTGAATCATTTTTTGGAGAACTTGCTTCTATAACAGAGTTATCAATGATATTGGGTATTGTTTTGGTTTTTGAAATTATTTCTGCCATTGACCTGTTTTGTTTATCAACTAACATTGTGATTGCTGAAGTGAGAATGAAAATAAAATTTGTCCACAAACCTATATGAATAATTGTAGCGTTACGCTCAGCTGTGGCAAAAGGTGGGTGACTTATATAGAATATATAGTAATAACCTTTTGAAAGCAGAAAAAGGATAATTGTCCATGTGCCAATTCCATAGTATAGGGCCTTAAGAAATGCTTGCGAAAAAGTTATTTTTTTCTCATCAAATGAAACATTTTTAATTTTAAGAAACTTCGTGCCAAATGTACCTCCTGTCACTTGCCCTATAAAATAGTAAATCGCAAAAAATAAACTGCATACTATTAATCTGGTCTTATAGACCTTATATTCCAAAAAGAGGTCAAGATTTCGGGGTGAGTTGCGACCAATATAATCGTCAATTTTAAAGCTTTGCTCCCCGTTGATTACGACTTGAACTAAAAAAATTATGCAGAGTAATATTATTCCATCAATTACAAAGGCAAATATTTTTTTAAATGCAATAGGTTCTTTCTTTTTTAAAAAGAAGCTTCCTAATAATAAAATTGTCCCCCACGCAGCCCAAAAATGAATGCCCATAGCAGGAGTAATAAAAATAACTCCATAAAAACGATACATATAAATGTTAGGAACCCTGATTGAATAGTTATCTAATAATAAAAAGGAGAAGTATGAAGCTAAAACAAGGAAGCCTAATATGCAAAAAAATGTACCAATTACTTTTTGAAAAGTCAGCCTGTTATCGTCTAGCTTAATTTTTATGTCTGAAAAGAAATCCGTCTCTTGTGCAGAAGTTGAAATATTTTCTTTGACTTTTGGTTTACTCTCTACGATTTGAGGCTCAGTAGGTAAATTTTCGGGGGGCTTAATTATTGTCTTTTGGATTTCAGGTTGTTTAGTCCCACAAAAGGAGCAAAAGACGCTGTCGTCATCTATTTGTTTACCGCAAGATTTACAAAACATATTTAAAGGATAGGTGACTTATAGAATTACCGCCAACTTGTGTATTTGCGAAAGTACGAACCTTTGATTTTTCAGCTTACCAAATATTGTTGTCCCGGTACTCGTTATATTAAATACGTTTATGCAAGATTTTTACAGGGTTGAAAGAGTTGCGCAAATGCAACCTCGCCAATAATTCTTTCCTGCACTATTTAGCCCGTTAGCCCCTTTCACACTTATACAACCACACCGCACATCTATACAATCCCGCCCAAAACAGTTTTTCTTCCCCCCATTTTTACACTGGCATCCCGATAGCTATCGGGATTGCCTCCCATCATTTCAAATCACTGCGATATGAAAAAACTAAAACTCCTTCTGCCGGTATTATTATTCAGCACCCTGCTCTTCGGCCAGGCCGGGCAGATCAACCAGATCAATATTGTAAGCTTTACGGTAAAACCCGTCTTGCCCGGCGCTGTTGACAGTTGGCTTACTACCCCCGCAGCATTGATAATGGTGGCGCAAAAAGTACCCGGCCCTGTGCCATTGAGGGAACCGAGACTGGTGGTTCAGATACGGAGCGGCAGCGCTGTTATCTGCGGCAATAGTATAGCTACCGGCAAACAAATTGATCCGTTTGATGTAAGAACATTTACAACGGCCGACCTCGTTGGCATACTTGGCAACTGTCATGAATTAAAAGAAGGCACTTATACCATCTGCGCCCAGTTCTTCAATATTGATAAGATCGCCATCAGCCGCGAAGTGTGTAAAGACTTCAGAGTGGAAGCGCCCAAATCAACCGAGTACGCACCGCCGACGTTGATAACACCGGAAGACGAAAAGAAATTTTCTGTAACGCAATTACAAGGCCCGGTAATGTTTCGCTGGACTCCGCTTGTTCCAAAACCCAGGGACCCCGTTACCTATCGCCTAAAAGTCTGGCAACTGATGCAGGGACAAACCGGCACACAGGCCATCCGCACCAACACGCCTTTAATAACAAAAGATGTGGAAGGCGGCCTTACACAAACAACAGTAAACGCCATACTCACCGGCCCCTGCAGGCCACCTTATCTCTGCGATTTTATATGGAATGTGCAGGCGCTGACAAGAGATGGCAAACCCATTGGCAATAATAACGGAACCAGCGAACCATTTCGTTTCAGTGCTGCTTCAGAAAATAACGCCTGCCCTGCAAACTCATTGCCCGAAAATAATAAACAGTTCAGCCTCGCAGAAGCAAAACAGTCCATATTGTTTACGTGGACAAATACTGCAACACCCGGCACTGCCGCTGTTTACAGGTTAAAAGTATGGCAGCTAATGCAGGGGCAAAACGGCGCACAGGCCATGAAGACCAATACACCGGTCGTTACAAAAGAGGTAAGAAACGCAACAGAAGTAACAGTGAGTGGAATTTACACCGGCCCATGCAGACCGCCTTATCTATGCGATTTCATCTGGGCGGTGGAAATGATGGATGCCACAGGCCGTGTAAGCTGCACCAGCGAGGGTACAATATTCCGGGTAAAAGAAGAAGAACAACATCAGCAACCGTGTCCAACTGCAATTTTCCCTGAGGACAAGAAAAAATTTACACAACGGGAAGCCAAAGCCCCGGTAACTTTTAAATGGACACATACGGCAACACCGGGAACAACTGCTACATATCGCCTAAAAGTATGGCAACTGATGCAGGGGCAAAATGCATCACAGGCCATGAAATCAAACAACCCCATCATCACAAGGCAAGTAAGAGATGCGGGAGAAGTGACGGTGAACGGAATTCTGACCGGCCCCTGCAGGCCGCCTTATCTCTGCGATTTTATCTGGGCCGTGGATATGATGGATGCCGCAGGCAGAACCATCTGCACCGGAGAAGTGATGAACTATAAAATAGCCAACAATGATATTGATATACAGATTGACAGTGTTGATGTGGAATGCTGCAAAAACGGGAAGCAGAATATTTATATCAAACTGAAGAATAATCTTGCTACGCCGGTTAAGATTACACAAATCAAGATTGATAAAGTGAATGGGGTGACAGCGAATATCATCCCTTCGCCCCTTACACCGATATTGGCTGTAACTATTCCGGGTAATGGCACCCAGGTGTTTGCCGGGCAGATCAATTGTATTGATACAGCGAAAATCATCCGCTTCTTTGTAGCGGCAGAAGACCCGGTTGACAATGCCATTACCGAAACAGAAGTGGAAGCAGATACACTGCATTGCGCCTGTGATGCCTGTGATGAAAAACATTTTGTAATGAATGTGCCGGCGCCGGGGCAAATCAACACTACGGCCAGCAGCATTTCATTTAATCAGCCGATAACCATTGTTGCCACACCACCGAAAACCGTAAAGACCATCACGGCAGAGCTGGTATATTTTGAAATGAAACCGGAAAATGATCAGTGCATTCCTTGCGATAAAGATGCAAAACTGTACGGCCATTTTACCAACGGCACCAACAGCCAGACATGGAACGGGGCGCAATCCAGCCTGAGCATAACTATCACCACACCTGTAACACCCTGCTGCAGCACTACTTTCCGATGGTGCATCCGGTACAAAGTGGAGTTCAGCGACTGCACGGTGTGTACCAAAGTAATTTGCTATGAAAAGAAAAAAACCGGCTGCACACCCACTGGTGGCGGCGGACAGGATGACCCAATTAAAAACCTTCCAAAATAAACTGCAATGAAAAAGAATACCTACTTCTTATCAATTGTGCTTTTCGTTGCAGTTCTTTTTTCTGCAACAAGCAACAAACTGTTTGCGCAAACCTGTAACCAGGTAGAGATACTCTACACCGGCAATGATTGTTTTGAAAGAGACCACCAGGATCCCGGCGGCGCCTCCGGCGGAAAAAATTGCAAGGAGATTGCTGTATGTGTGAACCAACCTTATAATTACTCCTCGTCCATCACAGGTGTTGGCTGGACATACAACTGGACGGTAACAGGCCCGGCAAGTGTTACCATCAATCCCAACAACACAAGTCCGAACATCAGCATCGTGTGGCCGCAGATAGGTGTGTTTACATTAACACTGACAGCCACCGATCCATCAGGCAACATATTTACTTTTTGTCTTAAAGTGAATGTGAAAGAAAAACCTAATGCCAATTTTACCATTGCGCCGAATAATGTTTGTGCCAATTCAACCATCACATTTACCGGCACCACCACCTTCTCTTCCGGGTTCATGTCTTCCTGGAATTTTGGAGATCCCCCGTCCGGCAGCAGCAACTATACCACTGTTTCTGGAAATACTGCGGTAACACATCTGTACACAGCGCCGGGAACTTATACCGTTACACTGATCACCTACAGTTTTATGACAGTAGGCGGTGGCGGAGTTCCTAACGAACCTCCGGTAATCAAAACATGCTGCGCCGATACCATCACCAAGACTGTGACCATACTGCCGGGAACATTGCAGATTGAATGTATCAGCACCGTTTGCCCCGGCGATACTGTTAAGTACACGGCAGTTGGTTGTGGCAGCGTTACATGGCTTCCCGTTGTGGGAGGAACGATGATTGCATCAACAGCAACCACTATCACTATTGTGTGGGGTAATGGAACAGCACAGGGCCAAATACAGGCACAATGCCCGGGCGGATGTATCGCATCAGTGCCGGTGCCGATCATTCCAACCAATCCTGTTATTGTTGGTAATACCAGCCCATGTAATACTTCAACAACATCTTATACACTGCCTGTATTACCTGGAACATTTTATACCTGGACGCTGACGAATATCAGCACGGCAACGAACTATAATAATTTACTCAACACTTATCCTGATAACAATACCGTTTGGATTAACTGGGCATCAGCGCCTCCGGGAACATATCAATTAACCATCAATCTTGACAACAAGCATATCTGTTGCAGCAGCAACGGCTCGCTTACTATTAATCCATCAGATAAATGGACGGCTTATGCCGACCAGACAATTTGTATGGGAACGAATGCAAACCTTTCAGTTTTTCCTGTAGCAGGTACGTTTAACTGGACGGTCCTTCCGCCAAACGGCGGGGTAACTCCTCTTACCGGAACAGGGCCTACGTTCAATCCAACATTCGCCAATGCAGGCAGCTATCTTGTTGAGGTAGTGGAAACCGCTAATACTTATTGCAATAGCGGAGCAGCTAATCCGCAGCAAATAAAAGTAACGGTGCTTAACACACCAGCGCCAGGAAATATTACCGGCCCGGCAACTGGTTGTGCAGGCTCGCAGTACACTTATACAATGAGCACAAATGCGCCAACCGGTTTTCATTATTACTGGTCCATTACCGGTGGTGCAGGCACATTTCAGCCGGGCAATCTTCCTAACGCTACCGGCAATTCTGCAACGATACTCTGGACAACGCTTCCCGGAACGATTTCGGTTGTATTGCAGGCAAATGGCTTTCCATCATGTCCGTCAACTCCGGTTACATTTACTGTAACTGCAGCAACGGTTGGCAACATTACCTGCAATCCTCCCACTCCACCTACTTGTATGAATGTGTGTGTGGATGGAACCGGATCATATACATTAACAGGGGGCACATTACCTCCGGGAGAAGTAATTACATGGAGCATCACTCCATCCAGCCAGGGAACGATCATATCGGGCCAGGGAACAAACAGCATTACAGTATTATGGCACGGAACTACCGGCGTAGGTCCTTGGCCTGCTACTATCAATGCAACCACATCCTGTGGTAATGCAACGCCATTAACGGGCATCATGGTTTATCCCAAATTCGCAGTTACAATATCAGCAAGCGGTATTGATATCTGTCAGCCAGGTGGAGTTTCTCTGACAGTAAATGGCGCTCCCAGCGGATCTACAATTGTATGGTCTCCGACAAACATTAATAATATAACAACACCCGGTACTTATACCGTTACTGTAACAAAAGGCGGATGCACCGCTACAGCCACCTATGTTGTGGAAGATCCATTTGCAATTATTCCGGTAACATGCGGAGTAGGCACCTGCAACGGCACCGCCACCAACGAAGCGCTGGGTGTAATAGTGGTAAAACCGGTTGTCGGCACATTCAGTTTTCAATGGTATTCCGGAACCTATCCATCAGGAACAGCCATAGGAGGAGCGACATCTGCCAATTACACAACAACAACGCATGGTAATTTTTATGTAGTGGTCACTTATGGAACCTGTACTAAATATGTAAGCTTTACTGTAAAAAAAGTTTGTTGCCCCGATGTCAACAATCCGCAGATCACCAATGTTACAAGGAATAGTTGCAACAGCTATACTTTCACCGGCACCACGCCTAATCCAACCGGCGCCACCATCACCTGGAATTTTGGCGACGGCAATACAGCCACCGGTGCATCGGGAGTGCCCATCACACATGTGTATAATACAGCGGGAGTTTATTGCGTTACATTCTGTGTAGGCCCGCCTTCACCCAATCCAACAAGCTGCACGGGTAATTGTACAGCAACAACTGTTACTGTTCCTATACAGGCAAACTTCCTGTACACACTTGGCTGCAACGGATGTCTGAATGTAACCAACACATCAACCGTTATCACCAGCAATCCATCGTATGTTACTTACTTATGGAATTTTGGCGATGGTAATACATCCACTGCACAAAATCCGGGGCCGCATTGCTATGCAATCGCCGGCAACTATACTGTTACATTGACCATAACCTATAATGACGGACAGGTAAGTTGCACCAGCACGGTATCGTACAATGTAAACTATGTTCCGCTGGCTATCAGTGTTAATCCATCTCCTGTTTGTACAGGAGCGCCAACAACATTCAGTATTGCCGGTTCACCATCCTTTACTATTGTTTCGTGGACATGGAATTTTGGCGATGGATTTACCGCATACACTCCGTCAAGCACACATATATATAATTTGGCCGGGCCATATACTGTTACACTAACAGTTATAGACGGACTTGGCAACACCTGCACCGCTACCAGCAACATTACTGTATTGCCCGGTATCGGCCCTTGCACTATTCTTCCCGCTTATCTATGTCCGGGAAGTCCTGCTACATTAACAGCTCCGAATATAGTCGGCGCCACTTATTTGTGGGAATTTGAATCATCACCCAACACCTGGGTGTCAGCGCCGGGAACAAACAATGCAATAACCTATACAACGACGGTGCCCGGTTTTTATCATGTGGTCATTACCGGAGCAAACGGTTGTCCCTGCACCAGCAATAAGGTAGAAGTAAAAGCTGCTCCAAAACCAAAGGCTATTATTGCTGCAGCGCCATCTTCCAAACTTTGCGGACCGGGAATGGTAACATTGAGCAGCCCCAATCATTTGCCGGGATATACCTCCGACTGGTATGCGAATGGAGTTTATGGAGCGCCATTATCATCGGGAATGATGTTCATGACCAGCGTTTCAGTTACCACTGTCTTCAATCTTGTTTTATTCAATGAATATGGTTGTTCGGATACCTGTTCGCTGACGATAACAGTGAACCCTATTCCCGCACAGCCAATCATTACATCCAGCCCGACATTGTGTGAAGGGGTGCCCATAACACTGGCGGTTACCAACTATGCCAATAATATAACCTGGAATACCGGCGCCAATACAACCAGCATCACTGTTTTCTCAGCGGGAGTTTACACAGCCACCTATACCGATCCGGTTACAGGTTGCAGCAGCAGTAAGAACATCAAGGTGAACAGAAGGCCGCCTACGGATCTGTTCCCGCATTTCTGCGACAGCATTCCATGTACCTGTCGTGATAGTACAGGTAACTTCACTATTTATGCACCGCTGCCATTGATCGGCGCATATGCCAGCATCTATAATATACAATGGTTCTTTAACGGAAATCCTGTGGGAGGAAACACGCCGACCTACACACCGGCTGTAACAGGAACCTATCATATTATATTGACGGATCCGATGACGGGTTGCAAGGACACCAGCGCCACTTATTCAATCGTTGTTCCTCCATGTGATACCTGCGATTGCAAAGAAAGCAAGTGGGGCGATATTGATTTGACAGAGGGAGAAAATATTCCCGGCAAGGCAAAAGCCAATATTGGAAACCCCGGCACCGGCAATCCCGTCGGCGGACCACAAAAGCTGAAATGCAACAGCAACTATGTATTAAAGTGTAACCAACCTTATACCATCAATGCAAGCTATATCTGTAAGGATACACTTTGCCCGCCAAAGGTTACGTATTCACTGCAACCACCAAGTGGTTCACCGATAACAGGCAATGCACCATTAACGTTCACACCTTCCCTAACAGGTGTATATATCCTTACACTCTATGGCTGGTGTGGAAATAAGATATGCGACAGCTGTGTTATCGATCTTACAGTGCAATGTGATCCGCTCTGTGATTGCAAAGGAAGCAAGTGGGGAGAAAAAACATACATGGTTAACAATGTGAGCAAGCCGCTCAACTGTATGAAGTCCACCGATAAGCCGATTGATGTGAAATGTGGCGACCAGATCACTATCAATGCCAATTATATGTGTGCCGGCGCCAACTGCCCCGGATCGGTAACCTATGCATTGAATGCACCTTACGGAAACAGCACTGGTAATATTTTACCGCCGCTGGTATTTAACGCTTCAATGACAGGAACCTATACTGTTACACTGTATGGCTGGTGCGGAACGACTAAATGTGACAGCTGTATAATAAGGTTTAAAACAGTATGCCCTGTAGTTGACAGCGCCTGCTGCCCATATCAGATAAAAGTGGATACAACGAAAGTCACTACAACGTACAGCCAGCAGTATAATGCCACGGTGCTAACAGAAAACTTTACCATCAGTGGACTGGCAGCTGTACCGCTTACAGAAGTAAGGGCTGAAGTGCTGAGCTATACCATCACGGATAATTACAATAAAGAATGTATGAAGTGCCTGAACCTGCCTTACACATGGGCCAGCGTACAGTCAGCAACCAATCTCGGCAATCCGGCAGTACCGCCGAAGATCACCATGTATAATTCAACGGTGCATCCGTTCAATCCGACGGGAGCGGGGCAGTATAAAAACCCGAGAGAGGTGGTATGGAATAACGGCAGTACATTTATTATCAATAACAATTCACAAGTGGGTATGAACTTCCTGCTGCCGCCGCCACCGGCCATTGACTGTTGTGAGTTCAAAGGAAAGATATGTGTGAAGTTCACTTTCCGCGACAACAATTGTAAAGAATGTGAGGTGATAGCCTGTTTTGAATTTGTAATTAAAAGCAAAAAGCCATTCTAAGCTGTATGAGAAATATTAAAAAAACATCCATTGCTGCTTTGCTTTTTTGGGGCTCTATTGTTACGGCCCATGGACAGGGCGATTCAGCAAAAAGTCAATTCAGCATCAGCGGAACCATGGGAGTTAGCTATGAGTATTACGGACTAAGCCGTAAACCAAGCGGCTGGACGGGCTTTACTCCCCGCAAACCATGGAACCAGCTGCGGTTTATTTTTGCGCCGGACATGAAGTTTGGAAAAAACTTTTCGCTGCCCTTCAACTTCAATTTTGCGATGAAGCCCACCAACTATGCAGGGCCTTATGCCGGAATAAACAAACAAAGCTTCGGCCAGTTCATCACCAACCCGATGAACAGTTTCGGATTGAACCCAAAATACAAATGGGCCGAACTGCAATTGGGCACACAGTATCTTAATTATTCCAACCTTAGCACCGGTGATATCGGCGTGTTCGGCGCCGGAGTTGATCTGCGCCCCGGCACCTATATTTTTAAATTCTTTACCGGCTTATCGCAGCAGGGCATCAATTATTTGAATGGGCCGCCAACGGTGAACGGTGCTTACAAAAGAAAAAACTGGATGATGTCAATCGGTAAAGCCAGGGAAGGAAAATATGAAGCAGCCATAAATTTTGTAAAAGCCAAAGACGACAGCAGTTCAATTACAACACCACCAATCACCGTTAAGCCGCAGGAAGGATTCACCATGAGTTTTGCAGGAAAGGCTTTTTTCAAGAAAGGCTGGTATGTAAATGCTGAAGTGGCACAGTCGCTGTACACGAAGAACCTGCAGAACCCGGAAGACAGCAGCAAGCCATCATTCAAACCATTTATTGAAGGACATACTTCCACGGTGAAAGATTATGCTGCAGAAGGGGCATTTGGTAAGAAAGGACAAAACCTTGATATCGGCGCAAAAGTAAAATATATCGGAGCGGGTTTTCAAACACCGGGTTATCCCTTCATGCTGCCCGACCGGGTTGATTATACATTGAACACAAGGTTCAATGCAGTAAAAGATAAGAACGGCGGGTATAAAATGAATGTGGTGGCCAGTGTGGGCCAGCGGATCAACAATGTGAGCAACACCACACTGAAGGCAAAACAATTTATCGGCACACTCAACTGGTTCACGCAGTTCAACGAACACTGGAACCTGAATGTAAGCTTCAACAACTTTGGATTTGAAACGCCCAGTGGTATCAATCCTTATGGTATTAAAAATGTAAGCAATGATTTTGGCCTGAACCCAAGTGTAACATGGGGAAACGATAATGTCATTCACCTGCTGAGCCTGAACTATAATTACAGTAAGTACACGGAGCGGGATGTGATAACGGCTGTCATTACTTCCAACAACACCCACACAGCGCTGATGACCTGGGTGCCCACTTTTTTGAAAAAAAGTATTTCGCCCGATTTCAGCCTGATGTATTTTTATAATTCCGTGCCGGGATTCAAACTTACGCTTATCACTTTCAGTGCTGGCGCTTCTATGCAAGCGGCTAAAAAGAAAATGAACCTGCGGGCACAGCTGCAATACAATTATTCAAAGACCAGCAGTTTTACAAACAATAACAATATCATTGCCACACTGAGTGATGACTGGAAGATTTCTGACCGGGTAACATGGAATATTTACATCAGCACCAATCATTTTAAATATGGGAACGAAATAACACCCAATAATGCGAGTTACCTGGAAAGCAATGTGCGCACCGGGTTCCTATACAGGTTTGGTAAATAGTAATTCAACGCAGTCAGCGGTTGAAAACCCTGACGGCGTTACAAAAAAATAAATATGAAAAAAATATTTTTGATAGCAGCCATTTGTTTTGTTGCGAAAACTTCTTTGGCGCAATTCAACACACAACTGGTGGTAATACCCAACCCGCCGGGGGCGCTGGCCGACTGGGATAATAAGACGCTTACCTATATGGTGGCCGGCGGCGGCGCAGGCCTGGTGGCACCGGTACTGATAAAAACCACTATTAAAACCGTAAGCGGGGAAGTGGTAGCAACAAAAAATCTTGCCAAAGCAGCAACCTTTATCGCCGGCCAAAACAATCTTGTTTTGTATGTGAACGATGTGATGCCATTGGATATAATGGTCTTTAACGGTTCTTATAAATCATCTATGGACAAAACCGGAAAACTTCCTTCCGGAAGCTATCAGCTTTGTGTGCAATTAGTGAATCCTACTGATTACCGGATAATGAGTGAAGAACGATGCAGGATATTTAACCTGGCGGCTTACCAGTTACCCATTCCTGTAATGCCTGCCAATGAAATGATACTGGATATTGAAAAAGCACAATCCGTCATTACTTTTCGCTGGACGCCGGTAACACCCAACACCGGGATGATGCTCACCTATCGTGTCACCGTTTTTGAAATATTGCCGGGGCAAACAGCGATGCAGGCATTGCGCAGCAATCTTCCCTTGCTGGCAAAAAATATTGTGGGCACCACGCAGTATATCTGGCAGCCGCAATTGGGAATGACAGCCTGCTGCAAGGGAGACCCCGACTTTGATCTGAGAATGAAAGATACCACAAGAAAAACTGGTAACCCCGATCTGGAACCAGATGTGCTTGCCCGTGCCGGTACGGAGGAGGATGCTTATGCATTTATCTGGACCCTACAGACATTTGACAGCCAGGGGAGACCATTTGGCGATGGAAATGTGAACGGCGATGGCATCAGCGAACCGAATATATTTTTTGTTGACCGAAGACCGCCGGACATGAGAAGATCAGGTCCGCCTGCCCGTACAACAAATTTGACAGGAAAAAAGAATTAAGCCCATGATGAAAACGCCACCGAACCAGGGGCTGTCTCAAAAGTATTTTCAACACAGAGGCACAGAGAAGATGAGCAGCACAGAGAGTTGATACCAGGCCAACGATTTCTCTGTGTAACTCTGTTAACTCATATTCTCTGTGTTTTCACTCACTTTTGAGGCGGTCTCTTTTTATTTTTGCAGCGATGTACAAAAAGCAATTAACAAAAGAACAGGCCCTGCAAAAATTGAAACACTACTGTGCTTACCAGGAACGCTGCCACAGCGAAGTAAAAGAAAAGCTCTACAACCTCGACGTATGGAAGAGTGACCATGACGAAATCATTGCCACACTGATAGAAGAAAATTATTTAAACGAGGAACGTTTTGCCATTGCCTTTGCCGGGGGCAAATGGCGCATCAAGCAATGGGGCCGGGTAAAAATAAAATATGAACTGAAACAAAAACAGGTAAGCGATTACTGCATCAAAAAAGCGCTGAAGCAGATTGACGAAGAAGAATATCTAAAGACACTGGCCAGGCTGGCGAAGGAAAAATATGCAGCACTGAAGCACGAACAATACTTAGTACGGAAAAAGAAGACGATGGATTATTTGGTTGGAAAGGGGTTTGAGGGGGAGTTGGTGAGAGGAGTGCTGGAGAAGAAATAACGGTCTGTACTAGCTAAACTATTGTTCAGCAAAACTGTAAAAAAGAGAAAAATTTGTTTGATTTTTTACACAGCTCATGTTAGCATCAGGCCACTAGAATCTTAAAACCCCCTTTTTTAATTTTAGTTGATCAACTAATTCCTGAATAGAGCTTGTTCTTCCATCAACTAATCCCATAACATAATTAACAAGAGGTCTGCATATTTCATTCCTGTTTTTGTCCATATCTCCAGAACAAACATCAGAGTTGACAAAAATGAAATTGCCAACACTCAATATTTCTCCTCCTTGCAAGGGAAAGCAACTTGAAATTTGTTTGATATATTTTGATTTTTTCTTCGCCGCTAAAGAGTCATCAATAAAGTAAATATCATAGCGTAAATAGGGTCTACTAACTTGATCCCACAAATTGGCAATTGGTTTTTCCCTAAAAAAAGATAACCTTCCCATCGGAGGTGAAATGGTATCATTTTTATATCCCCTCCATTCTAGATCTAACTCATAATTCCATAATGAAGCCGTATCTACTTTTGACAAATCTATGAATCTGAAAATTTGATCAGTAGTATCATACAATATTGGTATAGGCTTCTGGCCGGAACAATTTCCGAATATTAGGATTGAGAATATTAATAAGATATATCGCATCTGAGAGGGCTTGCTGCCAACTCTGTAATTTACACAACATCTTGTATATTAATTGCTGATACTCACCGACTATTTATACAAATGAATCAACTCACTTCTCCATCCTTATCTCTACCCTCGCCCCTTCTCCTTTCTTGCTTTCAATATGCAGGCTGGCACCCATTGTCTTCAACAGGTCTTTGATGATAAGATAGCCGAGGCCATGTCCTTTTTTATTGTCCACATTAGCGGAGGTGATGACCACATCTTCCGCCATCAGCCTTTGTATCTGCTCCGGCGTCATGCCTACGCCTTCGTCCTGCACAGATATTGTAATATCGGTTTCAGTTTCTTTGGCGCTTACAACGATCTTTCCCTTCTCTGTAAAATGAATGGCATTGGTCAGTAGATTATACACAAGGATCTTCAGCGGTTCATAGTATTGCTGTATCTGCTGGTCGGGATGCACCTGATTTTCAATAAGCAGATTTTTTTGTCGTGCCAGCGATTGCAGTATTCCCAACACCTGGTTTACCATTTCATGCAGGTTGAATTTTTCTTTGGCCATCCTCCTGTTTTCGTTCTGGTATTTTATCCAGTTCAGGATATTGGTGGAGAGCAGTTGCAGTTCCTGCGAGGTGTTGGTCATTTCCTGTATGGTTTCCTGCTGCAGCTCTTCGGGCATCAGGCTTCTTTTCTCCATCAGGTTCTTTCCGGCAACGGTCAGAAATTTTAAAGGAGTAACAATATCATGACTGATGATGGAGATAAGCCTTGTCTTGATGCTGTTATTTTTTTCCAGCACTTCATTTTGTTCCTGCAGCGTCTTTGTTTTTTCTGCCACCTGCTTTTCCAGTTTTCGTTGCCGTATTTGATATTGCCGGGTGCGCCACTGCAGGTACAGGGAGACAAGTCCGAATAACACAAGCCCGCAAAGCGCATAAAACCACCAGCGCCTTGTCCACGGCGTGCTGATGGTGAATTTTATTTCTTTGTAGGAATAATTGTTGATGCCAAATCCGTTCAGTTTTCTTACCAGTATCTTATACCGGCCCGGCGCCAGGTTGTTCAACCGGATAAAAGCGCCGCGGTTTACATCCACGGGAATCCATTTCTCAGCATTATTCAGCCGGTATTCCAGGTATATGTTTTCCTTATTGCACCAGGAGGAAAAGCCAAGCCGTATCACAATATCCCTTTCTGCAGAGGGCAATGTTTTATCAGCAAGTGAATCGGGATTTATTTTTTTATCTCCTGCCAGGAATTCATCAATGAAAATATTTCCCTCGGGTAAAAGCGGGGTGGCTGTTTCAGGATTTACCCAAAGCAATCCATCCATGGTAGGAAAAGAAAGGGTCTTGTTTTTCATTACCAATGCACAGGGGGCGCAGCCGCCGTTCATTTCGGTAATTTCCATTCCGTCGTTTTTTCCGAAATAATGATAATAAACCTGCGGGCTGTTATTTTCAAATGCATCAACCAGGTCAGACAGTTGCGCCTTAAACAGGCCCCGGTTGCTGCTGATCCAGCAATAACCATTATCATCAGGTACAAAACAGTGGGTGTATAAAAGAAATTTATTTTTATCCAGCGGCATTTCCTTCAGCTTTCCGTTCTTCCAGATATAATATCCCTTTCCATAGCTGCCGATAAAAACATAATCCTTATACTTCCATAAGCTACGTATGCAATAGCCAAGAGGCTTCAGTAATGTGTCGGTTTTGTGTGTCTTGAAATTATAAAGGACCAATCCGTCGCAGGAAGCAACGCCAAAGATGCCCGGTGAAAATTCAAGCATGGCATACGGGGCCGCAGAAACCTTTTTGGGCGGCTGAGGGGTGAAAACATAGCGGACACTGTCATTTTCCAGGAACCCCACACCGTTTGAAGAAGCAAAATAAAACATGCCATTGGAGTAAGCCATGGCCATACTCTCCTGTATCGGATGAATTTTACTGTAAACATAAGTTTGCCCCGTCCGATAGTCGTACCGGTGCAAAAGCGCAACCCGGTAATTTTTATTTACTTGGGCATACCAAAGTAGTGAGTCGTCACTTTTAAAAATGGTGTAATTAAACCTGCCGGTAATAGGCAATGGTCTGGAACTGGTACCGGAGGGACCAATAATATGACCTTCATTGGTCAATACATTTCCATCGGGCAATTCCAGTTGGGAGTAGTAGGCATTTCTTTCTCCAATATCAGTATTGATATTTTTAACCGGAGTAATACGGGTTTCCCCAATAATGATTAGTCCCTTGGAATCCGTACCGATGAAAAGTGTTTTATTCTTTTCGCTGTACTGTGCAAAGCGAATAAAGGAATAGCTGGGAATGACAGAGCAGATGAGCTCAGCTTCCAAAATTCCATTTCTGTAATGCAGCAGCCAGGCATTGTTTCCGGAAAAAAGAATGGGATTGTCCATTCCATTGTCCCAGTATAAAAGAAAATTCGGAGAGGTGACCGGAACATCAGCTCCGGTTGTCGTAACCAGTTTAACCGGGTCATAGCGTTGAAAACTATCAGCTGCTATATACATCCGCCGCTCACTGTCCATTATAAAAAACTGGTTGTCCAGTATAAATGCATTACGGAGACCTGCCGGCGGCGAAACTTTGACAAAACCTTCCTGTTTTTCGGAAGTGTAATAAAGCCCGCCCCTGCCATCCACTACTATCAGCGAGGTATCTGTCTGCTGCAGCATTCCGTTCCAGGGTGATGTTCCGGTTTCGTTTATAAATGCCAGTACTTTTTTTTGCAAATTGGTACCTGAGGCAATAAGAAAAAATCTTTTTTTAAACCCAATGATTTCCTTCAACTCGGGAAAAGGCTGCTGTAATAATAAGTTGGCATGTACCATTAAAAAGTTTCCGCCCACATCCGCCACATAAATATTACCCTGGTTATTTTTTACCATGTAGGCCATTCGCTCATGTGTGAGGCCGGTTGTGTTTTCCTTGGTGAAGTTGGTAAAATCAAGCCCGTTGAACCGGGCAACGCCGGCTTCGGTGGCAATCCATAGAAACCCGGTTTGTTCATCCCACTGAAGCCCTTTGATACCATTGGACGGCAGGCCATTGTCAGTCGTGAATTGCTGAATAGTATACTGCTTTTCCGTTTGCGAAAAAGCGGGAAGAGCAAAGAAAACGCAGAAGAAAACTATTGTAAACAGCCTTGACATAAGCAATTTGTCCTGACAAATTACAGCTTCTCTCTAATAGTTCACATTGTACAGCGTGGCAAGTTCCATCAGCTCTTTGATGTTTCCGGCATTTGTCTTATCATAAATGCGGGTTTTGATAGTGGAAACGGTATTCATTTTCAGGTTGAGCGTATCGGCTATTTCTTTTGTACCATTTCCTTTCAGTATATAGTGGAGTACTTCCAGCTCCCGTGGCGCCAATGTGGTAAAAGGATTGTCGTGGTGCTGGATATTAGCCCTGCGTACCGGAGCTTCGTTTTTTAAAAATTTTTGAAGCGTAAGTACGATTTCTTCATCTCCTACCGATTTTGGCAGGTAGTGATTGATGCCGTATTGCTTCAGCGCTTCGCCATATATTTCTGCCGGCTGCATGGAAAAAACGAGAATGTGCAGGTCAGGATATACCCGGCGGATATTGGGAATTACTTCCAATGTGCTTCCGTCGGAAAGAATAATATCAAGAATAAGGTGAGTGTACTTTTTCTTTACCAGTTCTTGCATCAGGTCGCTGCAGGTAGCCACCTCCTCAATATCAGTATAGCCCATATTTAGCTGTATGTTCAGCTTTAACCCTTTTCGGATCATGCTATGATCATCGGCTATCAGGATTTTTGGTTGCATTTTTTTTTCGGCTTCGGCCTGCGGGGCATTTTGTGTACTAATTTCCATAATTTATTGCTCCTTTCTGTAGAATTTATTCTTTGGTCAAAAAAGCCCTTTGCGGGACAAGGTTTATTGTATAATTACCACCGTTCCTTTCAGCATCTGTTTTTTATCGTCATTCAGCTGGATGATGTACACAAATACATCGTGCGGCTGAAGCAATCCTTTGTATTTACCATTCCAGGGATTACTGATATAGTTCTTCGATTGATATATTTTTTCGCCCCAGCGGTTAAACACTGTTACTACCGCATCCGGGTACAAAGCAAGACCAGGAATATTCCAGGTGTCGTTCTTGCCATCGTTATTAGGAGTGAAGCCTGTTGGCACATACAATTTTGAAATGGGAGCCACTACTGCATTATCTGTTGCTGAGCAAAAAGTGTTTTTATCCGTTGCCTGTATGGTATAGGTGGTAACAACATCTGGCGTAGCGACAGGATTAAGTACAGCGGGAGAGCTCAGGAAAAAATTCGGTGTCCACAGAAAATCATAATTACCGGGATTAGCTATCGTTGCATCCAGCGTAACAGACGAACCAAGGCTCATCATTTTATCAGGTCCTGCATTGATGGCAGGTTCGGGGTTGATGGTAATGTTTCGGGATACCGGCAAGGAGCCACAGCCATTTACATCTGTAATGGTAAGCGTTGGCGTGAATGTCCCACTGGAAGTATATGGTCTGTTGAATGGGGGAATATTTGTTCCGCTTCCATTGCCAAAGTTCCAGCTCCAAACACTTACACCCGCCGAAGCAGACGTAAATAGAACTGGCTTTTTCGGACATAGGGTATCAGCTATGATGGTAAACGATGCTGTGGGATTGTTGTGTATGACCGGAATAATGAACGTAACCGTATCGGGATTGCAGCCAGTGGTAAGTGTTGCCAGGTGTTTAACAGTAATCGGGCTGGCCGATGCAGCATAAGTATGCGTAATGATATTAGACGTTGTTGATGTAGTAGTCTGCCCGTCTCCAAAATTCCAGTACCAGGTAATTGGATTACCCGATATGGGAGCAATGGATGATGTGAAAGTGATGGTACTGTCGGCGCAGGGTTTTCCTGAAGAGGATACTGTAAGAACCGGTGTTGTGCCGGCACTTACGGTAATTGTTTTAGTGGTATCGCCAAAGCAACCGTTATCAGCGATGATCTGGTAACGTACATCATAGTTTCCGGCAGCGGGATAAAGTTTTTTTGCATTGATCGTATTCTGCGCGGTAGCATCATGGAATGTCCACAGGTAATTAGTGATAGTAAAACCGGTGGCGGTTGATGCGTTTGTAAAACGGACAGTGTCCCTGAAACACTGGTTGATAAAACTAAAATCTGCCGTTGGCCCCTGTTTTACCAGTACCCGCAATTCCGCCTTTTCTGTCTGGCTGCAGTTTTCAATAACAGTTGCCGAATATGAAATAGGAATTATATAAGTGCCGGGAGTGGCAAAAGTAAAATCCTGCTGGAGAGTATAAACATAATAAGTCCGCCCGTTAATCAGTTCAGTACGGATAGGTACCGGGTTGGCAATAATAGAATCTGCATTAGGAGTAATGCCCGGCACCTGGCTCAGCTTCCAATGTATGGAAGTGGCGGGGTAAGCAATCTTGGCAAAAAGCCGGACAGGTGTTTTGGGACAGGTAAATGTGTCAATCTGCCCATTACTATTTAGTGTGTTTTTTATCTCGCCGTAAGAATTCAGATTATTGATAAGCGTCCCGGCATTATAACCATAACTTTCATAGGTGCCCAAACCATAAATGGTGGCATTTAAGGCGGAATCACTTGTAATAGTATGCTGTGCCGCAGGCCCGATAAATCTTGCAAGGGCAACTGAATAGGAAGGAAAATTTGGATGAGGAATTATTTGTGATGCTGGCAATGGCAGACCATCAACCCGCAATGAGCCAACCGCCACTGTTGGTAATATGATATTAATATATACATAGGAAATGGCCGGTGATTGCCTGCTGGCAAATAAGCGTACCGATTTCTGCCCTTGCTCAATCGGGCTTAAGTAAAACCATTCCGGATCGCCGTCGGAAGGTGGTGCCGGAGTGGTTGTCGGAAAATTCCAGCATTGGTTTTTATTTACCGTGTATTGAGAAACCAAAACAGGTTTATCAGATTCAATATAGTCCCCACCGGTTGAATCCTGAAATTCATAATAAAAATTATTGATCAAACCGGTGAGAACGGCTCCGTTTCTCCTGACAACTGCAGTAGGGTCAGAAACACAGATCCTGTAATAATTACGGTTTGTTTCAAGAATGTCTGTATTGGTATTATTAATAGTATGATAAGTCAAATAACGGGTTCCCCAGGCCTGTGCCGGAAAAACTTGTTGCTGCATATATTCGCCACCATCGCCCCTGCATATCCTGATACCACTTGAGCCAGAAAAGACTGCCATCGGATGACAATTACCATCTGCTCCGACAACTGATTTTATTTTACTCCCTGTCATGTCTTTGCTGGCAGCCCAGGCCTGGTTATTGCCCGGTACCATTTTCCCAAACACATTATATATTTCACCCTTGTTAAGATTTACTGTATACGTTTGTCCCGGCAACCATCCGTTCTTTGTAGTATCACTGGGTACAATTTCCACTCTTGTATTATCTTCTGAGGCGATAACGTAGAACCAGGAATACCAATCAGGGCCATTTTGAATTGTTGGACTTATATTAGGTAATTGCGAGCCTGAAGTTGCCTGGCTATAATTGACAGAATAATATGAGTAACCATATGTTTCCACCGGCATTAACATAGTGGCACCAGATCCCTGCGTTACATACACATGCGCATATACAGCCACCGGAACATCACTGACGATATGTATTCCCTTTGTAGATAATCCATCTGTAAGAAGACGGGCATCATTAACTCCGGATTTTGGAATAACAATGGAAGCATCAACAGTATTAGCAGGAATATTTAATGTTTGTGACCAGGCCGTTCCATTGATGGAAACAGTAACAGTTGCTGCCTGCTCTGTACTGATATAAAGAGCCATATCCTGGCCATTCACAGGGATTACTCCGCCGTTGTCGTTATTTATAAAAATCCAGTGAAACCCATACCCCAACCAAAACTCCTTTCCCCGGTTTGATTTGTCCTGGGCATCAGCTTGTAAAAAGCTGAAAAGACTGATAATTAGTAATGTATATAGACGGAGGGGCATATTGTTTTCAAAGCTCAATATTCAATCGTTTCATCACATTTCTGAATAGAATTAATTCTACAAACCGGAGATAATTGTTGGTCTAACATTGCCCCTCTCTTTTCTACCAAACATAAAAGATAAACTAAAATGAACAAGAACTGCTTTAGGAAAATGCAACATTATCTGCCGATAATTTTATTTTCCTTTTCTTCTGTAATGGGCTTTGGTCAGGGAAATTTCAACACCACGGACTGGAGATTCAGTAATCCTAAGCAATTTGGTTTTACAGTTTTGGATGTTGATTTTTTTGATAACAACAACGCCATAGCTGTCGGATCTGATGGCGGCATTGCCAAAACCACAGATGGGGGGTCTAACTGGACTTATGGGGTTTACACTTTTGTAAATCCGGTTAATGGACTTAGAACAAAAGGAAATTTTAATGATGTACATTTTATTACATCTTCTATAGCTTATGCAGTTGGCAATACCGGATTAATGATCAAATCCACAGATGGCGGTGTAAACTGGAGCCAGGTTATTACTCCGTTGACCCCAAGTAGCAAGAACATCAATGCATGCTGGTTTTTGGATGCAAATAAGGGATACATAGGAGGGGAATATAATAATACAGCAGATTCACTGCCAAAATTATATGTTACGCTGAATGGTGGTTCTACCTGGGATTCCATTGCTGCTCCGGCTGTTAACGGAGTAACCCGTGTTGGCTATATCAATAACCCAAATATTCCTTCGGTACTTTGGCCAGTAGATGCTAAACTGAAGCAAATCTACAGGATTGAAATTTTACCAAGTGGTGTTGGATATATCTGCGGCCAGGCAAGTCCGCTATTCCCACAGGTTAGCCGAAGGGCTATTTCGACTTCCAACTGCTTGCCTGCTACGACTTTTTTAACAACAGGGGCTCATACCGCAGCATTACTATGGAAATTAGAAAACGGTGTCTTAACTGATTATTCAATCAGTAAAGAAAGAATAGGATATACCGGAATAAATACCAATACAATTAATTGTACAACCGGTTTTAGTAACCTCAGTCCTGCAGCTCAGACATACAAGGCAATGAACGTAATCGATGACAATACAGTAGTGATCATGTCATTCAATAATAATACGGTAGTAAAAGTGCAAACCATGGCCACAGACATGACACCGAATGTTAATAACGGGGGTACATTAGAAAAAGGAAAATACGAGGTTTTGAATTTTCCTTTTCCCCCAACACAGGGTCCTAATGCCGGCCCACCAATTCCTAATCCGCAGGTTTTGTTAGCATCGAATCCTTCTCAAATAAGAAGAACAAGCAATGGTACGCTTGTGGCCAACGGAAATTTTGGCCGCATGTGGGTTTCAGTTGATACCGGAAGAAATTGGGTGCAATCAAGAAGTTTACCTCCCGGTCAAAATTTTAGCAGCAATGGAGTATGGGCATTGGATATAGCGCCCAACGGAAAATTCTTATCCATGGGTTCATTGGGTGTTGTAGCGGATTCTTTGCCCGGAGGTTCAGGCTGGAACAGCAATTATGTTACCGTTCCCTTAAGTGCTGCATTTACCAAATTTGAATTTGCCGATTGCAATAATGGAGTTGCTACAGGAAGCGGCAACATTAATGTAACAAACGATGGCGGTAAAACATGGTGGGACAGAACAAGGCTGGACTTTATTAATAATTTCTACAGTATAGATGGGTTTGCTTACAAAAAGTCAAACCCGGCCCAGGCATATTTTGCAGTCAGCAATGGCACAATATATCATACACCCAACCTTAATGTGGCGCCACCTGCACAACCAACCTTAGATCCCGTTTATTCAGATGGATTGATGCAAATGCGTGATGTAGCAACCGCAGGCAATGATAGTGTATGGGCTGTTGGAGCAAGTAGTTTTAGTGTTCCTTCAGCATCCAGAACTTCCAGAATTTACAGATCAATTAATGGCGGAGCCACATGGAGTGTTTACAGTGGTTTTACCGTCGGAACACTACAACCTAACCTTACTGAGATTGAATTCCCAACCAGGCTGATAGGCTATGCTGCCGGAGCGAGGGATACTATTTATAAAACTACAGACGGTGGTTTAACCTGGAGCAAACTTCCGTTGCCTACTCCCGGCGTAACGCCACAAATTACATACAGGGATATGTTTGCCCTTGATGCAAATACTGTATTCCTTGTTGGCAATGGTTTTCCCAGGCGATTTGTATATCGAACAACAGACGGTGGTGCAACATGGCAGGATATATCCGGCAATATAGTTGCACAGGGAGCCGGAAATTTCAATAGTGTATTGTTTCATGATGTAAATAATGGCTATGTGATGACCCCGGGCCTTATGTTCAAAACAACAAATGGAGGTGCTACCTGGACGATTGAAGCGCCGCCAACAGGTTGCCTGTTTGAAACAGCAGCCTTTGCTCCTAAAGCAGTACCCGCGGGCACTCCTTTTGCAAATAGAAGACTTTTTGTAACCGGTGTAAACATTCAGGGTGCGCCGATCATGGAGTATGGAAACAACGCTAACATAAGTGTGTCATCCACGGAAAACATCACTCCAAGTTGTGATAATGCTACACAAGGTGTGATCATTGTCAATACCACAGGCGGTATTGCACCTTATACTTACAGTATTAACGGAGGAACTTTCCAGTCTTCCAATACATTCAGCAATCTAGCGCCGGGGCCCAAAACGATTGTAATAAGAGATGCGGCCTGCGGAATAATAACGAAGACAGTAGCTGTGCCGGTAAAAGCATCCCCGGTAGTTGATGCAGGACAGAATATAACAATCGTGGAGGGAGATAATGCAACTTTGCAGGGAAGCAGCAGCGGTACTCCGGCCACCATCGCCTGGACACCGACAGCTACAATCACTTCCGGTGCCAACAGCTTTACGCCAATTGTTAAACCTCCGGTAACGGCAACATATACCATGGCAGTAACAGATGTAAACGGATGTGTTTCCGCAGACAATATGACCGTGACGGTATTGCCATACTGCCTGAAGGTAATGGAAGCCTTTACGCCAAATGGTGATAATATGAATGACAGATGGATAGTTACCAATAATGGCGGGCTTTGTGTAAAACAGATTTATGTAACCGTATTCAACCGTTACGGAAATATTGTTTACAAAAATGATAATTACAATAATAACTGGGATGGTACTTACAATGGCAAACCAGTGGCAGACGGGACGTACTACTATATTGTAAACTTCCTGTTGATGAACAGTGCTTATATAACGCTGAAAGGCGATGTAACCATTTTAAGATAACAACAAATCAAAATAAAAAAATTAAGCAAATGAGAAAACAATTTTTGACGCTTATATTCCTGGGATGTGCCGGCCTTGTGTCTGCGCAGCAGTTGCAAACATCATCGTTGTACGATATGCAGGGTATATTTCACAACCCGTCAAGGGCAGGCGTGGGCACCAATATGGTAGGGGTTTCTTACCGCACACAATGGAGCAGCATCAGCGGAAGCCCGAAAACAGCCACCGTGTTTGGCTCGTTTAACCTGCCATCCCTCAAAATAGGATTAGGCGGTTATATCTATAATGATAAAACAGGCCCTACCTCCCGCACAGGTGTGCAATTGGCATTTGCCAAGCATATTCCGATGAACAACGATGCGGTGTTTTCATTGGGTATTGAAGCAAGGGGACAGCAGTATTCAATTGATAAGGCAAAACTGTCAGCAACACTTGGTGCCGATCCTGCAATAGCAGGGGCTGATAACAGGTTTGTGTTTGATGCAGGCTTTGGTATTTCTTATACAGGCAAAAGACTTCAGCTAGGCGCTGCTGCCTCTCAACTGGTTCAGTCCAAACTTGATTTTTATTCCGGCAATACTACCCGCAGCGAAGAAGGCCGCCTGTACCGTCATTATTATTTCCATGGCGGATATAAATGGAATGTGGATCCCGCTACTTCTATTACGCCTAATTTCCTGGTTATTTATTTACCTAACTCACCAACAGAATACCAGTTTGGGGCACGGATAGAACACAACGACAGGTTCTGGTGGGGCGCCAGTTATCGCCTGAAGCAAAGCTGGATGCTCTCCGCAGGGGTCCATGTAAACAAGAAACTGACGATTGGTTATTCCTTTGATATATACCAGACACCGGCCAGTGTATATGATGCCGGCTCCAATGCCCATGAAGTGCTGATGAGGTTTAATTTCTCAAAGTAAGTTTAAAAGCAGATGGTTAAGGTTTACAGCAGCTCCGCATTTGCGGGGCTGCTTTGTTTTATATTAACCGTTAATTTTACTTCTATTCCAAAAACAAATGTCAAACCTTAACATCACAATCATTCAAACCAATCTTCACTGGGAAGATAAAACCGCCAACCTGCAAATGCTGGAAGAAAAGATCAACAGCATAAAAGAAAAGACGGAAGTAGTGATATTGCCCGAAATGTTCAGTACCGGGTTTAGTATGAAGCCGGAACTGCTGGCCGAAACAATGGACGGCGAAACTTTGCAATGGATGAAGCGGATAGCGGCAGAAAAAAAGATTGTTCTTGCCGGTAGTGTTATTATAACAGAGCCGGGTCAGACGGAGACCGTCAGACCCTATTACAATCGGTTAATCTGGATGCTACCCAACGGGCAATATGGTATTTATGACAAACGTCATTGTTTTGCTTTTGCCGGAGAAGATGAACATTATACCGCAGGAACAAAACGGCTGATCGCTTCGGTAAAAGGCTGGAAAATTAATTTGCTGATATGCTATGACCTGAGGTTTCCGGTATGGGCGAGACAGTCCTCACCCCCAACCTCTCTCCACGGAGTGGAGAGGGGGCCGGGGGGTGAGGAGTATGATATCATAATATATGTAGCCAACTGGCCCGAAAGAAGAATACATGCATGGAAAACATTACTACAGGCAAGAGCTATAGAAAATCAATGTTATGTGGTTGGCGTGAACCGGGTAGGCGATGATGGAAATGGTATTCATTACAACGGCGAGAGCATGGTTGCAGATCCACTGGGAGAAGTGCTTTACTGTAAAAAGGAGGATGAAGATATTTTCACAATTACTTTAAATAAAACTCATCTTGAAGCAGTGAGATCAAAATTTCCCTTTTTAAGGGATGCGGATGAATTTAATATCCTGAATGAATAATAAGACAAAAAACACTAATCGGGTTTCTTTTTCTCCTTATCCGCTTTTATCAACTCCATCGCTTTATCTAATTTATAATCGGCCCCCCGGCGAACAGCTTCCACAGTTGGCATAGCTTCCACTTCAGGCTGTACACCTCTTCCGTTTTTTGGAACTGTCTTATCAATCACCAGCCGGAACAATGGCAGACGAAAACGGACACCTGTTTCCGGGAGTGTTACATCGGGTATCAGCCAGGCTGAGTTACCATAAGCGCCGCCTCCCGTTTCTTCGCCAATCACGGTTACATTTTCCTGCTTTACAACCGAGCTTACAAACAAGGTAGTGGCGGAAAAAGAATTACCGCCGGTAAGTATATACACTTTTCCGTTGTAGTGATTGCCTTTCCTGGGTTTGAAATAATGCCGTTCAAAATATCCGAAGTGATAATAACCGTCTTTTCTTTTTTTAGTGAACAGGGTCATGAATAGCCGATTCCAGAAATGGTCTTTGATATAATGATTGTAGGAGCTTCCTTTTTTAATGGAATAAAGCGTATCACAGATTTTAAAAGCGTCGTCTACAAGATACCGGCTGAGTAAAGTGGAATTGGTAACACTGCCACCGCCATTACTGCGCACATCAATGATAAGATGTCCGATATTATTTTGCTTTAGTGTACGGAATGAGGCATGAAAAAATTGTCGTAACCCATATCCCCGGCCAAACGAGGAAAGGTCCATCATGGCGGTATGGTTAACGGAATCAATCTTCAGCAGGCGTACAATACTTAGTTGCTGCCGCCTTCTTTCTCTTTTAGAAGGCTTCGGGATGCTGCTGAGCGGCCGGATAGCATTACGGTTAGCCGTGTCTGCTGCCGGAGTATAAACAGGAATGCTGGCTTCTTTTATTTGCCCGCCAGGGGCCAGGTATTCAACATTGTATTTTTCAGAGGGGCCAAATACGGAGCTATATAATGAACCAAAATACCCACGGCTGCTTAATGCCTGCGATTTGTGTGTGGCATTATAGCCATCGGTGGAAATATAATCAAACAGGGTGTCGACGATCTCAGGCACAGGCCTTCCATTTATTTTTGTAATGACAGTGCCTCTTTTAAAAATGGAATCCCTCCTGTGGAGGTTTTGCGTTACTATCATCGTATCGTCCCACAGCTTCATACTTAGGGGAAATAACTTTCCCAGGCGGGCGGTATCGTTATATTTTATCCATGCTTTGGAAGAACGGACAGAGGTATGGCCGCAATTGATCTTTGCCGTAACATAGTTCAGCAGCTTGCGCAACTGCGGCTCGGTCATGGAATCTGTTAGCTGCTGCTGACCATAGTTGAAATAATAATCCATGCTGTCTTTAGAAGTGTACCAGTACAGGCTTGGATGATGTTTTTCAAGAATATTCCGGTAAAGAGAATAATCTTTCTTTACCTCCTGCAAAGAATATTTTTTATTGGGGGAAAAAGCCGATTTGTTAACGCCACAACTTGTGAGGAGGCATAAAATTGAAACAAATGATATTGGTGTTTTCATTTTCGGATAACAAGGAAGTACAAAATACAAAGCTTTTTCAACTTTGGGGTTTGAAAGCTCCTTTCCGGCGGAATTAAGGAGACATATGGTTCCAGCCCTGTGCGGTAATGGCATGCTTGCCGCCACCCTTTGTAATAATATGGACGCCCTGCTCCTCCTCAGTCATATATCCCACCACACTAATTTCTTCATTTAAAACCAACTTATCATAATCTGTTTGAGGAATGGTAAACAGCAGCTCATAATCCTCACCGCCACTTAACGCACAGGCAGTAGGGTCTATTTCAAATTTAAAGGCTGCTTTTTTCATTTCTTCAGCTACCGGTATTTTTTCTTCGTACAACACACAGCCCAAGCGGCTCTGTTTGCAGATATGCAGGATCTCAGAGCTTAGACCATCGCTAATATCGATCATAGAAGTGGGAATAATTTCTTTTTCTGCAAAAAACTCAATGATATCTTTTCTTGCTTCGGGTTTCAGCATCCGGCCAATTACATACGATTCTCCTTCCAGGTCGGGTTGAACTCCCGGGCTTTCCATGAATATTTTCTTTTCTCTCTCCAGGAACAAAAGGCCTACATAAGCGCCTCCCAGGTTGCCGCTTACACAAAGCAGATCACCTTTTTGAGCAGTGCTTCTTTTTACAAATTTATCCGGTGCCACCTCGCCAATGGCGGTAACGGATATGATAAACCCTTTTTGCGAAGATGTGGTATCGCCGCCCACCAGGTCCACATTATACTTATTGCAGGCAGCATAAACGCCTTCATAAAATTCGTTCATCGCCTCCAGGCTGAAGCGGTTGCTGATGCCGAGGCTTAATGTTATTTGTGTGGGAATTGCATTCATTGCATAGATATCACTCAGGTTAACAATGACGCTTTTATAGCCAAGATGTTTCAGCGGGGTATATGCCAGGTCGAAATGTACCCCTTCCACAAGCAGGTCGGTTGTTACAACAGTTTGTTTGCCGAAATGGTCAATCACCGCCGCATCATCGCCCACACCCAGCACGGAAGATGCGTTTTGCAATTCAATATTTTTAGTCAGGTGTTCTATCAGTCCAAATTCTCCCAGTGACGATATTTCAGTTTTTTGCTCGCTCATAATTCTTTTTGATTATTAATTACTTCCAGCATTTCATCATGGATCTTTCCATTTGTTGCAAGAACTTTATGCTGGTAAACGGAAAATTTATTTCCTGCGAGATCGGTTACTTTTCCGCCCGCCTCTTCCACAATCAGGTAACCAGCCGCACTGTCCCATGCTTCCAGCTTGTGTTCATAAAAACCATCAAACCTGCCACAGGCTACCCAGCAAAGATCAATGGCGGCGGAGCCAAGCCTTCTCACCGGCACACCTTTGCGGACGAAACGTTCAAATATTTCAAGCGGGCCGTTGGTTGCATTGATATAAGTGTACGGAAAACCGGTTACCAAACAGGCATGAATAGCTTTTGTCTGTTCGCTTACATAAATTGGTTTATCGTTCAATGTGGCGCCTTTCCCCTTTTCTGCAAAAAATAATTCGTTGATATGCGGATTGTACACGGCAGCCATTACAATTTCTCCTTTGTGCTCAATGGCGATGGAAACACAATTCAGCGGAATGCCATGTGCAAAATTGATAGTGCCGTCAATCGGGTCAATGATCCATTTGTAAGGAGAGTCCTGCGCAATCTGCCCCGCTTCTTCGCTTAATATATAATGGTCTGGAAAAGCAGATCTGATAACATCAATAATGGCTTTTTCTGAAGCATGATCGGCTTCGGTAACAAGATTATTGACACCTTCTTTATTGCTTACTTTAAAGTCCTGGTTGAAAAAGCGGAGTATTTCTGCAGCACCTGCCCTAACGGATCGTATCAATGTTTCTTTCAGCATGGGCAAATATACCAAACCTGAAGCGCAGAAAGGAGGCAGGTAATTTTGAGGACACCCCGAAAACTTCGTACTTCGTGGCTTATACACAGCGCTACATTGGAACTCTCTGTCATCATCGTTAACTATAATGTCAAGCATTTTCTTGAGCAATGTCTTTTTTCTGTACAAAAGGCGACAGAGGGGTTGCGGGCAGAAGTGATCGTGGTGGATAATCATTCATCCGACAACAGTATTGAATACCTGGCTCCTGCATTTCCTTCCGTAAAATTTATTGCCAGTAAAGAGAACCTGGGTTTTGCCAAAGGTTGTAACAGGGGCCTGGCGGAAGCATCGGGGCGCTATATTCTTTTTTTAAATCCCGATACACTTGTTCCGGAAGATTGTTTCAAAAAATGTATCTCCTTTTTTGAATCGCATCCGGATGCGGGAGCCCTTGGAATAAAAATGCTGGATGGCCGGGGCCGTTTTCTCAAAGAATCCAAAAGGTCATTCCCCTCTCCGGCCACATCGTTGTATAAACTATTTGGTCTTGCAAGGCTGTTTCCCCGTTCCAAAACATTTGCAAAATATCATCTTGGAAATTTGAATGAGAACGAAGACCACGAAGTGGATGTGCTGGCCGGCGCATTTATGATGGTGAGAAAGGGGGTACTCGACAAGATCGGCAGTTTTGACGAAGTATT
Source organism: uncultured Chitinophaga sp. (assembly GCA_964358155.1). GTDB lineage: Bacteria > Bacteroidota > Bacteroidia > Chitinophagales > Chitinophagaceae > JJ008. The sequence goes on from CAYHPA010000002.1 coordinate 46,677, forward strand.
CTTTATGTATGGCGAAGATGTGGATCTGAGCTACCGTATTCAAAAGGCCGGGTATAAGAACTATTATTTCGCAGGCAGCAATATCATTCACTTTAAAGGAGAAAGCACCCGCAAAGGAAGCATGAACTATGTGCGGATGTTTTATAAAGCTATGAGCATATTTGTCCGAAAGCATTACAGCGGCGGCCGTGCAGGTTTTTTTAATTTGATGATTCAGTCGGGAATATGGCTGAGCGCTGTCGTCGCTGCTACAGGCCATTTCATCCGGCGTATTGGTTTGCCTTTGATTGATGCGGGCATCATCCTGCTATCTTTCTGGCTGATGAAAAACGTATGGGTAACCTGGGTAAGGCCCGAGACAGAATACGAACAACGGTTATTGTGGGTTGCTTTTCCGGCGTATACATTATTTTATCTTCTGGCGGCTTACTATGCCGGGCTTTATGACCGCTGGTACAAACGGTCTGAGCTTATTAGCTCCACACTGTTTGCCACGGTAATTTTGCTGGCTGCTTACGCATTATTGCCCGAACGATTGCGATTTTCAAGAGGCATTTTACTGTTCGGATCAATATTGGCATTTGTACTCATCAGTATTTTGAGAGGGATACTTATAAGATCAGGAGTGCTGAGCAGCAACAGTCAAAGAGAAGAAAATGCAAATACTTTTATTGTTGGTTCAGCGGAAGAATATAAAAAAACAACCGGGCTGATAGAAGCAGCCGGCTTACAGGAAAGGATATTGGGCAGGGTGGCCGTAAATGAAAAAGATGAATCTGCTGTCGGACATTTTCAAAAATTGAATGAACTGTACCACAGCATCAGTTTCCGTGAATTGATATTTTGCGAAGGAACATTGTCGTTCTCTGATATCATTAAAGAAGTAAGGCGGCTGCCGCGGGGGATCCGGGTAAAATATCATGCATCCGGCAGCAACAGCATCGTAGGCAGCGATTCAAGAAATACATCGGGTGAAGCCCTGTCAAAAGAAAATGGGTTTAAACTGAGCAACCCGTATAGTAAACGGTTAAAAAGATTGATAGATGTGTTTGTTTCTTTTTTTGGCCTCATCGGTTTTCCTGTTCACCTTATCGTGGTCAAAAAGCCATTCCGTTTTTTCTCCAGCTGCTTTTCGGTTTTGTTTGCACAAAAAACATGGATAGGATATTCAACCGAAGAAAAAAAACTTCCCAAACTCAGGAAAGGCATAATAGCCTGTAACGGGGTCACATTAACTTCGAAACAACTACTGCCAGCCGAAAACCTGCAAATGATGGACTATTGGTATGCCCGGGACTATGAGCCCTCCAATGATCTGAAATTATTATGGAAAATGTACCGGCATCTTGGAGGATGAAACATTGCGTAACTTTAAACCGAACACCCAACCACTGAATGGCAAATATCATTGACATTAAACTACCAAGGGCAATTGCTGCAGCGCTAAGGATTCCTCCCAATGACCCCCGACGCCAGCAGATAAGGGTGTTGAAAAAATTATTGAAGAAAGCCCGCTTCACCGAATTTGGCCAGCACTATCGTTTTGATGAAGCTTTATTAAGCCGCCATCCTGCCAAAAGATTTCAGGAGCTGGTGCCTGTGCATGATTATAATAAGATATATAACGAATGGTGGAAGAAAACACTGGATGGAGTGTCAGATGTGGCATGGCCGGGAAAGATTAAATACTATGCACTTAGTTCCGGCACATCCGAAGCTGCCAGCAAATATATTCCTGTAACGAAAGAACTGTTGAGGAGCAACACCGTCAACTACCTACGGCAGTTAATCAGCCTTATTAAATATGAAGATGCCAATAAAAGGGCGATGACAAAAGGCTTTTTAGCAATTGGCGGAGCCACCGATCTTAAAAAAGGAAATGCCGGATGGTATGCGGGTGATCTGAGCGGGATATTGGCTAAGAAAAGACCATTCTGGTTCCAGAGTTTTTATAAACCGGGCGGCCGCATTGCTGCACTCAGCGACTGGAATCAAAAACTGACTGAAATAGTGGAACATGCCAAAGAATGGGACATCGGCTATATCGTTGGCGTGCCTGCCTGGTGCCAGATGTGTATGGAAATGGTAATAGAACATTACAAAGTGAAAAACATTCATGAGATATGGCCCAACTTCAGCTTCTTTGTACACGGCGGTGTTGCATTTGAACCGTATAAAAAGGGATTTGAGAAATTATTAGGCAAACCCATTGTTTATATTGAGAATTATCTTTCCAGCGAAGGGTTTATTGGATATAAAACAAGGGAACATGCCAAAGGCATGAAACTGATCCTGGATAATAATATTTTCTTCGAATTTGTTCCCTTTGATGATAAGAACTTTGACCATGATGGAAACATTATTGCCAATCCCGATGCAAAAATGATACATGAAGTGGAGGAAGGAAAGGAATATGCACTGCTGATGAGTACCAATGCGGGGTCGTGGCGGTATATACTCGGAGACACCATCAAATTTGTTGACCTGGAAAGAAGTGAAGTGGTGATAACGGGCCGCATCAAACATTTTCTCAGCCTTACCGGCGAGCACCTGGGTGTGGAGAATATGAACAAAGCAATTGAATTAGTAAGCGAGGAATTCAATATCAGTATCCCTGAGTTCACGGTGGTCGGCTTTCCCTACGAGAACTTTTTTGCCCATCGCTGGTATGTGGCCACTAATGATGCGGTGGATGCAGAACAACTCCGCAAACGCATTGATGAGAACCTGAGGATGCTGAATGACGATTATGCCGTGGAAAGGGACAGTGCCCTGAAAGCTGTTTTCCTGGAAGTGCTGCCAGAAGAAAAATTCATGAAGTTCATGGAGCTGAAAGGCAAACTGGGCAGCCAGCATAAATTTCCAAGAGTGATGAAGGGGAAGATGCTGGAGGAGTGGAACCGGTTTCTGGAAACGGGGCATATTTAAGTTTGCAAACCTCTTTAATCTGAAAGAGGTTTTTTACTTTTAGTCATTACTATCGCATGACAGAAGCTATCATCAAAGGCCTGACCTTCGGTTTATTACTGAGCATCTCAGTGGGCCCCGTATTATTTACCATCATCAAGCAAAGCCTCAACAACGGACACCGGGGCGGCCTCACTTTTGTTTTTGGTGTTTCTGCCAGCGATATTACCATGGTGTTGCTTGTCAATCTCTTCACTACACTTTTTGAACAATTAAAGGCACACAAATACCTGGTGGGAATAGCAGGATGCGTTTTCCTGGTGGCCACCGGCATTTACTTTCTTTTTTTCAAAAAAGTAAAAGTGAATGAGGAAGGAAAACAGGTCTTTAAATTCCGGAAACGGGATTATGCCAAAATATTTTTCTCCGGCTATTTTATGAATACGCTGAACCCTTCAGTATTTATTTTCTGGATATATGCCTCTACTGCCATCATTGACCTTACACTTAATCAAAAAATTATAGCCTTTGCGACCTGCCTGATATGGATGCTGGGCACCGATATACTCAAGGTTTTCCTGGCAGGCAAAATAAGGAACCGGCTTACACCACATAATATCCATATTATTAACCGGGTCAACGGGCTGTTATTAATTGTTTTTGGTATTGCCCTTGTATGGGGACTTATCATTTATGGCGAACGCATCTGAAAATAATAGCAGCTGGATGAAACAAATACTGCGCAAGTGCTGGAAATGGTGCAAACGCATTTTCCTCTGGATCTTTATTTTTCAATTCTGCTATATCCTCTTATTGAAGTGGGTAAACCCACCCATTACCATGACACAGTTTGTAAGCTGGGTAAGCGGCCATGGCTTTAAACGAGATTATGTATGCAGGAGCAATATTTCACCCAATGCAAAACTGGCCGTTATTGCTGCCGAAGACCAGCTTTTTCCGGATCATCATGGCTTTGACTGGAAGAGTATTAAGAGGGCCTATAACGAAAAAAAACCCGGAAGGGTTCGTGGAGCCAGCACGATCAGCCAGCAGGTGGCGAAAAATGTTTTTCTCTGGCAGGGCAGAAGCTGGGTGAGAAAAGGACTGGAAGTATATTTCACTTTTATGATAGAACTCATCTGGGGAAAGAAAAGGATACTGGAAATGTATATGAACCAGGTGGAAATGGGCGAAGGCATATTCGGAATTGAAATGGCTTCGCAAACTTATTTTCATAAACCGGCGAAGAACCTTACTCAACGTGAAGCAGCATTGGTTGCCGCCTGTTTGCCAAGCCCGAAACGGTATAAAGTAAATTCTGCCTATATTTCTCAACGGGCATCGGATATCATGCGGCAAATGAATAATCTTTTAACCGATCCTGATATCCGGAGAGTGATCGGGATGAAACCACCGTGATTTTTACAAAGCCTCGTAGAGGCGATATATTGGTAGTAATATTCAATTGAGCGATTTCCTAAGTTCCGTAGGAACGACATATTTATTCTATCTGCAATTTTATCTTATTGCTATTATGTGTTGGATTATAACCGGGAACGGCAACAGAAAACATCATTTCATATTTTCCATCTTGCAACCCGGGTGTTACTGTTACCAAATCGTCATCCGTGAGCCGGGCGAGGTCGTGCAGTGTCAGGGGCAACAGTTTTTCAGCAATAATTTTTCTTTTTTGAAAAAAAATCAGGCTGACGCTGTGCTTCATATCCGGATGCTCCCATAAATAACCCAATTGCCAGCGGGTCAGGCGGGCTGTGCAATTTAATGACAGAGAATCGCCGCTTTTAATTTTAAAACTGCTTTTGGTCGTTTCAATCCTGATGGTCTGAAAAGAATTAAACGATGAGTCATACCGGTAGCCAACATAGCCTATAGGAGTTTTTATTGAATCAGGAAATCGTTTCAGATTGTAGATGTCCAAAAAATAAACCGGCTTTCCAAGCATCTCCTGTTCTATCGGCCAGAAATTATAATTGTTTCTTCTTTCTTTATACAAATTTTGTGATAAGGTTATTTGTCCTGAATAGAACCAATATTTACTTGCCCGCTGGTAAGAATTGCTGAACACAATGGGCAATCCTTTTGTTTTTTCCTTCATTATTGCAGGCCATTCTTTCCAGGCATGGTATCGTTTTTTTATTTGCTTTACAGGAAGAATGTCTTCTATCATTACAATCCTGGCAAACAAAACAATAAACAGGGTGACAGGAAGTAAGCGGAACAAAAGCCTTTGCCCCCCGACAGCTATCGGAGTCAATTTTTCCTGCAAATACTGGTGAGCAAGAATTATCAGGGATACAATAGCAGGCGATGTCCAATTGGCTTCTACTTTTCCACGAAAGGAACTAAGTAAAAAGAAAATATAGATTCCGATCATGCTGTAGCGCATGGCTTTTTCCGTTGCATTCTTTGTTTTGTGTAAAAATGCGGCGGGTATTAATATGAGGCCTACTATTGGCCCAGCCAGTATTACTTGTCCCAGCAAATATTCGGCGGTGAAAGAAAACTTGTACGGATTCACATTGCTTTCAAACAAATGATAGCGGAAACTGATCCAGTTGTTCTCCCACTGCCAGAGGAGGTGCGGTATGTATAACCAGAAAGCAACCAAACCGGCAATGTATATCTGGGGTTTTCTGAATAACCTGACATTTGAAAGCAATGTAAACAACACAATAAGCACCGCATGGTATTTTGTATAAAAAAGAAGAGCGACGCAAAACCCCAGGAAAATTGTGTTTTGAGAAGATGGACGGCCTGCAAATCTCTTATAACATAGAAAGAATAGCGCTGTAAAGAAAATAAGCGGAGTGTCAGGCACGGCATTAAATCCGCTTATTTGTAAGATAGCCAGAGATAAAGTAATGCCGTAAAAAAGCAGCGGATTTTTTTTATCAGTGAGTTTTTCAATAATGACAAGTGAAAGAACATTTAACAGCAAGGGAAAAAATCTTACACCCAATTCATTCGGAAAAATAGCATAACCCATTTTTACCAGCAGGGCCGTCATGGGTGGATGATCAAAATAACCGAGGTCAAGGAATTTCGAAAAGACCCAGTAGTACGCTTCATCATCCTGCAGTTCGGTAAGGCCGGCCTGCATCAACGTCAGCAATAGCCAAAAGCAATAAAAAAGCCAGCGATGGTGTTGATAAATAAATGAACGGAGCGACTGACGATTCATTTGTCAAATATAGGAATCAGTTGCGGTCCTTACCTGTCAATACTTTCATGTCACGAATAGCATCTTGGAGAAAATCAGGATATTCATTAATATGCTTCCTAAGCTCGTCTCTTTTTTGATTACCTGCATCCTTTTCCAAATAATTAGTATAAATCTGGTACAGCATGAAGATTAGGCCGCGATTGAAATCATCCAACCTGTTATCTTTGATCATAGTAAGGGCTTTTTGCTCGAACAGATCCTTGTCCTTGCTTTCAGACAAAGCCCAGGCGGTTCTCCAAATAGTACCATAATAATGATTATTGGCAACATTACTGGCGCGGAGACTCAAGCCAAGCATTAGATCGACAACATTGAGATCGAGTGTTTCTAATTCTTTCAAATAAGTTTTTCTTTGTCCCCATGCATAACTACCATCGGTCATACGATCAAAACGATCATGCATGATATCGAGATGTGCTCTCAGGAAAATATCCCAGCTATGTGCCTGTGCGGATAATAAAGCTATTTCCCTTGCATGTATCCTCGGTGATTGGTCCTGGCTACACATCCCTACTACACGTCTGCTTCTTTTGAGCGCCAATGCATCATTGGGGGATACAAAATGAGCGATCAATTTTTCTTCGCCATCAGAAACGGCCCCGATTGATTGAGCCGCTTCATTCAATTCAACCACTATTCTTCTGAAATAATCATCTCCGCTCAATTTTTCAATGGCCCTTTCCGCCTTCTCGCTTGAGATCCTATTATATATCCAGCGATCATCTCCCCTGTTTTTTATTTTTAATGACGAATTTATGTAGTCATTCACCTTCTTGTGAATTTCACTGTATTCTCCCGTGTTGCCTGCAGTTTTGATCAATGGTTTAAAAACAACAGAAGTGGTATCTACCATACAGTCGACATACTGGATCAATGATGCGTATTCTTTAGGAATCGATTTTGATTGTAGTTTTTCTGGAAAATAGTAACAGAAGATCTCATAGTAGTTGGTATATTGCTGAGGGGTTTCATAAATGAATAACCAATTTCCTTCCTTTATCTCGCCTGTTGTTTTTCGTCCGCCACCAAAATTTTGCGACTCATAGCCATGTTCTGCTGTGCCGGACAAATAGTAGGTTTTACCTTTTATTAATATTGAGGTCGTATCGCAGGATCTGAGGAACGGGCGATGTTTTGAGACTAATTCATGAAAGCTAATTTTATCGATATCTGCAACAATAGATCTCAGATCATTTTTTTCATCCGTAAAGCGGGCATAGTAAAACCTTCCTTGCGGCATAGAAAAATATTGCTGATTCGGCTCACATGACTTGAACTTCAGGTTGAGGGAGTCGACAATGAAACGGAGAGCTTTAATATCTCCATCGCTATACATCAGCCCATTTGAATTTGTAGCAAATTCACCTCTGGCAGGACCTTGGCCAGTGGCAATTATGGCGGCTAAAAAAAAGGCCACCAAAGGGGAAATTTTTTTCATGACGGTTGGTTTGATCATATAAAGACGCACCCGGGTTTAAGATTGCACAAAGAACTATAAGATTTTGTTAACCGCCGCAATGGCATTTTGCAGCCTTTCATCATTGTTGCCGCATATTTCTGCCCAAGGCACGGATTGATTTATCATGATGTCCTTGTAGATATGATAGAGCCGGTCCCTTGTTTTCAGGTCAGGATATTCCCGCAATTCATCTTTTGTCCACGGCAGATCTATATTGCAAAGCAGGTAGAGGTCATATTTTCTTTCTACTATCTGGTCAAGAATAAAACGATGGCATTTTTCAAAAACAAACTCACACCAGACTTTCATGACGTACATATCCGTGTCGATGAAGAGTGGTGAGTGGGGTTTGGCGAGTGGCGAGAGGGGCCGGTTCATCATCGCTGTGTATTCGTCCTCCAGTGCCAGTTGTCCTTTTGCAATGGTTAGAAGATCATCGTAAGAATAATTTGTGCCATTGGTTAATAAATATTCTCTTGCAAATTCCGGGCACCACATGCTGTCATAATGCTGTGCCAGCTGTTCGCATAAGGTGCTTTTGCCGGTGCTTTCGGGTCCTATGACGACGATTTTTTTAAGCATGGGATCGCTTTGCTCTTTTTATCCATTCCAGCAAACCAAATACAGCCATTACAAGTAAGACCAGATAATAAACACTGGTAAACACATAATGTTTTGCAAAGTACAAAGGGATAGAAGCAATATTCGTAGCAATCCACCAATACCAGCTTTCCACTTTCTTTTTTGTCATGAGCCACATGCCGGTAAAGGCGCTGGCGGAAGCGAGTGCATCTGCCCACGGAATTGCACCCGGGGCAAAATCTTTTTTCAGGTAAGTAAGAGCAAAAAAGATAACGATATAAAATGCAGCGAAAAAAGACAACTGGTACTTCCACCACTTCTTATCAGAGAAAGTAATATTAACTACAGGGTGTTTTGCAGCATCTTTTTTAGTCCACAGTATCCATCCGTAAATACTCATTACCGTATAATAAAAATTGACAGAGGCTTCACCCGGCAATTGCCCTTCCATACTTATCCATACATAAATGATGGTATTGATAAGTCCGACCGGATAAACAAGGATGTTTTCAATACGGCTGAACCATACACTGGCAATGCCGGCGAACACCGCAAGGTATTCGTACCAGGGAGTTGCTTTCATGCCGTCAACAAACTGCTGCCATATTTCGTGTATGCTCAAAGAATTCTTTTTTCAAATGTAGGTAATCACTGCCGGGACCTGTACGATTTCCATGCCCGCAGGTATCTGACGCCTTTCGATGTCTGAAACCTTGTCGGCACCGTCTGCCATCGTCCGTTTCTGGACGTCCATACCAGGAAATGAAGATGCGGCATAGAGGCGTAACCTGTTTTTCCGCTCAGGCCTATTACTTGGCCCTTTTTTACAGAGTCTCCCACATTTACAAGTGCGCCATCTTTTTGCAAATGCCAATAACCTGCCCGGCTGCCGTCCGGATGCTGAATGACGATATTGTTGCCATCCTTACTATATTTCTTATTCCAACCGCCCTTGTCGCTGTCTTCTTTTATTCTTATCACTACACCCTCTCTGGCTGCACAAACCTTTGTTCTTCTTTTCATTTTAAAATCCAGCGCCGCTCTTTCCTGGTGAGAAAAAATCCCAAAATAGCCCTGCACAATAAGATGTGATCTTCCCTGCTCATAAGGCAGGGCATATACATAACTCGTGTCATCTTTCAGTTTCCCTTTTTGCAACAGCTTTACCTGTTTGCGTAACGGATTTTTGCTGACAGAGCAACCGAGGCATACAAGCATTATGACGGGCAAGAATATTTTCACGGGTATAAAAGTACTTTCATCCTGTCAAAACCAACGTTCATAATTATTTAATTGTTTGAGAAATAAAAACATGGTATATTTTCTCCCCTTTTAAAAAACAAAAATCAACGATTATGACAACACAGGAAGTAGCCAACCGGATGAGTGAACTTTTTAAGGAAAACAAGTGGGATCAGGTGCAGGCCGAACTTTTTGCAGATGATTGCGAAAGTATTGAACCGCCCCATGCCCAGGGAATGCAGTCGGTAAAAGGCAAGGATGCCATTAAAAAGAAAGGAGAGGATTTTAATGCCATGGTAGAGGAAGTGCATGGGGGCTGGGTATCTGACCTGTTGGTCGGCGGCCGCCACGTTACCTGCGCTATGGGCCTGGATGTAACAATGAAAGGCATGGGCCGCATTAAAATGGAAGAAGTGTGTGTGTATGAAGTAAAGGACGGAAAAATTGTGAAAGAGGAATTTTTCTATTGAAAGAAGAAAACAACCCGATAGCTATCGGGTGACCGGCGATTCTTCATACAGGATCGCCTTTTTTGTTTTACCAATCAATTGACATGAGTATAGAAAAAATAAACATCGGAGAGAAAATGTCACAATTCAGCGACTATTTCAATCCCCGCATTGCCGGCGAGCTAAACGGGCAACAGGTGAAGCTGGTAAAATTCAAAGGAGAATTTATTTGGCACCACCACGATAACGAAGATGAATTATTTTATGTGGTGAAAGGAAGTTTTGACATGCACATGCGGGATAAAACCATTACAGTTAATACCGGCGAATTTTTAATTATGCCAAAAGGAGTAGAACACAAGCCAGTGGCAAAAGAAGAAGTCGAGATCATGCTTTTTGAACCAGCATCTACATTAAACACCGGGAATGTGGAAAATGAGATGACTATTAGAAACCTGAAACAGGCATAATTAATTTAACCGGGCCTTTTCTTTACTTCTGCAGGGGAATAACCATATCGTTCGCTGAAGCATTTACTGAAATAAGCCGGGGACGAAAAGCCGGTCATAAACGCTACTTCTGTTACATTGCCGGCTCCTTTTTGTAATAGGTACAGTGCCCTTTCCAATCGAAAATTTCGTACCAGTTCATTAGGCGCTTCACCGGTAAGGGCTTTCAGCTTCCGGTGTAGTTGGCTGCGGCTCATGTTTACAGCATTCGCCAGCTCAACAACACTGAAAAATTCATTGTCCAGGTTTTCAGTGATGCAGGAACGGGTTTTTTCCAGGAAAATATTCTCATGGCTTTGCACTTCCACTTTATCCGGGGTAATGCTGATTATTTTTTTTGAAAATAGTTCTCTTAATTTTTTCCGCTGTTCTACCAGGTTTTGAATGCGGGCAATCAACTCATCTCCGTCAAAAGGTTTTACCAGGTAATCGTCAGCGCCGGTTTTTAATCCTTCTATTTTACTTTCCGCCGTTGCTTTTGCCGTAAGCATGATAACGGGAATATGACTTGTTTTTTCATTTTGTTTCACCTCGTTTGTCATAGCTACTCCGTCCATTACAGGCATCATCACATCCGTTACAATTAAATCGGGTATCAGCAATAATGCTTTTTCAATTCCTTCCTTTCCATTGCCGGCTACTGCAGTATTAAATTCTCTTTTTAATATATCACTGATGAATTGTTGCAGATCAGTATTATCTTCTACTATTAATACCGTTGACATTGAAGAATCGGTGATAGCATCATCGGGCTCATTGGCTGAATTAATAACAGGCGGAACGGAAGATATAGCTGCAACTTCCTCTGATGTCATTTTTATTTCTTCATCAGAATAAAATTCCCTTGCTACGGGGATGCTGAGCCGGAAGCTGGCCCCTTTGCCCCAATCACTGCTTACACTGATCTGGCCTTTATGCAACTGTATCAGTTCTTTTACCAGTGACAGGCCGATTCCGGTTCCCCCTTCTGTACCTTCTACCTGGTAAAAGCGGTCAAAAACTTTATCCAATTGTTCTTTTGGAATGCCGGTGCCGCTGTCCTGCACGGTAATGCGGATTCTTTTATCGCCATTTTCAATAGCTACAGATACAGAGCCATTTTCTGTTGTGAACTTAAAAGCATTGGATAAAAGGTTGCTTACTATTTTCTGAAACTTGTCTTTATCAATCCAGCCGATAATTTCATGTTCGGGAAAATGGGTATGATAGTTCACCTGCTTTTGTTCAGCCATGCTATTGAATGAATAAACAGTCGCCTTCAGCAAACCGGTAATGTCTGTTTTGCTTACCTGTAGTTCCATTTTACCGCTTTCTAATTTACTCAGGTCAAGCATCTGGTTGATGAGGTGCAACAACCGCTCTCCGTTATGCCGCATCATCTTTATGTATTTTTTGCTGCTATCATCATCCAGTTTTCCCTGTTCCATTTGTTTCAACGGCCCCAGCATCAACGTTAAAGGTGTACGGAACTCATGAGAGATGTTGGCGAAGAATGAATTCTTTATTTTATCAAGATGCCTGAGTTTTTCAGCTTCTGTATGTTCTATCTCGGCTTGCAGCCGGGCTCGTTTTTGTTTCAGCAACTGCCTGTTCCGGAAAATATAAAAACCTGCTGCTGCCAGTAAAAGAAGCACGGCAGAAAGGAACAAAAGCCTGTTTCGTTTTTCTTTCTCCCTGTTTATCTCCTTTTCTTTTTGTGCTGTTTTGTAAATGGTTTCAAGCTCAAGGTTAGCCTTGCTGTATTGCTGGCTTAAATGAAGAGAGTCGGTTTTGAATTGCAGCTGCTGGTAATGCATAGCTTGTTTGTAATCCTGCCGGGCCATATACATTTCCTTCAGTCCGATATAAATACTGGCTTCGCCTTCGGTATTGCCGCAAGACTGGCATACCGGCAGGGCTTTATTGTACCAGGGTTCTGCTTCACTCCACCTATTCTGTTTCCGGTAGGTATGTCCGATGTTTAATAAGGAAAAACAAAGGCCATATTTTTCATCCGGCAATGTTTCCATTATCTCTACCGACTTTATATAATACTCCCTTGCTTTGTCAATATCTCCCCGCAACTGGTAATTAACGCCGGTATTGTTTATGGCAGTAAACTCAAGGTCCCTGTATTGATAGGTAATAGCAAGCTCCAGCGCTTTGTTATAGTAAGTTAATGTGGTATCGGTTGGATTATACATGGCCCCTATAAGCATATAATCAAGTCCAAGCTCTTTCCACTGCTTCAACCTTTCATGTATTAGGGCAGCCTCAGTTGCCCTTTTTATTGTGAGGGGTTTGTTTTTCTCCAGTTTGTTAAGGTAAGCGATGGTTTGAAGGGCGGCCGCTTTTAATGAATCGTTGTTATTTTTTTCTGCTTCATCAAGTATGGGGAGTAAGGTTTGTGATGCCTTTTCCAGGTTTAATTTTTTGATATAGGAGTTTCCAATTCTTAATTGTGCAAAAGGAGCATAATCTTTATCCCTTTCTTTTGCATATTTGATAAAATCTTCGCTGATTAGTATAGCTGTGTCAACCTGGTACCGGGAATAGATCTTTTCAAGTTTTTTATAGGCCTCTCTTTTTTTGGTTACATTTTCTGCATTCCGATAAGCATCCCAATAGGGTTCGGTAAACTTGCTTTGCGTAAAAGCAGTGTTTACAATCAGAAAGGCTGTCAGTATAAAAAAAAGTACCCGCAAGGATAAAAATTATTACGTACAAGGTAAATTAATCTGAACAACTATAAGGGCCGGTTCAATATTTACGGAACCGGCCCCTTAAAATTATTGCCTTGGTTTTACCGGGGTCATGGTCACCTGCTCAAAAAGCCAGCTGTCTTTCGTTCTTTTAAGTATAACCGACATGGCAAAAACTTCTTTCTCGGCCTTATTGCCAAAATGCAGGGTTTGCTCGTCATTGTAATTCACCAAAATTAAATCGTCGCTCAGGTAACGGGTGTTCCAGTTTGTTTGGTTGTTGTCCATTTTGTCAGGTCTGGGTAATGTCATAAACCACGCAAAGAGTTTTTTATAGAATTCTGTTAGTGCGGCACGGCCTGTTACAATTTGCCCATCCGGGGAAATATGAGTGCCCTTTTCAGTATAATAACCAGCAAGGCCGGCGGCATCAAATCTTCCGAAGGCAGACCTCATTTCCAGGTAAACCTTTGTGGTTGCGGTGGAATCAGCTATAGAAATTTTTTGCGCATTTGCAGTAAAGCTGAAAGTTGTTGCAAGCAGCAATATGGCTGCGGTAAATAAATGTTTCATTGTTTTGTTTTTTGATTTAAAAATTATGAGACAAAAATGGGGCTGTTACAAAGCCGGAAACAAGCATTCCGGAAGCAAAGACTTTTAAATTTGTCGCATTTTGCCCGGGTTGCGACAATATTTAATTGACATGCAACAAAAAAGCAACCGGTAATGGTTGCTTTAAAACAATTATTTATTTAAAACAAGGCTATCCCTCACACATCTTCTTCAGATTCTCGAGCCCCACTCCAAACTGGTGATTCAGGTTTTTACTGAGCAAAGGCCCCATCAGCCTCGCTATGGGCCAGGGAAGCTCGCCGCTGTTTTGCCAGGTCACCTTTGTTTCACTTCCATCTCCCCATGGTTCAAACAGCCAATTGTCCTTCGCTTTTGATTTCCATGGCTTCAGGAATTCAAGATCAATATGAATATGTTTTTCGTCTGTGCTTTTTATCGTCAGGCTTCCCATGCCGATCTTCTTTCCATGCCATGCATATTTGTGACCTGGGGTATTGGGGTTGCCGCTTATCGTTTTGGATGCGGCTGGTTCCATTTGCTGCCAGGGATTCCATGCGGCATAGTCGTTGAAATTGCCTACATGACTTTTTATATCAGCAGCCGGTTTTTTAATGACGATTGATTTTTCAATGTTATACACTTTAGGCATCAAAGCAGCCACCACCAATAAAGTGACAATAAGGCCGATGAAAATGTAAACAAAGATCATGTCGGATGATTTTGGACAGGTAAGTTAACAAATTGCTACGGGGCACCCAAACCGTTTATCAATGACGAAAATTTCGATAAAATTTTCCGGGCCTTAAATAAATAATGCCTTGCTGTGTATAAAACCGGGTGGGCAATTGTGTATAATTTCCGGAACCATCATTACCCCTTACTTCAAAATGCAGATGCGGAAAAGCAGAATATCCGGTATTGCCGCTATAGCCGATCAGCTGACCTGTCTTAACCGTGTCGCCCACACTCACCAGCACACCACTCATTTTAAAATGCCAGTAATTTGCTTCGGAACCATCATCGTGCCGGATAAAAATATAATTGCCATCTGCCAGATTTTCATCCTTCAATCCATGCCGGTCAGAGTTATTCCGCATGGCAATAACAACGCCGCCTCTTGCTGCGCAGACTTTGGTGCCGGTTTTTACTTTAAAGTCCAGCGCCCTTTCCCCTTTGTGGCTGAACATGCTTTCATACCCCTGCACCAGGAAAATTTTTTTCCTATGCTCAAAGGGCAATGTATAAATGTAACTGCTGTCGTCTTTGAACTTTCCGTTTTTTAATTCACTGACGGTATATTGCCGCTGGGCAACAACCGTAACAGGAAAAAGAAAAAGAATGATCAACCGGGTCATGGCTGCTGGTTTTTTGTTTGAATAATCTCTGCTGCAATGCTTACGGCTATCTCTTCCGGCGTCTGGCTGCTGATATCAAGACCGATGGGAGTATGAATGCGTTGCAGCAATTCTTCACTGATATCTTCGGCCCGGTAATTGGCAAAAAGTTTTTCCATTTTCTTTTTACTCCCCAGCATGCCGATATACATGAATTTTTTATCAAGCAGGCTTCTCAATGCAATATCATCTGTACGATAGCCAAAGGTCATGATGACAACATACTGATTGGGTCCCGAAGGAATTAGATTGGACAAAGCAGTATAATCATCCACAATGATGATCTCATGGGCAAACTCGTTTTGCAAAACAGTATTCAGGCCTTTTCTTTCTTCATAAAGTGTAATATAAAAATCCATTTCCCGCATCAGTTTGGAAAATGCCAGTGCACAATGCCCGCCGCCGATGATGAAGAGCTGGTTTTTATAACCTGTTTTTTCTTTGTAAAACCAATCCTGCTCATTCTGGAATGTAAAGTCAAAATCCTTACCGGGGACCTTGTCTTCAAACTGAAGTCCTGAAGGAGATAAGATAAGCGTCCCGTTTTTATTTTCTTCCAGCGAAGCAATGATGCGTTCAATAGTTGCGGCATCTTTTTCTGTTATAGAATACAATAAAATAGTTTGCTCTCCCGAACAAATCATCCCGCTTTGGTTTGCCGCTGCCGACTTATCATGCACTTGCTTCTTTAAGACGCCTGCTCGCAGCTCATTGCTCGCAGCTAACAGCTTCTCCTTCGCCATTTCCACAAACTTATGTTCCATAATTCCTCCACCTATTGAACCGGCCATCTCTCCGTTTGCATTTACCGTCATAAAGAATCCCTGACGACCGGGGCTGCTGCCCTTGCTTTCTAATACATACAGCAGCATGACAGCGATATTCTGCTGAAAACTATGCTGAACTAACCACCAAATTGATACCTGTTTAGTCATTTTGAAAAGCCTGAAAGGCTGGAATTACTATAATATTACAATACTAATATGATACTCAAATCCCGAAGGGATGATATAACCATTAATGTCACTCCCTCGGAATTTTTCGAAAACCCCTATATGCATTCTATAATAATTTCATCCCTTCGGGATTATTGGGACAGCGTAAGAATGTAAAGCCATCAACAGCTTCTCCGGCGTCATCGGTGCATCATAAGGGATGTCAGCAGAAGGATTAAATGCCTTCACCGCATTACGCAAAGCAAAATAAGCGCCGATGCCATACATCAGTGGTGGTTCACCAACCGCCTTGCTTTGAAACACGGCTAAATTCTTTTTTTGTGTTTCCAATGGATGAATAGTTATCTCTTTCGGTACGGAATAAATATCCGGCACTTTGTAAGTGGACAAAGCATTTGTCATCAGCTTTCCTTCCTTATTATACAACAACTCTTCCATCGTCATCCAACCGATGCCCTGCACAATGCCGCCTTCGCATTGGCCCATATCCACCATGGTATTCATGCTTTGTCCAAAATCATGCACCACTTTCACCGAATCCACTTCATAGATTCCCCGCAAACAATCCACGGTTACTGTAATGATAGCCGTGCCATAAACATGATAAGAAAAAGGATGTCCTTTTTCTTTTAACGGATCGAAATAAATACCCGGCGGAGTGTAATGCGCCAGTTCTGACAAACATATCCGCTTCATATGTGTAAGCATAGCGAGTTTTTTCCATCCCAGCTCGGTTTTCTTTCCGTTCACATATACCAGTTCATCTTTTATCTCAACTGCATCAATCGTCGTTTTTAATTCTTCTGCGGCTGCCTGTTTCATCCTTTTCAATATTTCAGTGCAGGCAATGGCAGTGGCCTTCCCGTTCAGGTCGGCAGCAGCGCTGGCAGCTGTAGGTGATGTATTGGCGATACGTTGTGTGTTGGTTGTATTGACTTTTACTTTAGCATGATTAATAGAAAATATCTGTGCTGCTACCTGCAGCATCTTTGTATTCACCCCTTGCCCCATTTCCACAGCGCCGGTGCTTATGCCAACACTTCCGTCTGTATATACATGCACCAGCGACCTTGCCTGGTTCATAAATGTTTTGGTGAATGAGATGCCAAAGCAGATCGGCATTAATGCGATCCCCTTTTTATACAACTTGTTTGATGCATTGAAATCATCCACTTCTTTTTGCAGCTGCTTAATATTAAACAGTTCACCCGTTTTATTCCAGCATTCGTTTGCCTCGCTTTCGGCGATCTGCCCGTAGGGAAATTCATCACCGTTCTTCAGTAAATTCTTTTGCTGGATAACAGTAGCAGGAATATTCAATGCCTGTGCTGCTTTATCGATCGCCGCTTCTATCACAAACATTCCCTGCGGCCCGCCAAAACCACGGAAGGCTGTATTGGGGGGTAAATGGGTGCGACAACTGTAAGCCGTTGCTTTTACATTCGGAATAAAATAGGAATTGTTGCAATGGAACAAAGTTCTTTCCATTACTGCCGGAGAAAGATCTGCAGCGGCTCCGGCATTTTGATAGAAAGTTGCTTCGTAAGCAATGATCTTATATTTTTTATTCAATCCGATCTTAAAATCAGATGAATAAGGATGGCGCTTGCCTGTCATCCGCATGTCTTCTATACGGTGCAGGCAATACTTTACTGGTTTCTTTAAATGATAAGCCGCCAATGCACACATCACTCCCCATGTAGTGGCCTGGTCTTCTTTGCCGCCAAAACCACCGCCGAGTCTTGTAGTGTCTACTTCAATTTTATTCATCGGCATATTCAATACCCTTGCTGCCGTTCGCTGCACAGCAGTTGGTCCTTGTGTAGACGAGTAAATTTTTATAGCATCATTTTCCTGTGGTAGGGCATAAGCTCCCTGTGTTTCTATGTATAAATGCTCCTGCCCATTGGTTTCTGTTCTTCCTTCAAAAATATATTCACAGTCTTTCCATACAGCAGAAGTATCACCCAATTGAAATGTTCTTGGTGGAATAATAAGTTCGCCCTTTTCTTTAGCTTCCCTTGGATCGGTGATGATGGGCAGCGGCGCCACGTCCATTTTTATTCTCTTCACGGCCAGCCTTGCTTGCTCTTCCGATTCAGCGATGACTAGTGCTACCGGCATTCCGCAAAAATGAACATGAGTGTTCGCCAGTAATTCTTCATCAGGAATGATACCACCGATCTGGTTCTCGCCAGGAATATCTTTGGCCGTAAAAATTTTCACCACACCCGGCATCGCTGCCGCTACGCCGGTATCAAGTGACTTTATTTTTCCATGTGCAATGGGAGAATCATACACGGCAGCAAACAAAGTCCCTGCCTGTAATGGAATATCATCCAGGTAAACCGACTCGCCGCGGACATGGGTGTATGAGTCTATATTACCCCCAGCCCCTAAAGGGGAGTATTTTTGCGCTTCTGATATGTCTCTATCTTTCTTCAAAATGTGCTTTCAGCAATTGTCCCAGCAATAATGTTTTATATTCCTTACCTCCTCTTGCATCGCTGATCGGGGATATTTCTGTCTTCATTACTTCAATAGCCGAACTAATTGTTTCTTCGGTTATTTTCTGTCCTTTTAAATAGTCTGATGTCTTTTGCAGGTACAGCGGTACAGGCCCCACGCCTCCGGCAGAAACACTTGCTTTGGCAATTTCATTTCCATTCATTGTCAATAATATTGCCGAGTTCACACTGGCAATATCAAGATGTGTTCGCTTGCTTACTTTTTCAAAATTGAAATACGAATCCTTCTCCGGTATTGCAAACCATATCTTACTTATTATCTCCTCCGGGCTTTTATCAAGTTGTTTATATCCTTTGTAAAACTCTCTAAGCGCAACTTTTCTTGATCCGTTTGCATTACTCAGTTCAAGCTGGGCGTTCAGTGCAAGAAAGAAGATGGTAAAATCGCCAATTGGCGAAGCATTCACAAAATTTCCGGCAAGGGTGGCCATGTTTCGTATAGGTGTAGAAGAAACCAGTTTGACATAGCGTTGAAAATCTGGAAATATCTTATTGATCAATGAAGAATTTTTCAGATCGCTGACCGTAACCGATGGACCAAGCACCACCCTGCCATCTTCTTCTATGATTGTATTCATTCCCGGTTCATCAAAAACAAAATGAATACCGGCATGAGTCATTTCATCATGTTTCTGAACATACAGGTCCGTGCCGCCTCCCACAGTCGTGAGCCCTGGTTCATCAGTCGTGAGTCGGGAAACCTCTAACGATTGTAGCTTGTTTTTTATTCCCGTAAAATATTCGGGCAGTATTTTTTTCTTCGCAACAAAGACAGTTGCATCCTCCCCATTCCTTTCTTTTAGTATACCCGCCACTTTGCCTGCCACTCTTTCAATGGATTTATAACCCGTACAACGACAAATATTCCCATCAACGGCAGCAATTGCATTTTCTTCAGTCGCTTTTTTATCACTCAAACAAAACCCCGCCAGCGACATCACAAATCCCGGTGTGCAGAAACCGCATTGTGTGGCGCCGCAATCGGCCATTGCCTCTTGTACAGGATTCAGTTTATCAGGGAAATTAATCCCTTCAATAGTTACAATATGTTTGCCCTGTACATTGCCCAACGGTAGCAGGCAGCTGGTCATTGATTCATAGAACAATTCGCCGTTCACAATTTCTCCGACTAACACAGTACAGGCACCGCAGTCGCCTTCGCGGCAGCCGATCTTCGTTCCGGTTAAATGTTGATGATAACGGATAAAGTCAAGCAATACCATGCCGGAGGGCAAGTCTGTTACTGTTTCTTTTTCATTGAGAATAAAATGTATCAACGTAATTTTAATTGTCGGCTTTAAAGTTAACATAATTGATGTAATGAATACAACTGCTTCAATACCGGGTTCGGCTGTTTACTACCGGCTGATAGCATTGTGGGTATTGTGCGAAGCAATGCTGGGCGCTATCATTTTTACATTTCGTATACCGGTGTCTGGTCTGGTGATTGGCAGCTGCGCTGTTACCTGCATTACACTCATTGCATGGTATAAACCGGAAAAAGGGGCCATACTAAAAGCAACTATTATCGTTGCCATCTTTAAAATGATGCTGAGCCCGCAGGCACCCCCCCCTGCTTATATCGCAGTATTTTTTCAGGGATTGTTAGGCGAATTGCTGTTTTGGAACAGAAAATATTTCCGCCTGTTTTGTATCATACTGGCAGTATTGGCCATGATAGAGTCGGCATTTCAGCGGGTTCTTTCCCTGACAATATTATATGGGGATGATTTTTGGACGGCGGTAAATGCTTTTATCAGTAAACTGACGGGAAGTGCCCAGCCAACCAATTACAGCTATTTCATTGTTTTCGGGTATGTGTTATTGCATATCGCTGCAGGCATACTGCTTGGTGTGTGGACCGGGCTGTTGCCTCAGCGTATTCAAAATATGAGGAGTTTTCAACAACAATACCATGTGGGACGATCAGGCCTAAAAACGAAGAATCTCAGGCGCAAGAAAAGAAAAAAAATAAGAATCTTTTTGCTTATTGTATGGTTGCTGATGCTGGGAATTTATATTCAGTCTTTTTTTGAGATTGGAAAACCGATTTTACCATCATCACTTGTTTTGAGAATACTGGCTCGTTCCGTTATCATTATACTCACCTGGCACTTTCTCGTTAGCCCCGTCCTGAAACAGTTATTGCATAAATGGCTGCAACGAAAAAAGCAGCAGTCTGCTGTACATGTTCAGCAGGTACTGGACCTGTTGCCCGCAACACAAAACCTTGTGAGCCGAAGCTGGCAGCTCAGCGCCACGAAAAAAGGAATTAAGCGTATTTTACTTTTCAGCAAGATCATACTTGCCAATACCTTTTACAATGCCGATGCCTGATCCCGGTATTTATATCCTTACCGGGCCGGTTCAGTCTGGCAAAACAACATCATTGATACAATGGTTGGCGCAACGTAATGATGTGAATGGAATACTTACACCCGTAGTCGGCGGCAAAAGAGTATTTATGAATGCGGCAACGAAAGAACAATTTGCTATGGAAGCAACAGGAAATGAAGAAGCTGTTTCAATCGGAAGATTTGTGTTTAGCAAAAGAGGGTTTAATAAAGCAGTACAGATTATCCGGGATACTATTGATGAAAACAGCTGGCTTATTATTGACGAGATCGGTCCGCTGGAGTTGAGGGGCGAAGGTTTTTTTGATGCATTCAAAGAAGTATTGGCGAAGCGGAAGAAAAAACTCCTGTTAGTGATAAGGGAAGGACTGGTGAAAGAAGTGATTGAAAAATTTTCCGTAATCGGACCTGTAATAATTAATAACCCTGAGAATTTGCAATAAAGCTCTTTTTATTTACAGGAACTAAAAAACCCGTATCGCCAGGTGCGACACAGGTCTTTTGAACAGTAATTTACTTCTTTTTACCACTGGCGGTCATATCGGCCATGATCATCGTAACGGTCATGGCGGCGGCCCCTGTGGTCGCTGTATTTGACAAGGATCATTCTTATATCCTGCTGGCGTTGCTGCTCCAGGAAACGAATTTGCCTGTGTTTTTCCCAACGGCTCATATAGAAATTACGCTGGACTTTCATAATCCTGAAATCATAGATCCGGATGATACGGGCTATCTCCATTTTCTTTCTTTTTTCCATGGAGAATTTGTCTAAATAGCGGCCATTCCTGTCAAATCCGTCCATATCAAAATTGTCGTTGAAATCCCTTTGATCAAATTGGCGTTCGTCCTGTTGATCATTCTGGCGGTCGTCTTGCCGCCTGTCGCGGTTGCCGGACTGTGCCTGTGCAACGGCGAGCATTCCAAGGGCGAGGAACAGGGTAAAGATTTTTTTCATGATTGTAATTTTTAAAGATGAATAATACAGGTAGACAGACAAACATGAAACCAGTCTTTATCAACAGAACGTTAATACAACCGGCGGACACTTTCAGGCATATTGTTAAAAGGGAATAACTTAGGCAATGTGGTCAATATATTTATTTCTATATCATTCACTTTCGGGGTTCTTTGGTCTATGCCGTTAAACTCCCCCTAAAATCTTCGCCCACCCTTGTGAAAACCCCGGGTATTCAGCATCTTCCCTATTCAAACCAGGAATATGAAAGCATTTTTTGCCAGCTGCACCGCTGTAGCCGCCCTCACCATCTTTAGTTTTTCAAAACCACAATCTTCCGCACATAAGCCTGCTGAACGGAAAATACAGGTGGCCATCCTGCTGGATGTAAGCAACAGTATGGATGGCCTCATTGAGCAGGCCAAGGCCCAACTCTGGAATATGGTGACCACACTCGGGAAAGCCCAATGCACTGACCTGACCAATCCCAAAGTGGAAGTTGCTTTATATGAATATGGCCGACCCGCCAATGATGCGGCCAAAGGCTTTGTAAGGCAATTGAGCTCATTTACCAACGATCTGGACAGTGTTTCCAAACTTTTATTCGGCATTGTCACCAACGGCGGCGATGAATATTGCGGCCAGGTCATTTATACTTCTATGGACGAATTGAACTGGGACAGCTCACCGGATAATTATAAAGTAATATTTATTGCCGGCAATGAAGATTTCCTTCAGGGAAGCCTGCATTATACCAAAGGTTGCGACAAGGCAAAGAACAAAGGAATTATTGTGAATACTATCTATTGCGGCAGCTATGAAATGGGCATTCGTGAACACTGGAACCTGCTGGGCGAATGCGGCAATGGGAGCTATACCAATATCAATAAGGATGCAAAAGAATTTGAAATACCTACTCCTTATGACAGCTTGCTGATCGTATCAAATAATAAATTGAACAGCACCTATATCGGTTACGGCGCGCAAGGCACTTATAATATTACCCGCCAGACACAGGTGGACATGATGAACACCTCGGCAGGCTTTGCTACAATGGAAAAAAGAGTGGCGGCCAAAGCAAAATCAAATGTTTACAACAATGCCTCCTGGGACCTGGTGGATGCCACCAATGCCGACAGTATTTATTTCAGAAAAGTAGACAGGAAAACACTGCCTGACAGCCTGAAAAATAAAACTCCCGAACAACTTCAACAGTTTGTAAAAGAAAAAGCAGCGGAAAGGACTGCTGTGCAAAACCAGATCAATACATTGATTGCTGACCGTAATAAATATATTGCAACAGAAAAAACAAGGCTCAGCGCTGCAAATACAGAGCCTACACTTGAATCAGCTGTGAACAAGATACTGAGCGAACAGGTGAAGCGGTTTAAAATGGAGATAAAGAAAGACTAAACAAACAGGAATAGTCAAAACGAGGGTATTATTTCAAATAGCACCCTCGTTTGTCATTCAGGACCATCAGCCGGCATTATCTTTTTATTATTTCATACATAGTATTAACACCTGTGGATATTACAGGAGGATAACTCTTTGTTTATCCCGATTATATTATTCATCTTACGGTGTACCAATACCAAAATATTTTATGAGAAAAAATCCAAAGCTATTTTCAACAGTTGTCATTTGCCTGCTGTTATCTGCTACCGTTTCTGCGCAGGTGGTCATCACATCCACCGCCACTGCGTACACACAAAACTTTAATACACTCATCACTTCCGGCACTTCATCCACCTTGCCTGCAGGATGGAAACTGCTGGAAACGGGCACCAATGCCAACACCACACTGGCTGCAGATGCGGGCAGTAGTAGTACCGGCAACACATATAGTTATGGTACGGGCACTGCAACCGACCGGGCATTTGGGGGGTTAAGGTCCGGTTCATTAATCCCATCCATTGGTGTGCAGATAAGAAACAGCACCGGGTCAACCATTACTTCATTGACCATCAGCTATACCGGAGAAGAATGGCGCTGTGGTACCGCCGGTCGTGCAGACCAGTTGGATTTTCAATACAGCCTCAATGCCACGTCTCTTTCTACCGGCACATGGACGGATCATAATGCATTGGATTTTGCATCACCATCTACGACCTCAATAGGAGCAAAGGATGGAAATGCTGCTGCCAACAGGATAGCAAAGTCTACCGTTATTACCGGGC
>CAYHPA010000003.1:0-70189 GCA_964358155.1 uncultured Chitinophaga sp.
TCCAATCTGCAAACCATTCTCCACATCATTGGTACTTTTATTCTCTATCGTTAATGCAGATTGCCGGTCCATGTGGCCGTAAGCATTGCTGATGGCCGGGCTCATTTTCGGGCTGAACATCATCTGCATTTTTTTACCCAAAGCCCAGAAGCCATAAGTAAGCGTTAAGAAGAAACCGGTAAGGATGCCGTGTGTGTGTTTGGTATAAAGCGGTTCGCCTTTTCTTATTTCCCTGGCATTATATTCTTTGATAAGATATTTTGGTGTAACAGGCGCAGGACATAACTTATCATAAAATTTACTTCCTTCCTGCTGAAAATAAAACTCCACGCCAAAGAAACCGGGAGCGCCGAATGTTTCGCAGTTTTTATCTACCGCTTCTATGTGGCGGCGGATGGAATCTTCTCTTTCGTCAATACAAAAAATAGCAAAGAAACTCGGCCCCCCTGCCCCCCGATGGGGGGTTCTTGATTCTTCAAGGATTGAAAAGTCTTTTAAAGTATCGCGGTCTGAAGTCCCCCCTGCGGGGGGATTTAGGGGGGCCGCTAATTGTATTCCTTTTAATACGGAATCATAATAACTCCATTCAAATGCATCCTGCCAGAGTTCTATCACTTCAGAAAATTCAGTGCGGGGTTCATCAGCTAGTAAATCAAGCGGAGGGACAGTAACATGATTAGCCAGTGGTTGCCAGTTATTGCCAAACTTGTGATTGAGTGCATCCAGTTCCATCAGCAGTTCAAACTCCGCTAATTCTTTCAGGGTGATAAGTTTTCTGTCAAGCAATGTCTGCGGATTGTCTTCAACGGCGCTGGCAAAACCGCTCCAGCCATGATGAGCAAACTGCTGGTCAAATAAATATTGTTCAAAATATTCTTCTTTGCCCACAATCGTTTTCAGCAGTTCTGTAATGGAGTAATTGCCGGATAAAAATTTTTGCTTTACTGATTTTGTTTTAAAGAAACTGGTGAAACTGTTCTTCTCCATATCCCTTACGCTGTCAATAAAAGTTTTGCTTGCAACCGGAAAACCTTCCACCGCAATACCCTGGTCAAGAAATGCGCAAAGAATACGGAACAATAAAGGATGCACCCGGTTATCCAAATCAAAATGATAAATTTCCTTCCAGTATTTTCTTAACTGCCCGATGCGGGGATGGTTGATAGTATCGTATTCTTTATTAAGCAAATTATCTTTCCATACGTTTAATGCATCCTTGCCTTTTTTATCAGCAATCACTTTTTCCAGGATGTCTTTTCTTATCCTTCCTCTTTTATACATCTCCCGGTATTCGGACAGTTGCAGGTGCACCTGGAAGCCGAAAATTTTTGATGCTTTAAAAATGGCATCATAAAATTTCATGTGCTGAAAAGCATGCAGCGAGTTGTGATGGATAAAATCCTTCAGCGCCTGCTGCGAAGGCAGGAAATGTTTCAACTCATGAATAGTATGTGCTTCGTCAAAATGCTGTTTGCTCATAATACTGTAAAAGGGATGATGCTGTTTGCATCATCCCGGTTTAAAAATTAATGTCTCAGTTCGGCTACGCTGAATTCAAGGTTTTTTTCATCTTTGATATATTCCACATCGCCATAAAAATCCACTTTGCCGGTTTCCACGTTATACATGGCGCCGACCACACCTATTTCGCCGTTTTCCACCATTTGCTCAATGATAAAACTGCGTTCAATGATATTCTTCACCGTGCGGCGAACATTGATGGAGGCAACATTCTCCACAAACTCACTGTTCTTTGAATTTCGTTCGTGAACCGGTGTATCCCTTTCAGCATATACAGCCGGCTGCAGCTTGGAAAGCAGTTCGGTAAGGTTACCCATTTCCACATGGTCGCAGGCACCTTTTACTGCACCACATTTGGTATGGCCTAATACCACGATAAGTTTAGAGCCGGCTACTTTACAGGCAAATTCCATACTGCCGAGGATATCCGTATTGGCAATATTGCCGGCAATACGAACCGAAAAGACATCACCCAGCCCCTGGTCAAATATTAATTCGGCTGAAGTACGGCTGTCAATACAACTCAGGATGATGGCAAACGGCCATTGACCTTCGCTGGTTTCATTCATTTGTTCAAGTAAATTTCTATTGGCTTTTAAATTGTTTACAAAGCGGTCATTGCCTTTTTGCAAAATTTCCATTGCCCTCCGCGGGGTTATTTGTTTTTGTATTTCTTTATTTAATGTTTTCATTGTTTGATTTTTCTAATGAACTGACTGCACATGTGCATAGTTTTCCATTTGATATGCCTCTTTAAAGCCTACCAGCTGTAACCTGATTTTTTTTAATGGCGCCTTGATATCCCTGAATTCCTTTATTAATTCAAGTACATCATAATCAATATACCTCGTATTGGAAGCATCAATGACAACAGATGTGTTCTCAGGCATATGATCCAGCGTCTGGCGGATAGCCGCTTTGTTCAGAAAAGAAACCTCTTCTGACAGGCGTATATTTATACCATCTCCTGCATGGTGCCCTTCGGGGTGGAAATAGTAGGAATTCTTCAGGTTGCCGTGTAGTATGGCCCCGGCTGCAGCAAACAGACCTGCTACTACACCGATCAGCAATCCTTTTCCGCTTAATACTGGTACTATGCCGAAAAGATCAATTGAAATAATAACCACTACGGTTACAATAAAAGGTATGAACTGGTACTTGCCTGCTTTCCAGAAATTCTTAAAAACAGCCGGTTTGGCCAGTTTGTAACCGGTAAGCAGCAGAATGGCCGCCAGTGCCGACAAAGGAATTTTATTCAGCAGGCCGGGAATAGCCACTATGGATACCAGCAGCATCAATCCATGCACAATAGCGGAGAGCTTGGTCTTTGCCCCGGCATTTACATTGGCGCTGCTTCTTACAATCACACTGGTAACAGGAAGACCACCGATGAGACCGGCTACTGAATTTCCAATACCTTGTGCGAATAACTCCTTATTGGTGTTGGTCACTCTTCTTTCCGGATCCAAATTATCAATCGCCTCAATACTGAGCAGGGTTTCCAGTGATGCTATTAATGCTATCACAACACCATACACGATAACGGTACCATTTAAAAAGCCGTTGAAATCCGGGAGGGAGAAGAAGTTAAAAAACTCATTGGCCGATTTGGCGACCGGCAGGTTAACGAGGTGGTCATTCTCAATAACGAGTTTACTCCCGGTACTTATCCATACCTGATTAATCAGCACAGCCACAATGACGGCCACCAAAGCTCCGGGAATGAATGGAAACCTTTTCTTAATCGCCGGTTTATCCCAAAGCAGCATCGTGATTATAGAAATGACACAAACAATTATCACCCCTGCATCAATGTGATGAAGAGGCTGAAGCAACTCATGCATGTTCTCATTTCCGAACGGAAAGAGTTCGGTCAGGTTTCCTTTTTCATCTTTATCATAACCCACAGATTTTGGTATTTGCTTCGCAATAATGAGGATGCCAATGCTGGTAAGCATACCCTTGATAACACTGCCGGGTATATAATTGGCAATACCACCAAGCTTGGCCAGGCCCAGTAGTAATTGTAAAATACCTGCGATGAGTACCGCACACAGGAATAATCTGAAATCGCCGATAGAGATGATGGCACCTAAGACAAGTGTTGCAAGGCCGGCAGCCGGTCCGCTCACACTTAAAGCGGAATTGCTAAGTCCTCCTACGATAATACCGCCGATGATGCCCGAAATAATACCACTGAAAAAAGGCGCCCCGCTGGCTGAAGCAATACCCAGGCAAAGCGGTACTGCCACTAAAAAGACCACAAGGCCCGATGGCAAATCATATTTAAAATTTGCAAATAATTTTTTCTTTGTACGCATCATATCAATAAATTTTTAATTCGCTATAACAATCCGTAATCGTACCGTCAGTCAATGACAATACAATGAATGCAGGATGCCTGTAAATACAACTCAGGCAATGTGGGCTATTTGATTATGCTGCGTTGGGGGGAGGCACAAGTAATTCGCCGTGAAAAGCAGTGTAGGTGTCTGCATTTTCGCATTGATGATAGCGAATTCCGGCTAAAATGAAATGCAGGTCGTTGCTATGGTCATGCAGGTATTCTTCAGAAAAAGAATTACCGGCCGGAGCTTTTTTCTCAGCGCTGCCAAAAGGATTGGCAGTTTCTTCTTCGTTGCCGGCAAGCGGATTGGCACTTTGTTCAGCCTGGTGATCGTTGGATACCCGTTGCTGTGCCGCAAATACAAACGGGGCGCTGATGGTAAGCCATAGCAATGCCAGTATCATCACCGCTGCAGAGAGCCGCTGAAACAGGTTATTTATTTTTCCGCTTGTCTTCATTGAAAGTGCCGCAAATTAGTACATAAGATTTTTTCGGCCAAACAGTTTGTAAAAAATAAACACTCCGCCCTGTCTGACTGACAATCACCCCCTCATTTGGTTCAGTGCTTCTATCATTATACTGTCATTTAATTCAGGCTGCGGCAGCAAATTCAGTCTGTCTATATGGCGATTAAGGCTAATTTTGCGCCAATGCATGATAATATGAAGCCGTACAAATCCTTGCTGGAAGAAAATAAGACATGGGCCGCCGGGATGGCACAGGCTGATCCTGATTTTTTTAAAAAACTTTCTGAATTACAAACCCCTGAATATTTGTGGATCGGCTGCAGCGACAGCCGGGTACCCGCCAACCAGATTACCGGAACCATGCCCGGCGAAATTTTTGTTCACCGCAATGTGGCCAACATGGTCATCAATACGGATGTGAATGTGCTGGCTGTGCTCGACTATGCCGTCAACCACCTGAAAGTAAAACATGTGATTGTTTGCGGGCACTACGGTTGCGGCGGTATAAAGGCAGCCATTACCCGGCATGATTTCAAACCTGTACTCAATATGTGGCTGCGCAATATCAAAGACGTGTACCGCATCCACCGCTCGGAACTTGACCTTATTTTTGATGAAAATAAAAAGGCTGACCGGCTGGTGGAACTGAATGTGATGGAACAGGTTTTTAATCTTGCAAAAACATCTATCATACAACGGGCATGGAAAAATGAAAAACGTCCCGATCTGCATGGCTGGGTATATGGATTAAAAGACGGTATCATCAAACCGGTTTATGAAATGAATGCGGGCACTGATCTTGATGATCTGTACGAATACGACGACCTCTGATTTTATCCGGCAATGTAATGTTGCAATAAAAATGTAGCAGCACCTGCCAGGTAGCCCAGCAGCGCCAGCCATCCGATTTTTTTCATGTACCAGAAAAATTCAATTTTCTCCAACCCCATTGCTGCCACACCCGCAGCAGAACCGATGATAAGGCAACTGCCCCCCGTGCCTGCACAGTAAGCAAGAAATTCCCAGAAGAAATGACCCGTGGGATATTGTTCCAAACCATACATGCCCTGTGCTGCTGCCACCAGCGGCACATTATCTACCACTGCCGACAGCAATCCTGTCAACAATGTGATGGCCTTGATATTACCGATAGAGTTGTTCATCGATTCCGCAAGAACAGCCAGCACACCCGTTGCCTGCAGGGCTGCTATACTTAGTAATATTCCAAGAAAAAATAATATACTTGGCGTATCAATTTTACGCAAGGCGTGATTAACAGACAACTCACCTCTCTCTGCTTCATCTTTTCCACTATGTATCATTTCTGTTACTACCCACATTACACCAAGACCTAATAAAACACCCATATAAGGCGGCAGATGGGTGATGGTTTTAAATACGGGCACAAACAAAAGACTTCCCACTCCAATCCAGAATACAATGTTCCGGTCACGACTGGTATTGGTAAAATCCGGTTTTTTTTCTGCATCCTCACTTCTTTCTGCGTTCCCCCTCACCTGCCTGCTGATAATAAATGCCGGCAGCAAAAAACAAACAAGGCTTGGTAATATTGCCTGCAGGATAATACTCCCTGCTGTTATCTGCCCGCCAATCCATAACATGGTAGTCGTTACATCACCAATGGGGCTCCAGGCGCCGCCTGCATTGGCAGCAATAATCACAAGGCCTGTAAACAGCAGCCTGTCTTTTTTTTCCGGAATGATGATACGAAGCATGGAGACGATCACAATAGTTGTGGTCAGGTTATCTAAAACTGCTGAAAGGAAAAAGCTGATGAACCCGATTATCCAAACCAGCTTTTTTTTACTCGTTGTCCGGATGCGGCTGGTAATTACCTCAAACCCGTCATGGGCGTCTATCAGCTCTACGATGGTCATGGCGCCCAACAGAAAAAATAAAATACCGGCCACCTCGCCAAGATAATCGCCTGCAATATGCCCGGGCAGCTGCTTGTCGTCAGCAAAAAGAGCAAACACCGACCAGCACAGTACGCCGGTGATAAGCGCAGAAGCCGCCTTATTTATTTTCAGCGGGTGCTCCAGTATGATGGCAGCATAACCGAGAATAAAAATGACAGTGATGATGGTAACCATTCCCATAAAAATAGTGAAATAAGTTACAGCATTGGACGAAATAGCCAATTTGATGTAGGTTTGTAATATGTCCATTGAAGTAAAAAATCTGCTGAAAGAATACGCCGAACAAAAAGCTGTCAACAATATATCGTTTACAGTTGGCAAAGGAGAAATCGTTGGCTTTCTCGGCCCCAATGGCGCGGGCAAATCCACCACCATGAAGATCATCACCGGCTATTTACAACAGACCGGTGGCAGTGCTTTTGTTTGCGGAAAAAATGTGCAGGATGATCCCCTTGAAACAAAAAAGAAAATCGGCTATTTGCCCGAATCCAATGCGCTGTACCATGATATGTATGTAAAGGAATACCTGGCATTTGTAGCTGAGGTGCATAAAATAAGCGACAAACAAAAAGCCATTGACAATGCAATAGAAACTGTGGGTTTAAAAATTGAAGCAAAGAAAAAAATCGGGCAGCTTTCTAAAGGCTACAAACAAAGAGTGGGACTGGCAGCTGCATTGATACATGATCCCGAAGTATTGATATTGGACGAACCCACCAGCGGGCTTGACCCGAACCAAATTATTGAAATAAGGGAAGTGATAAAGCAACAGGGAAAAAATAAAACTGTTTTGTTCTCTTCTCATATACTGCAGGAAGTGGAAGCCATATGCGACAGGGTGATCATCATCAACAAAGGAGAAATTGTGGCCGATGATAAACTTGCCAACCTGCAACGAAGCAATGGCCGGCAGCAATCTGTTATGGTGGAATTTAAGGAAGCGGTAAGCACAGACTGGTTAAAAATACTTACCGGTGTAAGTGGAGTAAAGAATATTGAACCCCCGATAGCTATCGGGGCAAAGTTCAATATTCAATGTTCCGATGCCGGATCTGTAAAAAAGCAGCTTCTTCAATTAGCCATAGACAAAAACCTGAATATTGTTTCGTTGCAAAGCCGGGAACAAAGCCTGGAAGATGTGTTTAGAAACCTTACCTCAGGTGCCAGCGCATCATCGTATTAACGTGATAGTTCCTTTTTCTAAACGGACTTTATTGTCCGCATCATAGAATTCGAGAATCCAGACATACACTCCTGAATTTTGGGTTTCCCCTTCATACCGGCCATCCCAGCCCTTGCCATAGGTGGTTGTATAGAATATCCGGTTGCCCCAGCGGTTAAAGACTGAAAAACTTTTCAGCCCCTTCATACCTACGAGGTAAGGTTTAGCTACATCATTCAAACCATCGCCATTCGGGGTGAACGCAGTCGGTAAATAGAAACCAGGTTGTTTCAGTACCAGCATTTGCAAAGTGTCAACAGTAACACAGGTAAATTTATTGCTGATTTTAATCTGGTACATCA
This sequence comes from uncultured Chitinophaga sp., assembly GCA_964358155.1. Taxonomy (GTDB): domain Bacteria; phylum Bacteroidota; class Bacteroidia; order Chitinophagales; family Chitinophagaceae; genus JJ008. The sequence goes on from CAYHPA010000003.1 coordinate 7,800, forward strand.
CATCATTTACCGCCGTAAACTCGGTAAACCTGGAGTTGTAGTTGCTTAACTGCGTCATGGGCATCCATTGAAAATACACGCCGATACTGTCACGGGCATGAATGAACATTTTCGATCCTTCCGGCACGGTAATATCTTTATAACGGATTCCCGCATTGGAAACATTACACTGTACAATTTTCGTAACAGAATCAGGATAGTTTTCACAGCCAAGCGCTGTTATCGTCAGCACAACAGGAGTGTTTCCGGGGTTGGTAAATATTACCGGCAAAGGATCCTTGATGGTGGAGCCTGGTCCCCCGTTATTGAAATTCCAGTTATAACTTACCTGCGGCGACCCGTTCTCGCTGCTTTGATTGTAAAACAGTGACGGCCGGTTCACACAAATCGAATCCCATCTGAAATCCGCCTTACCATTCGGCATCACATGTACCGTGGTAAAGCCGGTACTGTCGGCACAGCCAAAAACAGTTGTGGTTATCAATTTGACAGTATAAGTTCCCGACGACAGGAAAGTCCTGGTGGCGTCAAGAACGGTTTGTGTTGTTCCATCGCTGAACCTCCATAAGTAATTCATGGAGGCACCATCGCTGGCGGTAGAATTATTGGTAAAGACAAATGAATGATTGGTGATACAGGCTGAATCGCTGTTCGGGGTAAAGGATGCAACAGGTATTGCATGAATAGCGAATGCTTCCGTACGGGTAGAATCGGTGCAGCCGAACTGTTGTATCTGTGCCCAGTAATTTCCGGTGGTCAATGGCTGATAAGTAAATCCGGTAGCGCCGGGAACAGGCGTGGCACCATCATACCACTGTACGGCCGTGGCGGCGGCAGTTACCGATAAAGTACCCGCAGCCGGGTCTCCGTTGCAATAATCATTTTTACCCGTTATGCTCATGGCCGTATCTACCACACGGCCGGTGATGTAAGTGGTATCATACGAATTGCATCCTGTAGCCGGGTCAATAGTGTGTACAATAAATTCCGTTGCGGTTATTCCGGTAACAGATGCAAAAGGATTTGAAATAGCAGCATTGCTTACCTGCCCGGCCGGTGTCCAGCTATAGTTCAGTCCTGCAGTGGGTGGCACACCTACCTGTATGGTTTGGTTCACACAAATACTGGCATCAGGCCCTGAGTTGGATACAGGCACCGGGTTGACGCTGAATATTTCGGTTCGGGTAGAATCAGTACAACCGCCTTGTTGTATCTGAGCCCAATAACTCCCCGATACTGTTGGCTGATAGGAAAATCCTGTAGCACCGGGTATTGGCGTAGTCCCATTGTACCATTGCACAACGCCAAGAGTATTATTTACAGACAGTATTCCTGGATTTGGATCGCCGATACAATAAGTCTTATTTCCAACAATAGCAAGTGCAGTATCCACAAATTGTGCCGTTAAATAAGTTGTATCGTTGGCACTACAGCCTGTAAGTATGTCTGTCGTTACAACATAAAACATTTCAGGCCCAGCTGTAAGCATTGTAGCTATGGGATTAGAAATAGTACCGTTGCTTACCTGGGGAAGCGGATCCCACACATAACTATATGTCGGATTGGGTGACGCCCCGATTTGTACAGATACGCCATTACAAACAATTTGATCTGGGCCTGCATCAGCAGCCGGCGATGTGCCAACATCAATAGTTGCGTATAAAGTATCTCTGCAGCCAAAACCAACATAGGGCGTAACTATTACCGGATAAACAGTTCCTACTGCTGGTAATGGGTTGAGGTAGAGTGTTTGAGTAGTAGAAATAGTGCTGCTGAATGATGCATCGGAAAACCACTCATATTGCTCGAAGCCAAATGGAGCATTAAGAGTAATAGCTGTATCGCCAGGGCAGATAAAATTGCCCGAAATCACACCATTGCAATTTGTATTTACATCTAAATAGGCATAGCCAAAATGCCCCCCTAGTAAACAATCATTGGTAACAAACTCAAGTCTTATTGTGCTTCCTATATAAGCACTAAGGTTAATACTGATAGGTGTCCAGTCTTTATAATATACTATTGAACTGACGGGTGATTGTTGAAATCCGGGAAGACTAGATGAAGCGATAAAATCAAAATTAACACAGTTGACAGGCAGACCCGTCGACACATCAATGATCCTCGCCCTAAACCTGGGCTGCTGAGTAGGGGGATTGTGACCCGGATCCTGTAGAACAACAGCATAATGAAATAACATTGAAAAAGTGGTAAGCCCCGCTGGTATGGTATATGTATAAGATATACTTTCAGCCTGGTTACCTGTCTGGCTGTTACCAAGTTTTACGCTATAGCCACTTCCGTTGGGGCAAAGCGTAGGAAAAAACCCAAAGGGATCAAGCCCCGCTGTTGCGGCAGATATAATTGTATGTCTTCCTGGTATTATCCCAATGTTAGGTAATGGAAGTGGGTTGGTTGCACTACCCCACCGTGCTTCCCATCCAGTAAAATCTCCCGCTTCAAAGTCAAGGTTTGAAGGACAAAGACCCACTTGTGCCTTAACATTGTTGTTAAAACCAAGCAACAGCAATACAAAAAAATAGTATTTAGTAAAGTGGCGTTTCAAGCAGTCGGAAATTGAGGTCAAACTTATTTAAAAAAATTAAGAATGTCCCAAGATTTTATGAGGTCAAACACGGATCCGGCTGTCTCATTCAGCCTTAAATATTTATAGAAAAAGACGGGCGGGTAATTTTTCCGCAAGACAGCCGGTTTCATTCATCAAAACATTGTTTCTTTGCACTTTAAAACAACTCATGAGCCATATAGCAGAAGTTTTTGCCCGCCAGATATTAGATTCCAGAGGAAACCCCACCGTGGAAGTGGACGTATTAACCGATGAAGGTGCAGTGGGCCGTGCAGCCGTACCCAGCGGCGCCAGCACCGGCGTGCATGAAGCAGCAGAGCTTCGGGATGGCGATAAGAAAAAATATGGCGGCAAAGGAGTGTTGAAGGCTGTACAAAATGTAAATACCGGTATCGCTCCTGCATTGGAAGGTTATGATGTGGCTGACCAGACAGGCATTGACCAGTTGATGATACAATTAGATGGCACTGCCAACAAAGCAAACCTCGGCGCCAATGCCATCCTTGCCGTAAGCATGGCGGTAGCTAAAGCCGCAGCGGAAGAAGCATCGTTGCCGCTGTACCGCTACATCGGCGGCACCAATGCAAAGACATTGCCCATCCCGATGATGAATATCCTGAACGGTGGTGCACATGCAGACAATAAAATAGATTTCCAGGAATTCATGGTAATGCCAGTCGGTGCCAACAGTTTCAGCGACGGACTGAGATGGGGTGTTGAGATATTTCATGCATTGAAAACCGTACTCAAGAAAAAAGGGTACAGCACCAACGTAGGGGATGAAGGCGGCTTTGCTCCCAATATTCAAAGCAATGAAGAAGCCATTGAAACTGTACTGATCGCTATCGAAGCCGCCGGATATAAAACAGGATCGCAAGTGGTGATAGCTATGGATGCTGCCAACAGCGAATTGTGGGATGGCAAAAAGAAAAAATATGTTTTTCATAAAAGCAGCGGCAAGGAAATGACCAGCGAGCAACTGGTAAAGTATTGGGAGAAATGGGTGAAACAATATCCCATCGTTTCTATTGAAGATGGTATGGCCGAGGATGATTGGGATGGCTGGAAGATGCTGACCCAAACTGTGGGCAATAAATGCCAGCTGGTAGGCGATGATTTGTTTGTTACCAATGTTACAAGATTGCAACAGGGTATTGACAAAGGGATCGGGAACGGGTTGCTGGTAAAAGTGAACCAGATTGGAACGATAACAGAAACCATCAATGCCGTAACCCTTGCTCAGCATAATGGATACAATACCATTATGAGCCATCGCAGCGGTGAAACAGAAGATACCACTATTGCCGACTTAGCTGTTGCACTGAATTGCGGACAGATAAAAACAGGCTCTGCTTCCAGAACTGATCGCATGGCCAAGTACAATCAGCTGATTCGAATAGAAGAAATTTTAGGCATGTCAGCCAACTACCCGAAAGGTAAGATCAAATTTGGCCGGTAGACGTTATGCCGATGAGCAGAAATACAAAAGTTGAAATGCTTAATTCCTGAAGTTGAGTTGTGTACTAAAGCCCGGCCTCCCTCTCTGAAGGAGAGGGACCGAGGGTGAGGTGAAGAATTATTGGGCGACTCGGCTGTTTATCCAAAAGGAAAGATTAAATTTGGTCGTTAGTTCATAGTTAATAGATCATCGCCGTTTCCCAACCAGGAACTATTAACCATGATTCATGAACCAAATACCCAAACATTATGAACCGCATTCTGACCCATATCCCTTCCTTCTTTAAGAACAAATACTTCATCTCCTTTGCGGCTTTCTGCGTCATCATGCTTTTCCTGGATAAGAACGATATTTTTACCCAGCTTGCCCGCCGCCGGGAACTAAAAGAAAACCAGCAAAGCAAACGGTATTACAACAACGAACTGGCCACCCTTCGCAAACAGGCTCAGGCATTTAGAAGCGGCCCTGCCGCTGCCGAAAAGCTGGCCCGGGAAAAACTCTTTATGAAGCGGGACAATGAAGACCTTTTCATCATATCGGAAAAGCCCGATAACAGCAAGAATTAAGCTTTCCGGCACAATAAGGCCAACCCGACCCCGTTAATACAACGGACGTTTTACATTTTAATCACACTGGACATCTAATTACTGGACAAAAACACTGGTTTGCCAATGACCAACTTTACTCCCGAGGACATTTTATTGTACTTGTACAAAGAAACCTCTGCTGAACAGACAGACGCTATTGAAAAGGCTTTACAGAATGACTGGACGCTTCGTGAAAAACTAAATGTTCTCAAAGCATCCATGCAACGGCTTGACAAGATTACTGTTTCACCCCGCACCGAAGTTGTACTGAATGTGTTGAACCATGCACGGGAACAGGCCGCAGAAGAAGTGCAATAGTCAACTGCCAGTTCAAAAGAAATTATGCAGTCCCACCATAAGTGGGACTTTTTTTTACCTCGCCAAAGGTTGAAAACCCTGTCGACATTGAGAACCTCTCTTTTTCTCCTTCTCTCTTTTTACCTCTTAGCTTTGTATGCATGACCAAAAAAGAACGCTACGATCTCGTCATTGACTGGTTCGAAAAAAATATGCCCATCGCCGAAACCGAACTGGAATATGAAGACCCTTATGAATTAATAGTAGCTGTAATCCTTTCTGCCCAATGCACCGACAAGCGGGTGAACCTAACCACTCCGGCGATCTATAAAAAATATCCGACAGTACAATCATTGAGCAAAGCCACATTTGACGAACTCTTTCCTTTTATCAAAAGCATCTCCTACCCCAACAATAAAACCAAACACCTGATCGGCATGGCCAAAATGGTCATGGAAAAGTTTAATGGCAATATTCCCATGACTGTAGATGAGTTGATACAACTTCCGGGTGTAGGAAGAAAAACAGCCAATGTCATTACTTCCGTCATTGACAAACAACCTAACATGGCAGTGGACACTCATGTTTTCAGGATAAGCAAAAGGATCGGTTTGGTTTCGCAAACAGCATCCACCGCTTTTGCTGTAGAAAAAGAACTGGTAAAAAATATTCCGGAACATCTCATTCACAAAGCCCATCACTGGCTGATACTGCATGGCCGTTATGTTTGCGTGGCGAGAAATCCCAAATGCGGGGAATGTGGTTTACAGCCATTCTGCCGTTATTTTCAGCAGAAAAAATCCTGAGCAGGCTTTTTAAAACAAGTGAAATTGCGTCCCCTCCCCGGAGGGGTGTGGGAATTTTTCAATGAGGAAATACCGGAAAGGGGTGGGTCAAAAAAAACCTTTCGTATTTATCCCTGAAAAAAAATCATTGCTCGATAGTAAAGAAGTTATCCACTAAAAACAGGTTTTAGCATAATCCTTGCAACAGGCAGGCTGTTCCGTTTTTAAAAGCCAACACTTTTGAGAAACCTGTACTTACTGATATCCGCTGTATGCCTTTCCTTTTCTGCATGGGCACAATTGCCCCCCGTGCAATGGGCCCGGCAATACGGTGGCAATAATGTTGATATTCCTTTCTCCATAAAATTTACAACAGATGGCGGAACGATCGTTGCAGGTTACACCGATTCAAAAGATGGTGATATAAGCCCGCAGCCCAACCGGGAATACTGGGACCTGTGGGTGGTAAAACTGGATCGCTGCGGTGTTATCGAATGGGAAAGATCATTTGGCGGCAGCAATTATGAAAGTGCAAGGGATGTGGTACAAACAACAGATGGCGGTTATATCGTTGCCGGAGAAACCAACTCCACCGATGGCGGCGTAGTAGCGGGTTATGGTTCTACAAAAGATATCTGGATACTAAAACTCAGCGCCACCGGCAATTTACTCTGGCAAAAAAGATATGGCGGCAGTGGTTTGGATATTGCCAATCACATTCATCTTCTCGCTGATGGAAGTTTTTATCTTCTCGCTTCTTCTTCATCAAATAACGGAAACATCTCAGGCAATCATGGCATAGCAGGTTATACTGATGGTGTATTGATGAAGTTAGATGCCAATGGTAATATACAATGGAGCAAATGCTTTGGTGGCAGCAGGAATGAAGAACTGCTGGATATGGAGATCATCAACGGCAGAACCTATCTCGCCGGCTATGCCAACTCGACAGATGGCGATATTCCACCGCAACAAAAGAACTATGATGTCTGGCTGCTGGCCCTGGATGCCAATGGCAATAAAATTTACAGCAGAGTATATGGTGGCGCACAGAATGATGTGGCCTATTCCATGACAAGGGGAAACAACGGTTCTCTTACACTGGCGGGCTACACTACTTCTGATGATGGCGATGTAAGCGGTGCCAAAGGCAGCCAGGATTATTGGGTCATCAATATCAATCCTGCCAACGGAAACCTGAACTGGCAAAAAGTAGCAGGCGGCACCGATGCCGATTATGCAAATTCAGTAATTACAGATGCGGACGGCAGTTATATTGTTGGCGGTATTTCTTATTCGAATAATGGCGATGTGGCAAACCCATTGGGCGAAGGCGACTACTGGGTGGTGAAACTGAATACAAATGGCAATATCGTATGGAAACAAAATATCGGCGGCGGCGGCAATGACAATTTACGCTGTATCATCCATCAGCCATCAGCCAAAGAATACTATTTATGCGGCGATTCAGATTCAGGCGATGGTGATTTTAATGGCGGCAATGGCGATACAGATTTCGGTATCATCAAACTGAAACGGCTGGATACTTTACTTACTGATTCTACTGTATGCAGTCTGAATGGCTTTGTTCCCACTACCGATACATTAAGAGATATCTGCGGCAATGATTCAGCTTATGTTTCATACCGGCCGGTTCTTATCAGCGGGCCATTTGACAATACCAGAAAAGCAGATACCATTTTTGTGGGTCAGTCATTGCGGCTTCCCGGCAATGGCAATGGCACTATCACCTGGGATTTTCATCCCACATTAAGTTGCACCAATTGCCCGAACCCGGTTGCATCGCCGCAGGTAACCACGGTTTACACCGCTACCAATTCACTTTCCACAGAATGCCAGCGCAGCGACCAGTTCACATTGGTGGTATTAAAAGATGCATTATTGTTTACACCAACTGCATTCACTCCCAATGGCGATGGGTTGAATGACTGGTTTGGCCCCATTGGTAAAGTGCCTGATGAATATTTATTACAGGTGTTTGACCGCAACGGTACTTTGTTTTTTAAAAGTAACTCCACCTACAGCCGCTGGGATGGCAAATTGAACGGAACCGTTCAGCCCAATGGCATTTATGTATACCTGATCCAATACAAAGATATCAAGGGTAAACAGCAAATGAAAAAAGGAACCCTTGCATTGATACGATGATATGCCTGTCAGGCTGAGCCTGCCGAAGTCTTTTGTTCACCCTTCGGCAAGCTCAGGGTGACATCTCAACCAATAAGTAAATATTTTCTGATAAAAAAAGCATTATGGACAGAAGAGAATTCTTTACCCGTGCAAGAAAAAAAAGTATCCGGGTTGAACGCCGCATCAGCAGCGGATTAAATCCTTACAGCGGAGTATGGACAAGCAATGAAGTGGCACACCTGCTGAAGCGAACGATGTTTGGAGCTAAAAAAGCGGACATAGATTATTTTCTTTCATTATCTCCCGGTGCAGCTGTTGATGAGTTGCTGAACAATATTCCGGTCGTCAGCACACCATTGCGGGACTATGGTTTGATTGAAGATGATAATGGCATTTTCCATGATGACCTCGGCGTACCGCAGGGACAAACATGGGTAAATGACCTGAATACACTCAGCGATCCGGAAGTTCGTGGCTCCATCAACGGCCTGCGGGTGGCCAGTCTTTTTAAATGGTGGTGCGGCCTTATCGTCAATCAAAACAGGAGCATTGCAGAAAAGATGGTTTTATTCTGGCACCATCATTTTTCCGTTCAGCAGGAAGAAGCAGGGGGAAATGCAACCATACTCTGGCGGCATCACAATCTTTTGCGGACAAATATGCTCGGCAGTGTGAAGCAACTGGTAAGAGATGTGACCATTGACCCTGCCATGCTTTTTCACCTGAACGGATATCTCAACTCAAGACTGGCGCCGGATGAAAACTATGCAAGGGAAATGCAAGAGCTTTTTACCGTTGGCACCGGCCCTGATTCTTTATACACAGAAAATGATGTGATAGCTGCTGCAAGGGTGCTGACAGGATGGAGGGTGGACAGCACCACACTTACCTCCTACCTGGATGCAGGCGCACATGATACCGGAAGCAAAAACTTTTCCTCTTTTTACAATAACACAACCATCAGCAATAATGGCGCACAGGAAGTGGACGACCTGGTGAATATGATTTTAAACACAACCGAAGCCGCAAGGTTCATTTGCCGTAAACTGTACAAATGGTTTGTGTATTACAATATCGATGAGGATACGGAAACCAATGTCATCATTCCGCTGGCCGAATTATTACGCAGCAGCAACTTTGAAGTAAAACCTGTGCTTTCCGTTTTATTCAAAAGCGAACATTTTTTTGATCCGCTCAACCAGGCCTGTTATATCAAAAGTCCGTTTGACATACTTGCAGGAACATTGAGAGAGTTCAACGTCAGCTTTCCTCCTTATACCGACTGGCAAAATGGTTACCCGCTTTTTTACAATATTTACGGCAGGTCAGCTGAAATGCAGCAAACACTTTTCAATCCTCCTGATGTTTCGGGATGGCCGGCCTATCACCAGGAACCGATGTATTATGAACTATGGGTCAACAGTAATTCATTGCCCAGAAGGGCCAACTACACAGACTCGCTCATTGAAGACAATATGCTTGATGTAAGGGCATTTGCTGCCTATTCATCCAATCCTGCTGATCCCAACCAGCTGATTGCCGATGTAACAGCCCTGTTGCTACGTTATCCTTTATCACTTAATTCAAGAAACTATACCAAGAACAGGCTCCTGCTGAACAATACCAATGATGATACAGTATGGACCAATGCCTGGAACAGCAACAACAATACTTATATCAACAGTTCATTGAACGAATTTTTCAAATTCATCATGAACCTGCCTGAATATCACCTATGTTAAACAAACAACTATGGACAGAAGAAAATTTTTAAGCAATACCGTTCCTGCCGCCGTTACACTGCCGGCACTATTAAACGGGTTTTCATTTACGGCTTTTGGCGCTGCACCAGATAATGCACTGGCAAGACTGTTTGGCCCCGAAGCCACGAATGATCATGTGCTGGTGTTGGTGCAAATGGCCGGAGGTAATGATGGGCTGAACATGGTGATACCCCTGGATATGTATGCGAACTATTACAATGCAAGGCAGAATGTGGCCATACAGCAAAGCCGTGTGTTGCGGTTGGATGGAACCGACCGTTCGGGCCTGCATCCTGCCATGACGGATATGCAAAACATGTACAACGATGGAAAAATAAATATTGTGCAATCGGTGGGATATGCCAATCAGAATTTTTCTCATTTCCGTTCTACGGATATCTGGATGACGGGTGATAGCAGCAACAACCGTTTCAACAGGGAAAAAAGAGGATGGCTGGGCCGTTATTTAGAAACTGAATATCCCGGTTACCCGGATGCATATCCCAATGCTGATATGCCCGATCCTTTGGCAATTCAAATAAGCAATATGCCGACAGTAGAAGTGCAGGGCTCTATTTTTTCTATGGGTCTTTCCATTACCGATCCTGAAAATGTGTACACCTTCACCAATCCCTTCACCGATTATCCGCTGAACTCCGTTCCCGCAAATAAAGAACTTCGTTTTCTGAGAGTGGTGTCCGAAAAAACAAAGATCTATTCTGATATTATCCGTGCTGCTTATCGCAGGGCGGCTAACCTGGCCACTTATCCTGACAACAGTCTTGCCCGTCAATTACAAATTGTAGCAAGATTGATACAGGGGGGATTAAAAACAAGGGTGTACACGGTTACTGTCGGTGGTTTTGATACACATAAAAGACAGGTAAATGCCAGTGATACTTCCACCGGCAATCATGCCAACCTGATGAAAGGTTTGTCAACTGCTATCCATGCCTTTCAAACTGATATGGAGCTGATGGGACAGGATGACCGGGTGATGGGGATGACATTCTCTGAATTTGGCCGCCGTATAAAATCCAATGCAAGCCTGGGAACAGACCATGGCGCTGCGGCGCCGTTACTATTATTCGGCAAGCATGTAACAAAAGGCGTTCTTGGAACCAGCCCCGCTATTCCCGCAGATATTGAAGTGGTGAACAATGTTCCGTTCCAGTACGATTTCAGAAGTGTGTATGCATCGGTGCTGGAAAGATGGTTTTGTGTAAAGCAGCCATTACTTAACCAGCTACTATTACAGAATTATCAATCGCTGCCCATCATCAAAGGCGGGCCCTGCGGGTTAGGTGATGATCCGGACAATACCAATAATAATTCGGATAAACTGCTATTAAAATTCTGGCCCAGTCCTTATACACTCAATGCCACATTGCAGTTTTCTACCACTGGCGGACATACGATGATACAGCAGATAAACTCCCTCGGCCAGGTGGTAAAAGTGCTGACGAACAGGGAATATACCGCCGGCACTTATAATATTGACATCTATGATGATGGCCTGCCTTCCGGTCCTTATTTTATCCGGCTACAGAATCAATCGCTGCAGAAGGTGCTGAGTGTGGTGAAGATGAACTGACCTTTAATAATAGTATACCAACTTGCTGGTATTGGGAAGGAAACAGGATGTCCTATTTTTAATCCAATCTATAGTTGTTCCATTTTTATTGACTTTGTAGTCGTTTTTATTCAGAACGAGGTACAATAATAAATGTTCCGGATTTACCATCAGGGGCATATTTATTGCTGTTAAGGGCCGGACAAAGGGAATACAGGGAAAAAATTGTGTTGGGGACTAAATAAATATTTCCACAACCCGTTCTTTTCCCCTGAATTACCGTGTATTAAACTTTGCCAGTTCTGTATATTCTATATTTTTAACCCTTAGTGTCCATTATCCACCCCCTCAATCCCGCCCCTCTGACAAAAACTTTTTTGTACGTATTAAAATCTGTCGAGGATGAGAAAACTTATGGTAGTGGTGTTGGTTTGTTTCGCTATATGCCATCAACCCCTGAAAGCCCAGTATTATTATTATAACAACAGGTATTATGATAGTCCTGTGGTTTTTGAGATTGGCCTTACCGGCGGGGTGATGAACTCGTTGACCGACCTGGGTGGTAAAGCAGGCCTGGGTAAAAACTTTATCAAAGACCTTCGCTGGAAAACAGTGCGCCCCAGCTATGGCGCTTATATTGCTGCCACCTATAATGATGCCATTACCGGCCGCATTGAAGCCACATTTGGTGAAGTAGTGGGCTATGATAGCATCCTGAAACCTGTGGCCTCTTCAACTTTCGGCCGCTATGAACGCAATCTCAGTTTCAAGAGCCGTATCAGCGAGTTTCAGCTGGCAGTAGAAGTGCACCCTCTTTTCTTTAAAAGCTTTGATGATGACGAAGAGCCTCCCCGTCTTTCTCCCTATGCAGTAGGCGGCATCGGATATTTTTCTTTTGATCCGCAGGCTAAACTGAACGGCCAATGGTATTCTTTGCAACCCCTGAGCACAGAAGGACAAGGATTTGCTGAATATCCTGACCGCAAACCCTACCAGCTCAGCCAGGTTAATTTTTCATTCGGCCTTGGCTTACGGTATGAGTTAAATTCCTTTCTCCGGTTCCGGCTTGAACTGCTGCACAGGATTTTACAAACCGACTATCTTGATGATGTGAGCACAACCTATATCAGCGACGGTAATCTTTTTTATAATTATATGCCTGCCAACCGGGCTGCTATTGCCCAAAAACTATATTACAGAAGAAATGAGTTGATTCCCTCCGATGCGGTGCCCTTTGATGAGCAGCGGGGAGACCCATCTGATAATGATTCTTATTTCACCATCCAGTTCAAAGTAGGTATGACATTGGGCCGGGCGAGGCGATAAAAATAGTTGTGTTTGACCGGATTGCCGTTCTGCATTGGGTGGAACGGCAATTTTTATTTAGTAGCTTTACATACGGCTTTGGTTGAAACCTTAACCTAAATTACTGCAGCATGGAAGACGGAGCTATACATTTTTCCGAGTCATTGTTCAACAGCCAGCTTTCCTTCAAACCATTGGTGAATGCGCTGAAAAAGAATATTACCGAAGGCAACCCGGGTATGCAAAAACTCTATGGCCAGGTGGTGCAGCAGTTTGAACTGCATCCGGAACTGATGGGCCCTGTCTCCGATCTTGCTTCATTAAAGCAACATACCGAACTGATACAGGAATTACTCTCCGCCGTTTTCCCTCCCACTACAGCCAACATGATGTATGGCGTTTCCATCCCTTTCAAACAAACAACCATATATGCTTCGCCGCTGTTTAAAAAAATATTGCTGAAATCCGGCAGCGATGAGATGCATATCCCGGCAAATGAAGTTATAGAAAACATAAACCGGGAAAAACTGCACTTTGCCTATGGCCTGGTACTAAAGAAATATTTAGCCTACAATAGCCCTGACACATCCCGTTCTGTTTACCCGTTTACCGACCCCATAACAAAACTTACCCGGTACATGGAAATCCGCATCGATGGCCGGTTCATTGATGTGACCCCCCTGCACGAAATGCCGCATCTGCCCGACAGTATTGTGAACCACCATACCAACAGCATCATGACCATTGCACAACTGATGGAACTGGTGCCGCTGGACAAATTTGTATTTGAAGGAGTGGCCGTCATCAGGGTAAATGATGTGACCGAACAGGAAGTCATCAGCAAAATCAAAAATAAACTGATTGACGACAGCACTTTCTCCAATCCCAATATTTATACAGAACTGGAAAGCTATATACAGGAACTCATCGGGATGAAGGATACTGCCATCGGCATCACACCTTTTTTCAAAATCAACGGCCACTATGTATATTCTGACCTGCACAATAACAACAGCATCCTGTTCCGCCATTTTCACGCCAATGCCGACAAGGATGAAATAAGCGATTACTGTAAACTGCTTTTCCGCGACAATAACCAGCCGGTATTGTTTGAAACGCTGGACCAGGCATCACTGGCCAAAGTGCAATGCCTGCAATACTATTATATGGAAGGCGCCCGCAGCCTGATACTTTGTCCGCTCAAGTTTCATGATGGGCTGATCGGCTTGCTGGAAATTACTTCAAAAAAACCCGGCCATTTGAAACCATTGCATGTTGGAAGACTGGAAGCAGCCGTACCATTATTCAATCTTGGGCTTGAAAAAAGCCTGGAGCGGCTGAACAATGAAGTGGATATAGTGATAAAGAAAAAATTCACCGCTGTGCAGCCTGCTGTAGAATGGCGGTTTACCGAAGCGGCCCTCAATTTTATTGTAAAGAAACATGCCAGCGAGCATCCAAAGATTGAACGCATTTGCTTTGAGGATGTGTATCCGTTATATGGCGCCATTGATATCCGTAACTCCTCCACCGAAAGGTCACACTCCATTCAGCTGGATATAATAGAACAACTGGAGCAGGCACAAATGGTAGTAAAAAAAGCACAGGCGGACACAGCCTTTCCGCTGTTGCAGGAAATTGAATTTAAAATAGAGAGGTTCATTGCTGCCGCCTCCGATGTGTTGCAGTCCGAAGAAGAGCTAAGCATCCATGACTTTATGCAGGGGCAGGTGGCTTCCATCTTCAATCACCTCCACAGCACATTGCCATCGGTTAAAAATGAGATAGAACATTATTTTGCCTGTCTTGACCCGCAGCTCGGCATGCTCTATCATCACCGCAAGGAATATGAACACAGTGTTTCCCGCATCAATGATACGCTGGCACATTTTATAGACAAGGAACAGGCGGCAGCTCAAAAAGTGTTTCCGCATTATTTTGAACGCTTCATGACGGATGGGCTTGAGTTCAATATCCATATCGGCCAATCCATCACTCCCCGCAAAAAATTTGATGAGATTTATTTACGTAACCTGCGGATGTGGCAACTGACAGTAATGACAAAGGCTTCCCGCCTTACCCACCGGCTGGAAAGCGAATTAAAACATCCGTTGCGCACCACCCAATTAATATTGGCGCATAGCCAGCCGCTTTCCATCAGCTTCCGCACCGAAGAAAGAAAATTTGATGTGGATGGCGCTTACAATACCCGGTATGAAATTGTAAAAAAACGGATTGACAAATCACATATCAAAGAAACCAATGAACGGCTGACACAACCGGGTAAAATCGCCATCGTGTATTCCCAATCTAAAGACGCAGCAGAATACACCGAGTATATTGAATTCCTTCAAAACCAACATTTACTCAAGCCCGGTATTGAAAAACATGACCTGGAAGAACTGCAGGGAGTATCCGGCATGAAAGCCCTGCGGGTGGATGTGAACTATGATGATATGGATGCGGAAAAGAAAGTGGAGCTTTCTGAGACTACGTCTGATCAATTACTTAACAAATAGAAAATATTATTATCCCGTTGCGGAGTTTTTTTATGCCCCAGAGGGCATAATGTTTGTAGAAAATATTTGATAACTGATTTTTCGTGCCGTAGGTACGATACATTTTAAATTTACATTGCGTATTTACGGCACGCAATCCTCCAGACATATCTTTTCTACCAACATTGTGTGCCTACGGCACAATTTGGAGAATTTTTCCACTAACTCCGCCAACAAGTTATCATTATAAAAAAATCCCGTACCGTTTAAAACGATACGGGACTTTTCGCTATCAGTTATTGTATGTTAGAACTTCCAGCCAAATCCAAACATCGGGATATTGTCCTCGTCAGACATCGCATACGATAATGTGAACGTAATGCGACGCAGCGGAGAAAACCAGAAGCCGCCACCATACCCAACTCCCATATCACCCGTGGGCTTGTTCTTTGCCGTTACTTTACCGACATCTACAAAAGCGAACATACCAAAGGCTGCAGGGAACAAGTAGGTTTTAAGATTGGCCAGCTTCAGCCGCAGCTCGGTCTGGTTAAAGAATTTTGAATTTCCTGCAAAACGATTCTTGCGATAGCCCCTCAGGCAATCATCGCTGCCAAGGTATTGTGCCTGGAAGAATTCAAATGGCTGGTCCTGTCTTCCGCTTCCGGATGTTACTCCAACGCCAATACGGTTGGCCCATACCAGCCAGTCTTTCACTAAGCTCAGGTAAAAAGCAAAATCAGTATTAAATTGTATTACACCATCATAACTGTTGTTGCCCGTGCCCGAACCATAAGAGAAACTGGTGTTCCATGTTATCCCTTTGCCGGGTACAGCCTTGTTATCACGGGTATCTACCCACAGGCCCAGTTTGGCTCCAAAATAGGCCTGTCTTTTATCAAATCTTCCCTGGTTCAATCCGCTTGTTGTGTTGAGCTCCGCATTTCTTACTTTATTGAACTTATCAGTAGAGTCATAATGGTAAAACTGGTAGTAAGGTCCGACGGCCAGCATCACTTTCTCAGAAAAACGGTGCCTCAGCTGCAGGGTAATGTCGCCGAGATCGTAACGGATACGGTAAAATTTGAATCCGCCGGGCATGGTGTCATAATTCACACTGTTCATGCCATATCCAAAAAAATTGCTGGTGGCATTGGGTCCTTTGTAAGATATATCAGTAATGATATCCGTCTTTTTCCCAAACACAGAAATGAACTCATTATTATACTGCAGGTTCACAGCGCTGGTTGAAAATGCATACAATCCCCGGAACTGGTTCAGTGTTTTGTATGGCGTTTTACGGAACCCATGGCGGATATATTTGAATGTTGGCCCGAAGAAAATACCATCATCAGGATTAAAACCAATATTTACAAAAATGGACTGAAAGGGGTATTTGTAATAGATACGTTCAAATGAATTAACGGCAGTGTCGGTTGACATCCTGTTTTTAAACCCGCCGGTAATGGTATTACTGCCATCTCTCTTATCGTACACGATGGTGCCCGGCTGATGTTTATTGGTGTTTTCAAATGCATCGGCGCCGCCACCGCCAATCAGCCTTACCTTGATCTTATCATTAGCGCCGTTTACAGTAAATTTATCATCTCCGTCAAACCCGTAAATGCGGATCTCCTTGGTGACAAGCGGATCAAATTTCCTTTCATACATTTTCAGCGTCTGGCCGCCGTCTTTATCCACTTTAAATACCTGCACCAATACTGACCCGTCATCATTGCGGGTTACATCATACAGTTCTTTTTTATCGCTGCCGGTAATATTTACAATTTCCGCCAGGAAAGCATAATACTGCATCACTTCTGCTGCCAGGTAGTTTCTGCGGTCTTTTAATGTCTGTATGATCTTGGCAGCAGAAATATCCCTGATTTCTGCAGGCTGCTGTGCCAATGCCCTTTCAATCACTTCATCAGTCATAGTTGGAAGGAATTTGTCTACCGCATCCTTCCAGTCCTGTTCGCTCAATTGATTTAAAAAGAAACGGTCAAGATTACGGGCAGCAAAGTTGAACCGCTCAATACTATTGGCTTTGGATTTGAAACCTTCCAGCTGCGGCACCAATGCCCTTCCTTTTATAAAGCCGGGCAAAATGCCCTGGTTAATATAAAATGCCTGGTCCCTGTCTTTGGCGATGGGAAAATAAATTTTTCCCTTGCCTCTCTCATAAGCTCCCCATGTCCACTGCCCTTCATGGCGGTCAAGGTCCATAACAAACATGTCCAGTATCCTGATCTTTAATAATGCCGCCTGATCCACATCATTGTCATTGTCCTTCTCCAGTTTTTCAACTACCTCTTCCGTGTTATATGCTTTTTTCACCGTGTCGGGTATCCTTTCTTCAATCATAGCGAGCATATTGCCAAAGTCGGCCCTGAACTCTCCCAACCGGGCATCATCAGGTATATATACTAACCTGGGATTGCCATGTGGTATGCCCGCAGCTTCTGCCAGTGTGGTAATGGAAAGAGGCGCATAAGGATAGGAAGCAGATATACCATCGGCCACCAGGTCAGCTGCCGCATCACTTTGCAGATCGCCTGGCAGTGTTTTACTGGTAATAAATTTGGTAATAGACCGGACGACATAATCTCTTCCCCGTGAATCTTCAAACCTTAATGATTTGGTTTGTTTACCACCACCCCGTTTTACCGGGGTCAGTCCTGTAAGATCCAGTACAGGCACTTTAATAGGGGTATTCCATTCTTTCCGGTAATTGGTGCCCATCCAGGTGGCCCGGCTGCCACTGGTGTTGAAGTTTCCGCCCGGTAAACTCATAGAATCTTTAACAGGCTGTGCTTTTCCATAGGATACAAACAGGAAAAAACAAATAATAAATGCACTTAGCAGTCTCATGGTTGCAGGTTTAAGTTAAGTAATGGTGTCGGATTGGAAAAGATA
Source organism: uncultured Chitinophaga sp. (assembly GCA_964358155.1). Taxonomy (GTDB): domain Bacteria; phylum Bacteroidota; class Bacteroidia; order Chitinophagales; family Chitinophagaceae; genus JJ008. The sequence goes on from CAYHPA010000003.1 coordinate 25,721, forward strand.
CGATTTTTTGTAAAAAACAAAATATTTATACAAACTATGCTTAACCGAAAGAAGTATTGCTTTATTGGGATACCTTCTTGTGTTTTAATGGTCTGAAAACATATTTTTTCCGGGCTTCTGCCAATCGGGGGAAACTTTTATGTAATTTGTCAGCCCTTTGCCGGCCTTTATGCAGGAAATGACGGTGGCTGATGCTGCACTGATTTTACAACCAAATATTGACGCCGGATCAATTGAATAAATTAACCAAGTGACCCTTACCGTTGACGTGGAATAAAAATATTGTTGTAGCCAGCATTTTTCTCTTGCTGAATGGTGGCCTGAAAGCCCAATCCGACACTATTGCACAGCGCATTGTGCTCATTGGTGATGCGGGACAGTTAACCGATGGGCGGCACCCTGTGGTAGATGCCGTCAGGAAGCATATTACCCTTGACAAAAAGACAACCGTTTTATTCCTTGGCGATAATCTGTACCGTAATGGCCTGCCCGACAGCATGTCCAAATCCTACTACCGCGACAGGGCTGTGCTGGACTCACAGCTTTCTGTAGCCGATAGTACCGATGCAAAAGTGATTATGATACCCGGCAATCATGACTGGCAGAATGGAAGCCGCGGCGGTTATGATGCTATTGTAAGGCAACAGCTATATGTGACGTTTAAATACATGAACAATGACAAAGTACGCTACTACCCTGAAGATGGTTGCCCCGGCCCGGTGGTAAGAAATCTTGACAACGATGTTGTACTCATATTATTTGACAGCCAGTGGTGGCTGCATCCTTATGACAAGCCCGAAATAGAATCTGACTGCCAGTGCAAAACCAAGGACGAACTCGTTACCCAGATTAAAGATATCGCTACTAAGAATTCAAAGAAACTGATCATTCTTGCCTGTCACCATCCTTTTAAAAGCAATGGGCCGCATGGCGGGTTCTTTACACTCAAACAGCATATATTTCCCTTTACTGATCTACGCCCGAACCTGTACCTTCCATTACCGCTGATTGGTTCAGCCTATCCTGTTGCCAGGAGTGTGTTCGGAGCACCACAGGACCTGAAGCACCCCAGCTATACCAACATGATTGAAGAGGTTACCGATGCTGTGAAAACGGTTGCCCCCAATGTGATTTTTGTTGCAGGTCATGAACACAATCTCGAACTGATAAAAGAAGACGGCTATAATTATGTAATAAGCGGAGGCGGTTGTAAAACCAACCGGGCTTCAGAAAGCAGGAACAGCGAATTCATTTCTCCGGCTACCGGGTTTTCGGTAATGGAAATATCAAGAAATAAAAATGTTACCATTGATTTTTATACAGTGCTTGACAGCATGAAAAAAGTACATAGCAGCACCCTGCTCAATTTTACACCTGCCAGGATAACGGATACCATTACGCTGGAAGTAATGGCGGCAGCCAACTTACCTGATTCAGTTTTGCGGCCGGCGAGTAAGCAATTCCCGGCTGTGAATGGTTTGCGAAAATTCTTCATGGGTCAGAATTACCGGCAAGAATGGTCGGCCCCTGTAAAAATGAAAACCTTTGACATTGATAAGGAACAAGGTGGCTTTTTTGTTTTTGGCGTAGGCGGTGGCACACAAACAAAATCCCTTAGCCTGAGACAAACGAGAGACACTACAGGGAAAGAATGGGTGCTTCGGAGGATAGAGAAAAGTTCACTGGTAATACCTGAGCCCTTCCGCAACTACCTGACCCCCTCCATGGCAAAGCAATTAAGCTCGGCATCGTATCCCTATGGGGCATTTATTGTTCCGGGGCTTGCACAGCCACTTTCTATCGTTGTTCCAAAACCACGGTTATTTTTTGTAGAAGACGATGCAAGGCTTAGAGGCTACCGGAATGATTTTGCAGGAAAAGCCTGTATGCTTGAAGAAGCGTTTACCACTTACAACGGAAAGAAAACCAAAAGCACCAGCAAGGTATTTACAGAAATGATACGGGACAACGATCACCGTCCCGATCAGCCATCGGTATTAAATGCCAGGCTGCTGGATATGCTTATCGGTGATTTTGACCGTCACTTTGACCAGTGGAGATGGTATAAAGACGATACCGGTAAAGGAGAAGTGTATTATCCCATTCCCAGGGACAGGGACCAGGCATTCTTTTTTTCAGACGGAAAAATTATTAAACTGTTCAGTGGAAGGCTGATACCTTTTTTAAAAGGTTTCAGACAGGACATACCGGATGCAAACTGGCTTAACTACATTGCCAAAGATTTCGACAGGATTTTTCTTACTGACCTGGATGCCGGTGAATGGAAAACCAGTATTGCCAGCTTCGGGGAAAAGATAAGTGACAGCTCCATCAGGGCTGCAGTAAAAAAATTGCCCCCTGAAATATTTGCCATAGATGGTGAAAAAATAATTCAAAACCTCATCAGTCGCAGAAACGGCATGGAGGATAAGGCCATGAGCTATTATCGCTTTATTTCAAAGAAAGTAAATGTCATTGGCAGCAACCAGAAAGAGTATTTCAAAGTGAGCAATTATGGTGAGGGCCTGCAGGTAAGGGTATATGAAAGAGGCCGCGGAAACGATACCAGCTTTATCATGTACGACCGGATATTCCATCCATCAGAAACAAAAGAAATACGGCTGTATGGCCTTAGCGATGATGATGTGTTTGACATAGAAGCGAATGCTGTTTCAAGAATAAAACTCCGCATCATCGGTGGTAATGGTGTTGACACTTTTGATATAAGGGGGAAGGTGGAAAACCTGCTGTATGACAGAAAATCGGACAGTAATGTTATTAAGAACAGCAGCCATAGTAAGAACCGGTTTACAGTGGACCCGCCCACCAGTTCCAGGAACCTGATGGGCTTTGAGTATAACACAAGGCGGTTTCCTTTGCTGGTAGCCGGGTATAATTCCGATGATGGATATATGACAGGCGCTGGTTTTTCAAAAAGGACCTATGGTTTCCGGAACCTGCCCTATGCAACAGACCAGAGATTTTCTTTTCTCTATTCATCACACAGTGCATACCAGTTTCATTACCGGGGAGAGTTCAACCATATCAGCCGCAACGCTGATATACTGCTGCGGGCAAAATACTCGTCTCCGGCAATAAGAAATTTCTTCGGACTTGGCAACAGGACAACTGCTTCTTCTGACAGAACTGGTGCATTTTACCGCATCCGCTATAAAGAACTGGAACTGGAAGCCTTGTTCCGCCACCGCTATTTTGAGCGGTTGCATATTTCTTTTGGCCCATACTATTATCATTATGAAAGCAAGTTTAGTGATAACAATACCGGCATACTGGCAAAGCCCCGCCAACTCGGCCTGGATTCAGCCGATATCTTCAGCAGTAAAATGTACCTCGGTGGAAAAGCTGTTGTAAGTTTTGACAACCGCAATAATGATATCTTCCCCACCCGTGGCATATTCTGGAAAAATGAACTGGTAGCAGTAACCGGGCTGAACAACGGAGCTGATAAATATTCAAGGATCACAACAGATATGACCATCTATGCCAGCCAGAAAGAACCTGCAAAAGTGGTAGGGGTCATCCGGTTTGGCGGCGGGCATATTTTCGGTAAAAATTTTGAATACTTTCAGGCACTTGACCTGGGTGCCAATAATGGACTGTATGGTTTCAGAAAAAACAGGTATGCAGGAAAATCATCTATTTATGCAAGTCTGGAACTGCGTGCAAAAATGTTCGATATCAAATCTTCTGTCCTCCCAGGGCCTTTGGGCCTGATAGGGTTTTACAATGCAGGAAGAGTGGGATTAAAAGATATCCGTGACAGAAAATGGCATGGCGCTTTTGGCGGAGGTATTTATTTCATCCCGTTCAACCTCTTTTTTATTTCCGCCACCGCAGGCTTTTCACAGCAAGAACGGATATATAATATTTCCATCGGTTCAAAGATCAATCTTACTTATTGATGAACCTTAATGCCAATGAACCCACACCATGCAACGCCGGGGATAACGAGGAAGATGATTGTGATGGCTGCACTTGCATTACTGCTTCTTCTCATCATTGTTGTTCTTGTTTTTATTCTGAAGCATGACGGTTTTGATAATGCTGTATTTTCTTTAACCGCTGACCACATATCACCAGCCTGCACCCGTTTTATGCGGGCTATTACTTTTTTAGGTAAACATTCTTTCCTGGTTCCTGCTAACCTGTTGCTGATAGCCTGTTTTATTATTTTAAAAAATAAATATTGGGCCATCAGTGTGGCCGTTGTTTCATTAAGCAGCCTTGGCCTGATGAGCCTGCTGAAAAATATGGTTCAACGCCATCGGCCCGAAAACCCAATGGTGGAAGGAATAACCAATTTTGGTTTTCCCAGCGGTCATGCTTTCATGAGTGTTGCCTTTTATGGATTGCTGGCATTGTGGACAGCTGTAACTATAAAAAATAAATGGCAGCGAAGAGTGATTATCTCATTCCTGCTGTTGCTGATATTGCTTATCGGTTACAGCCGTATCTACCTGCGGGTGCATTATGCTACGGATGTAATAGCAGGTTTTTGCATTGGTATCTGCTGGCTCTTTTTCTGCCTTTGGCTAATAAACAAAATCAAAACAGGATCAAGGCTTGTAGCGAAACAATAAGATGGTGGCCTTTGATGTAACTCCTTCGTTGGAGATATACATGGTTCCATCATTCTTAAAAGTCAATCCTTCCGGCTGCGGAAAAAGTTTTTCTCCGAACTCATACACCTGCTCAGGGTTGCCGTTCAGGTCTGCTATTACCAGTTGGCTGCTGGCTGATGAAATGATAAACAGTTTTTTAAGAATTGGGTGAATAGAAGCTGCGGAAGGCTGAAATTTTGAGGTTTTATGATGCCCTTGTTTGGTAGCCATCTCTTTTATTTTAGCGGCATCCATCCTGTAGATTGGTTCATTCACAAACCCGATTGAATCGGGGTAAAAGGCATAAGCGCTGACCTGTCCCTTATCATCCGACGCACAGTTCTTACATACAATGACCAGCGCCCTTCTTGCAGTGTCGGCATACATGGTTTCAAAATCGTTGGTGCCGGTGACGCCGATCTCGCCAACTTCCTCTGCGTTTACGACCTTACCTGTGCTGTCCCTGTTTACTTTGACGATCGTACCGTTACTTATAAGAAGATAAGGCGTCCCATTGTACAAGGCAATATCTTCGTAATCGCCTTTCTTGTCAAATTTGTACGGCGATGGGGGCACAATCTGCAGCGATCCTTTGTCCAGCACAAACAACGACCCGGATTCGTCATAATGGGCAAGAAACTCTTCTCTTTCCTTGTCCCACGCAAGGCCTGATATTTCTTTAAGCGCCAAATCCAGTTTTGTTGGCGTTACCCCTTTAAAGCTGTAATGCTGGGGCGATGTGATCAGTCTTTTCTTTTGTTTACAGCCCGCCAATACAAAAATTATCAGCAGCGCCGGCAGTAGTTTATTCATTATTCCAGTAAAATTTAAAAAACTCATTACCCTGATTTTGGTTTAAATTTATCAAAAGTTATCTTTATAGCATGCAGGAAAATCAATTACTTGTTTTGCAGGAGGCGCAGGCGCAGGTGACCGGCATGCTCCAAAACAAGCTACATAAAAATATAAAGTTTCACACATTACAGCACACACAGGAGGTGGTGGCGGCCTGCCAGGTGCTGGCAGATTATACACACCTGGGTGATGATGACCGTTTTGCACTCTACCTGGCAGCCTGGTTTCATGATACGGGATATACCAGCGGCAATCCTACAGGACATGAGGAAGTAAGCATCCGGATAGCCAATCAATTCATGAATACAAAGCAGATCAATGAGGAGGTAAGGGCAAAAGTGAGGAACTGTATCAATGCCACCAAAATGCCGCAGACACCGGATGGCCAGCTGGAACAGATCATCTGCGATGCCGACCTGTTTCACCTGGGCACCGATGCTTTTGATGAAAAGAGCCGCCTGCTCAGAAAAGAATTAAATGAATTTGGCGATAATAGCGTATCTAAAAAAGACTGGAGAAAAATAAATATCCGTTTCCTGGAACGACATGAGTATTTTACCGCCTATGGTAAAGAAAAACTGCAGCCGGTGCAGCAACAGCACCTGTCTGACCTGCTTGAAAAAGATGATGATAAAAACCATGACAGCATGAAACCTGAAAAAAAAGAAAAAGACAAGGACAAACAAAAAGATAAGGCCAAAGATCCGGAAGCCCTTGCTGCCGCTGCCGAACTAAAATTGAAACGGGAGAAAGAGAAAGAAGCAGACAGGAGTATCGCTACGGTATTCCGCATCATGGCGCAAAACCATTCGGCGCTCAGCCAGATGGCGGATTCCAAAGCCAATATCCTTATCTCTGTCTGTTCCATCATTCTCTCATTGCTGATCGGCAGCCTGGTTGAAAAATTACAGACAGATGCTTATCTGCGGATGCCGATGGGAGTGATCACCCTGGTATGTGTCACCACAATCATTTTCGGCATTCTTGCCACAAGGCCTAATGTATCTCACGGTACTTTTTCACGGGATGATATTGCCAATAAACGAACCAACCTTTTGTTCTTCGGCAACTTTCATGGTATGAGCCTGCAGGATTATAACTGGGGCATGACGGAAATGCTGGGCGACAAGGAATACATGAACAACAGCATGATCAAGGATAATTATTTCCTGGGTGTGGTGCTGGCGAAAAAATACAGGTACCTCCGCATCGCCTATAATATTTTTATGTATGGGCTTATATTGACTGTTATCGCCTTTGCCGTTTCTTCAATGTTACCGCAGGCAACAGAAGTATATACATAAGAAGTAAAAAATAAACCCTTATACATTTATGAAACGAATCTTAACTGTTCTGTCAGTTGCATCTTTATTTGCCTGCAACAACTCAAAAAAAGAACCTAAGCCTGCTGATGAAAATAACAGCAGCAATGTGCAGCAACCGGCTGATAACAGCACTCCAACGACAACAACAACCCCTTCCGGTGGTTCATCTGTAACGTACAGTGTGGATGGAACCGAAATAAATAATTATGCCTCCATTCTTGTATCAAAAGACAAGGAGAACCTGCAGGCTGGCGCCCCCCTTATGTGCATGCTCAATTCAAACAGCGCAAAAAACAATAATGAATACCTGACATTGAATTTTATATTTGATACCAAACCCGGCATTTACCCGGTAGTGGGTTATGGTTTTCAGAGAGGTAATAGTCCAGACAATGAAATGTATGGCGGACTGCTGGGGGGCAAACCCAAACTGACCGATTATAAAATAACCATTACCGAATGTAAAGACATGGGTGATAATGGCCTGGGTGGACATAAGTGGCGCATCAGCGGCACCTGCGAAGACATTTCCATAAAAGCCATGGGCATTATGCTGATGGATAAATCAAAAAATCATCCTGCAGAAATAAAAATCAATAAGATAAGTTTCTCCAACCTCAGCTTTGATGACAACTGGGAAGAGATGATGGAAAAAGCGATGGACCAGATGAAGAAGAAAAACAATTAATCAATGAAGCTATATTGAAAAAAGGGGCGCTATGCCCTTTTTTTATTTTGCAGAAAATAAAAAAAGCTTTAATTTTTAGAATTCATTCTCTAAAGACATATCTATATGCGGCTGTTAACTTTATTAATATGGCTGCTGTTTCCTTTTTTATTACAGGCACAGTCTAGATTCGTCCACAGCACCGATGCTTCCAATTGCAGTGGCAACTCCACTTATCTTTCTGCTGAAGGATTGAACAATAATCCCAGTGCAATAATCATAGTAGAGTATGATGCAACTACCAGAGCAGCCAATCCACATGCAGTTGGTGTTTGGTATGATGGAAGTAAATGGGCTGTATTTAACCAGGACAGGGCTGCCATGATAGCCGGACTTAATTTTTCCATTACCTGGGACAATGCAAATACTAATTCATTTTCACAAAAAGCTAATGCCAATACTATCCATAACGGAAAGTTTGTCTTAGATCATCCATCACTTAACAATAATACCGGGGCTTCTTTCTATGCATCACAAGTTTGGAACCCCGGCGGGCTGGGCGGCATTTATAACAATGCGGATATAACAGTAGAATATAACAACAGCCTTGCAAGGTGGTTAGTAAAAAACATTAATGGCTCTGCTGTTCCTGATGGCGCTTCTTTTAATATAGTTGTTGTCACAGGTAAAAAAAATATTGCAGCATTACCCGTCATAAATAATATTGACCCGGCCACCATCAAGAATGCCCCGGTTACCAACCCATCAGCTGCCGGTATCAATAGCCCTGTAATTTCCAATATTGATCCCTCCGTTCTACAGGCAGTAACATCTGCCACTGCCAACCTCGGTTTTGAAGAACCTTTTTTAAACTGGAAAGCAACAGGCACAGCGTTTAATTTTCAGCCAGTATCCGGCAATACGGTTGTCAGCGAAAGAGTGCTGAAAAGTTTTGCCTATTCTGCCGGTGGCATTGGTGGTGATTATTGGAAAGGCATGACCTATCCTATCGGTCATAAAGGAAATAATTGGATAGGCACTTATGAAAATGATAATGGCGATTTGCCAACCGGCACTCTTACTTCAAAACCCGTACTGGCAGAAAAAAAATATTTTACTTTTTTATTGGGAGGAGGCAAAGACATTAATAAACTATATGTAGAACTACAGGTTAAAAAAACCGACTATGAAGCAGTCTGGGGCGCAGGAAAAAAAGGATTGTGGGGCGATACGGAAGATGGCTTTACAAGAGTGAACCGGATCACTTCTTTACTAAATTCAGAAGAGTTGTATCGCTATTATTTTGATTTAAACAGCGAACTAAATAACCAGTTTGCGGGCAAAACCATTCGTATAAGAATTGTTGATGATAAATCCACCGGCTGGGGCCATATCAATACAGACGATTTTATATTCAAAGACAACCTGAATGACTTAATTTCTTTCAGCAAAGATGGTTTTAGTTTGTATGCCGATAAAGACAAACCTGTTTTTGGCTTTGCAGATACCCATGCACATTGGGTAAATAATGTTGGTTTAAATGGATTAATGCATGGCAACCCCGGAGGCAATTGGCAAACAAGTGATGTAAGAGGGGATATTCCTCCCTGTGATGGATTCAATCATGACCTGCCTTCTATTACTCCCGGTTTATTAATTGCTATTACAGAGAATAAAGCATTTGAAAGAATTCCTGAACGGATAGCTGACCCGGGTAATGTTTTATGTATTGGTGCTGTTATTGCAACTGGCATTGCCTGGTTGCCATCAGGTGTAGCCACAGTTGCTGGTGTTGGCGCCGGTAGCATGTTCGGCGCATTAGGTCAGGCTGCATCTGGTTCACATGCTTCTACCGGTGCTTTGGATGGTGTTATCACTGGTGCGATATGGGGTCTGGTAACTAATCCTGCTTTTCATGCATGTGGTTACCAATTTACAAAAGATGTAATTGCAAGACATTATGGGAACTATATTCCGGCAGACAGACCAGAGATAAGTAACTATATTGACTTTCCAAGATGGAATTCATTTGCACATCAAACCATGCATGTAAGTTGGGTAAAAAGAAGTTTTGATGGAGGACAACGGCTGATGGTAGTGCCGGTCGGTGTGGCAAAAAGCTGGGAGTTTAATACTACACCGGATGGAACAATGGGTTCCGCCAAACGCCATATTGAAAATGCAATTGATGCTTTAAAAAGATTGGTAGCCCTTAACAGCGACTGGATGCAGATAGCCTACACACCCAAACAGGCAAGAGAGATTATTCTTAGTAATAAGATGGCAGTGGTGATTGCCCTGGAACACGCCGAAGTTGGCTCGTATTTTAATTCTGTAGAAGAAGAAATTCATTGGCTTGATACGATTGGTATCCGCCATGTATTTCCCATACATAATATTAATAACAGTTTGGGAGGTGCCGCAGTTTTTAATTCAGCGCTCAATTCCTACAACGATCTGGTGAACCGCCGCTCCAACGATGGTCCGATCATAGCATTTAATGTGGAAGAAGGAAACGTAGGTAATGAAACAAGGACTGCTGTAAAACTGAACCGCCGGTTTATGCGGCAAAACCTGCGGACAATTCCTGTATCGGGGTTTGGTACCATCCCATTCTTTTATTCCAATGAAGTACCTGCAGAATATAATTACGAATCCTTTCGCTATCATAAGAATTCAGACAGGCTTACACTAAAGGGAAGGGAGTATATGATTGCCTTAATGAAAAAAGGGATGATAATTGACGTGGACCATATGAGCGACAAATCGCAAAATGATGCAATGAGTTTGTTGACAAGGAATAATTACCCTATGATTTCAGGACATACCAATTTAAGAGACTTAAGAAGAGATGAAAATGAAACAGGCGGCTCAGATAAAGAACCGAGGTTGAAAACTGAATTCACCATTTATAATTCAAGGGCTGATGAAATAAACAATGCAGGTGGAATGTTTGGATTGATGAACCAGCAAAATAATATCAGAACCGCTGATGGTTGCCCTATCCCAAATAACAGTGCCGGAGGAAGTTCTTCTTTTGCACAAGCATACTGGTACATCTTACAGAAAACAGGTAGCGAGAAAGGAATTGCTTTTGGGTCAGACTTCAATGGCTTTGCCCCGCAGGTATCGCCACGATTTGGTACAGATGCCGTTTATTTTTTAGAAGGCGATAATGTATTAAATCTTAAAACAGGAAGCAGGGATGAAGAAACCGTAAGAAGGGATTATGCATTTGCACAGGTAAATGGAGTAAGATATAAGGAGGCAATAAAAACATATCACTATCACCGTTTTTTAAAGCCCTCATTTCTTACCAGTGAAGAAAGAGAAATATGGGAAGCCATTGCCATTTCAAAAAGCATTTCATTTCCACCCAATGCATGGCAGCCGGGTGGCGGCCTCAGCGTTGAACGGACCGGCTTGCAACAGGACAAAATAAAAAACATTGCCGTAGGATTCAGACATGGGTTTATCAGGGCGCCTGAAGGAGATTATGTTGAAACTTTATTATGTCCGGAGTATGTATTTGGGGAACTTGTTAATGACTGTTTACCTGAAAGAAAAGCAGCCTATATGTGTGTCAGGGGATTTAACAGCCTGGAGGAGCATTTGAGAACTCCAAGAACTTTGGAGCTTTATGGGGTAATGAACCCAATTTATCAATTGTGGCTGCAGTTTGAAAACGGCCCTAATGAACCATTAAGAAGAAGTTTTGCCTATTCAGGAGGCAGGGATTTTGATTTCAACTTAGATGGACTTGCACACTATGGTATGTACCCGGATTTTATACAAGATTTAAAAAATGTTGGATTAAACTCTGAACAACTAAAGCCTCTGTTCCTGGCGGCTGAGCAATATATTAAAATGTGGGAAAGGGCAGACGCTGCTAAATCCAACATTAGGAATTAATTGATCCGATAGCTATCGGATGCAAGAGAACAATGCTCTATTTCGGCAAATGCGCAATCAGTTCCACCTCCAGCCTTGCATCATGCATGAATAAGCGGGCTATCTGCACCCAGGTGGCAGCCGGAAAATCTCCTTTGTAAAATACTTTCCTTGCATCATTGTATTTTTTCATGGCTTCCATATCGGTGGTGTAAAGATTCTCCTTCACCACATTTTGAAAAGTAGCTCCGAATGCTTTTAGTGATTTTTCCAATGCCTGGTACACCCGGATGATGCCTTCCGGCGTTACATCTCTTGCCACAGCTCCGGAGATATATAGCACATTATCCACTTTTACGGTTTGCACATAGCCGGCGCTGGTGTCCTGCTTCAGTGCATTATCCCAATGCCATTTTTCTTTTTTAATATCATTGTTCTGCGCATGCATCGTCAGTAAGAACAGGCATTGTGCAATGAGGAGTAATCCTATGAATTTTCTCATAAAAATTAATTTGAAACGAATATAAACGGGAAAGCGGTTAAGGAATGTTAAAAATCCATCAGTGGTGGCAAGGAGAATAAAAATATTGCACCCTTAGTATTATCGTCCAGACCGCTTCAGCGTTCCGGTCGCTATTTAATTCTTCCCGCCCAGCATCTCTTCCAGCTTCATCAGCAGCTCTGTTTTGGTAATGGGCACTCCCATTATCTTGTTGTAGCCAATAGCATCCACAAAATAAACGTCACGGATGATCTTGATAAGCTGACCGTTGTTGATCTCAGGAATTAAGACCATTTCAAAATTCTTCAGTATATCACCGAGATTTTTGGGGAAAGGACGAACATAGCGCAAGTGTGCATGGCTCACCGCATGTCCTCTTGCCTGCAATTCTGTACAGGCACTTTTGATGGCGCCATAAGTAGAACCCCATCCAAGCACCAGTATCTTCCCTTTTTCCGGGCCGCTGTCTAATTTTTGTTCAGGAATATAATTGGCGATCATATCCACTTTTGCCTGTCTTGTTTTCACCATATGCTGGTGGTTCTCCGGTTCATAACTGATATTGCCTGTTACATCCTGCTTTTCAATACCACCAATGCGATGCTCTAAACCCGGTGTGCCGGGTATGGCCCAGGGTCTTGCCAATTTTTCATCCCGCTTATAAGGTTGTAATTTTTCTTCGCCTTCATCCAACCCTTTTTTAAAACTCACTTTTATTTCGGGAAGGTCTTTTGATTGAGGGAATTTCCACGGCTCAGCGCCATTTGCAATATATCCATCACTTAAAAATATTACCGGCGTCATATGCTGTACAGAAATTCTTACTGCTTCATACACAGCGCTGAAACAATCTCCCGGTGTGCTTGCAGAAATCACCGGCATCGGGCATTCCCCATTTCTCCCATAATATGCCTGTAGCAGATCTGACTGTTCAGTTTTTGTTGGCAAGCCTGTGGATGGGCCGCCTCGTTGTATATCAACAATCACTAAAGGAATTTCCAGCATCACTGCCAATCCCATCGCTTCGGCTTTTAATGCCATGCCCGGACCAGAAGTGGTGGTAACTCCCAAAGCGCCACCATAAGCAGCGCCGATAGCAGAAGTGATAGCGGCAATTTCATCTTCGGCCTGGAAAGTTTTTATACCAAAATTTTTATACTTGGAAAGATCATGAAGAATATCAGATGCAGGAGTGATGGGATATGATCCCAAAAAAAGAGATAGCCCGCTCTTTTGCGAAGCAGCAATCAATCCATAAGCCACCGCCTGGTTGCCCATAATGGAACGGTATGCACCCGGCTCCATCTTTGCCTTCTCCACTTTGTAGGTTGTGGTAAAAGTTTCAGTCGTGTCTCCATAATTATACCCGGCCTGCAGCACTTTTATATTGCTGTTCAGGATATCATCCTTCTTTCCGAATTTATCTTTCAGGAACTGAACGGTGCTGTCCATATCCCGGTTGTACATGAAATAAAGAAAGCCAAGCACAAACATATTTTTGGCCCTGTCTTTCTCCTTCATACCCATCGTAAACTCCTTCAAGGCCTCCCTTGTCATCTTCGTCACATCCATTTTTATCAGCTCATAATTCTCAAGGCTTCCATTCTCCAATGGATTTTCCCCTTCAGGATAATTGGCCAGCCGCAGGTTTTTGGCATCAAAACCATCCGTATTCACAATTATCTTTCCGCCTTTTTTAATAGCAGTAAGATTTGTTTTCAATGCTGCCGCATTCATGGCCACCAGCACATCACAGGCATCGCCGGGAGTAAACACCCTGTCGCTTGAAAAGCGAACCTGGAAACCACTCACACCCGGCAGGGTTCCTATTGGTGCCCGTATTTCTGCCGGAAAATCCGGAAAGGTGGCCAGGTCAATTCCCAACAAAGCCGTGTTATTAGTAAATTGGCTTCCTGTCAATTGCATACCATCGCCGCTGTCGCCGGCAAATTTGATGACCACATCGTGTAATACTTCCTGTTTCCTTATCATTACGTATGTATTATTATTCCGGCAAATTTAAAGCAAGTTGGCTTTGTTTGCTCAATTGATTTTAGGCATAAAATCCATCACTGAAACGGTAATCTGGTGAACAATTTTTATATTGCCCTTTACAATATTACTATTATGAGAAAAGACCTGAATCCGATAGCTATCGGATTGTTGCTGTTCGCAGGATTATTCGCCCCCGTTTCATTACTGGCCCAGTCCGACGATGATATTTTTGAAGCCAACCGCCTGAAAAAGGTTTTTGTGGACGACCGGGTGGCTGCCACTACGGTGGAAGAAGAATACAGTTTTGACAAAGGCCGCAGTGAGGATAAACTGCCGGTGGTAACGGCCACAGAAAAAACCGGCATCACCTTCCTTGCCCTGCGGGAAAGGGCCAGCATCCAGTATTTTGATTTCTATAATTCTTTCTGCAAGATCACTTCCTTCAAACAACTGGAAAAAGTAAAAGGCATGTTTGGTACGAAGAAGAATTACAATGTAGGATATGCCATTGACCGCTCTGCCAGTTCCAGCGATTATTTTTCTGACGATAGCCGGGTCAAATTTTTTAATATCCGTTTTGGAGGTTATGGTGATGCCACGAGGGTAGAAACAGAAAAAAAATATTTCGACAGCAAGTATCTTACCAGCATTTATTTCCATTCCTGGTTCCCGGCCAAAGAAAAGATTGTACGCATCGTAGTGCCCGACTGGCTGCAATTAGACATCCGTGAATTCAATTTTGCGGATTACAAAGTCACCAAGCAAAAAACACAGGAGAAGAATGGCACGGTTTATACTTTCAGAATACAAAACCTGCAGGCCATCAAATCAGAAAGAAGATCAATGGGCATGGCTTATATCTGGCCGCACCTCGTGCTGGTAGTAAAATCTTTTAACTATGATGGCAAAACAGAAAAAGGCTTTGGCGATGTAGGCGACCTGTACAACTGGTATAAATACCTTTATGCCAAATGTGTGAACAAGCCGGATGAACTTAAAGCAAAGGTTACTGAATTAACCACCGGCAAAGCTACCGACATTGACAAAGTAAAATCCATTTTCTATTGGGTGCAGGACAATATCCGCTACATCGCTTTTGAGGATGGCATGGCAGGTTTTATTCCCGCCACAGCGCAGGAAGTATTCAAAACAAAATATGGTGATTGCAAGGGCATGGCCAACCTGATGACAGAAATGCTGAAGCTGGCCGGGCTGGAAGCCTACATGACATGGATCGGCACCCGGCATATTCCTTATGATTATACGCTGCCCTCACTGGCGGTGGACAATCACTGCATCAGTACGGTTATCATCGGTGGCAAAGAATATTTTCTGGACGGCACGGAAAAATATATCCCTTTTGGTGATTATGCCTGGCGCATACAGGGCAAAGAAGTACTGATTGGCAAAGGAGATAAATATGATGTGAAAAAAGTGCCGGTGCTGGATAAAGAGAAAAACAAGATCCTTACCCAAACCACTTTCCAGTTAAAAGACAATGTGCTGAAGGGACATGTGAAAGTGACGCTGACGGGTGAAGAGCGAACCGGCTTCCACCAGTTCTACCATGAACTGCCCAATGACGATAAGAAAAAAATGATACAACGTTACCTTGAATTTGGAAACAGGAACCTGATCGTCTCCAATGTAAAAACATCCGATCTCAACAACCGGGAGATACCGGTAACCATAGAAGGCGATATTGACCTCAGCAACTATATCATTACAGAAGATAAAGAGGTGTATGCCGGTATTGATTTTTTCCCGGAAGATCTGCGGGGCATTATTCCCGACAAAGACAGGCAGCAGGACTATTCACTTCATTCGGCACATGTAATGCAGGATGAAACAGAACTGATATTACCCGCAGGGTACACAGTGGTTTCCATGCCCGCTTCAATAAGTGAAAAGGCAGATGATTATGAAGCAACTGGCTCTTATACTATCAAGGATAACAAGGTGATCTTTAAAAAATATCTGGCATTCAACACCGGCCGCATCCGTAAAGCTGATTTTGAAAACTGGAAAGCGTTTACAAAAAAGCTGAAAGATTTTAATAGTAACCTGATTTTGATTAAGAAACCATAAGTGTTTCCCACAAAGGCACAAAGAACACAAAGAAAGAAAAATGGTATGACAGAGAATGAATTAGCAACGATAGCTGTTGATATAGCTTATAAAATTCACAAAGTGCTGGGACCTGGATTACTTGAAAGTGTTTATGAAGCCGCCTTTGCTTATGAATTGGATAAACGAAAAATATCATATACAAGGCAGCAGGGAATTGTTACGAACTATGAAGAAGCAGTGTTGGATGTTGGGTTCAGGGCTGATATTATTATGGAAAATAAACTTATTGTCGAACTAAAATCAATAGAGAGTTTTGACAAAGTGCATCACAAAACCGTTTTGACCTATTTAAAGCTTAGTGGAATAAAACTGGCCATTATGGTGAATTTTAATGTGAATCTTATAAAAGATGGTATTCACAGAAAAATAAGTGGCCAATTGTTTTAAATAAAAATCACAGGGTGATTTTCTTAGTGATCTTAAAGAGTATCCCACAAAGACCACTAAGTACACAAAGAATATTGCTTAGTGCTCTTTGTGGCTTTGTGGGAGAAAATAATAAAATATGAAAAAGCTTATTTGCATTTGTGCAGTTACTTTTTTGTCATTTGTCTCCTTCGCCCAGGACGACGATGAAACCTTCTCACCCTCTAAACTGGAATCCATTGCCCGGAACATGAAAGCCGTGTGGGAAGATAATGATGCGGATTTCACCATCAGCGCCATTCCTGAAAAATGGAAAGAGGAAAGCGGCGTCATCATCGCACAGAAAACAAGGTTCTCTTTTGATAAAGATGCCAACAAACTGGCCGTGTATGAAGTAACCCGCCGCCGCATCAAACTGAACGACAAGGATGCGGTAAACTCCTATTCATCCGTTTATTTCCGTATCGGTTCTTCCAGCGATGGCGCAGGCATTAAGGTGATCAAACCCAATGGAACCGTGCTGGATGTTTCGCTCCGCAATGCTATCTATGTTGAAGACAACGATGATGTTCCTTCCACCTTTGCCCCTTATATCGGCAAAGCCAATACATACTACGATAAAAGCAAAAGCCGGGTGCTCTATTACAAAATTGCTGTTCCTGACCTTACTCCCGGCGACATCATTGACTATGGAACCATTTTCTATGATGACAATACGGTGAAGAAGATGAGCTTTATTGAATTCGATCCCATCTATTTTGTTTGCACCAGGGAGTACCCGGTGCTGGCACAGAAATTTGAGATTGACAGTGACAACAATTCCTTCGTCAACTCCAAATCAACCATGGGGGCGCCGCTCTTCAAAGAAACAGGAAACACTATGGCTGATTACACCTGGGAAGACCGTAACCGGGAAAAAATAAGTGATACCCGTTGGGTAAACCGCCTGGTGGAACTGCCGATGGTAAAATTCCAGATTGTTTTTTCAAGAAGTGAGAACCGTTCTGATCTCTTTATTGGCGATAAAGGCGAACTGAAACAAAATATCAGTCCGGAAGAGCTGGCCAAAAAGATGAACAACCTCTATAACCGGCTGGATGGCTCCTATTATTATACAATGGCCAAGGCATACCTGAAACAGATTGGAGCCATGGATATGCGGGAAGAAGATTTCATTCAAAAAGCTTATTATATACTCCGGCACATGTCGCATTACAGGGCCAATGGGTTTTCCAGCGAATTATTTGCCTCCTGTCTTACCCAATGTCTTGAGTTGAAAAAAATTCCTTATGATCTTATCGTAACATCACCTTCCAATATCACCAAACCGGAGAATATCATTTTCCGGGGGGAGCCGGAGTGGATGGTACGGGTGAAAGGGAAATATATTTTTAATGCAAACATATTTTCCAACCCTTATGATTACAGGGAAGAATTTTTAAATACACCTGCCTTTATCATCTCGCTGGGCAAGAACCCCACCGCCACGCCTGTTACATTGCCCGCCAGTAATCCTGACGAAAATGTAACCACCAACAGCATTACTGCCAGCATGGACACTGCCAGCCGGAATATGTCCGTGGTTTTACAAAAAGCAGTGACCGGATTAAGCAAAAATTTTTACAACTACCCGGCCATGGTGTACACCCCTGCGCTGGATGATGATCACCGCAGCTATGGCGGGGAAGATGATGTAAGGGGCAATGCGAAAGCCGATGCACTGGAAGCCTATGAAACCCGGCTGCGTGAAAGAAAAAAAGAAGACAAGGTGAAAAAACTGGAATACATGAAAGATGAATTCCGGAGCGACTTTGACAATATCACCGCCTATACAGAATTTACACTGAACACCGATGGCCGCACCTGGCGCAAGCAGGAGCTTAACTATACCAACAAATTTGAGTTGAGCGATATGGTAAAAATAGCCGGCAACAATTTACTGATCTCCATACCGGGGCTTACCGGTGAGCAGCTTTTTATAAACCAGGATGAGAAAAAAAGAGAGATAGATGCCAATATGAGTTTTCCCCGCAGCCTGCGGAACATCATCAACTTTACCATACCCGAAGGATACAGAGCTGTGGGCATACAGAACCTGAATACAACAATAGAGAATGAGGTAGGCACATTTGCAGTACAGGCAAGTGTAGAAGGAAATGTTTTAAATATCCTGGTAAAGAAAATATACAAACAGATGACGGTGAAAAAAGAGAACTGGCCAAAACTGCTTGAAATGATTGATGCCGCTTTTAATTTTTCTCAGAAGAAGATATTGCTGAAGAAGATGTAAAAGTAATATTAAAAAAACTTTGTAAAAAGAGTCCCGTCAATTACGGGACTCTTTTTACGCTCTAATTGGCCTCACTACTTCCAGGGATATTTTTCAAAACATCTGTGAGTTTAGCTCTTTCCTTTGTTATTTTTTTTCCTCGGAAAAACAGCCAAAGGTTAAAGAAAAGCATTATGCCGAGATAAATGCTGAAGGCGCCTATTTTGGCGCTTAGAATTTCCAGCATACTACGGCTGTCTAATAACTCGGCAGTAATTTTCATAATCCAGAGAGCAAATCCAAGGTTAAGCAGGTAAAAACCGGTTTTAAACAATGTATTAGTAGAATATGCGATATCGGTTTTGCCATGAAAGATATCCAGCATGAAAACTTTGCTGTTTTTGAACAATGTATGTGCTACATACCAGGTAAGCACTATTACTACAGGCAGATAAATGAGGTAAGCAATAAAATTAAGAGAGGGTTTCATATAACTATGTTTTATGGTGATTGAAATATTTCCTTTGTCTGCTCAGCAGGTAGATGACTGTCATATTCAGAAAATGGATCACCGCCAGTGTCAGCATGATCTTCCCAGTCATTGAAAACACGGTGACCAGCACTTCTTCTGTAGTATGAACAGTCTTCCAGGTGCTGATCATTAATGCAGCATATCCCAAATTCAAAAGATAATAGCCGATCAGTAACAGCCGGTTAATAGAAGCAGACAGATGTTCATTACCCCGCATTAATTGCAGAATATATATTTTACCGTTGCGATAAAAGATGAGACCGACTTTAAAAGTGATAATATAGGTGATGAGCAGGTAGAATATATAAGCAAGAATATTCATACAAGGACTTATATAATGAGCTAAAGCGGTACAAAGATATATATTGTTTCCGAATTTTCAATATTTTCTGAAAATTAGATTTTAAAACAAAAAGTCCTGATTGGGATAACACCAATCAGGGCTTAGAATCCGTTTACTACTTAGCCACCTATCCCCTCCATCAAACCGCCGCCTTCTTCTTTGCGGTGCCAGGTGCAGTATTCCACTATTCTTCCCGCCTGGCCGCAATCTGGCAAAAAAGATCACATTAATAAAATCAGGTCATCTCGCAACAGGACAGTTTACCAGGGCCACATTCGTAGCCAGAATATTGGCGCTTTGTGCCGTAGCCAGGTTTAATACAGCTGCGAAGTTTGTATTGTTTATCACATTCACACTCCATAGTGGCGAATACGCTACCGAAGCTGGCATGGTGCCCAGCACATTATGTGTTTGGTCTGTGCCGGCTTCTGTTTTAAACCCTGATGCGGGGCCTGCAGCATTATCATTAAAGATTACATAGATGGGAGAAACAGGCACCATACCTGATGCGGTAGCCGTCAGCGCTTTTTCTTCAAAATTAAAATAAGCCACTGCTTTACCGTTGTACCATCCCAGGGTCAGGGCATTAGATCCGCCGCCAAATTTTTTGGAAGCGACAGAACCAAAAGGAACAATGGGGCAGTTTACAATAGTTGTTGTTTTTTGAACAGTATATCCCGATGCCAGTATTTCTGCTTCGCTGGTTAATGAATTGGGCACATAGTCATCAGGTACCGTTACTTTATTTACCAACCAAAAATCATTATACCCCAAGTCTCCGGGAATAGTGGGGACTATATTGTTTTGCCCCGGCAAAGGCGCAACTGCGCCTGCTTTAAATAAAACATAAATATCATCCGGCACAGTTGGCTGCACATCAAAATTGTAATACTCAGTTATAGTACCATCGGGTGCAAACCCCTTGGTGATAAAAGGAGGATTGTCAAAGTTAACGGCTGCATTTGCCAACGGCATACCATTGCTGGCGGTGCGCACCATCAGGTGTCCGGCTGTTGCACTGAAACGGTCAACGGATGCCTTTTCCGCCGTATTAATGTCCTTGCTGACAATAACAGGATCATTATCTTTTTTGCAGGAAGAAAGGAACAATGCAGCAACAACAACAGCTGCCAATGGTTTTAGAGTAATGTACATAGCAAAAGTTTTAGGTGATTGCAGGCCGCAGCTAACAATCTTTTTTAAAATCTGGTTTATATAAAAGGGTGACGATAAAAAATAGGATTTCATTGGTATGGATTTACCTGATAGGTGCAGATCATAAATATCCGGCTGCTGCAAACATTCCGGCAATGACAGCAGCGCCAAAACTGCATACAGCCATTATCAGTATCCCGGTTCTTGCGGCTCCATGTTTCATACGTTTACATTAATCTGCTGCCAGGCCATTAGTCCCGGCCGGCAATCCTGTTATGGTTCCGGACAGGGCCAACAGCGAACCGCCGGCCGACACTGAATAACCGGTGATGGTATGGCTGGCTGCATTCAGGATATATAAAAATTTTGAATTGTCCGTTAATGCAGCATCAATGGGCGCCCCTGCAGAAGTGGCGGCTATAGACTGAAGGATATTGATATGGCCCGAAACAGGATGTACGTTATAGGATGAAACATTATCGCTGGCCGTATTGGTGGTGTAAATATACCGGCCGTTCTCCGTAAGCACCACCCAGCAGGCAGCGCTCTGCCCGGTGGGTACCGGTCCCTGTGTCAGGCTTATGCTGCCGTTGTAATTGATGTGATAAGAAGAAACATTGCTGGCATTTGGCGCCCCGCCCACTGCCTCGGACACATAAATATTACCAAACCTCCCCGATGCAAAACCAAAAGGTGTGGGGCTGGCTGCTGTAATGCTGTGCATCGCCCCGGGACGACCCGATTCATTAACGGCGTAAGTGATGATCTTGTTCGTAGCCTTCTCTGTTATCACCAGCACCTTGCCGTTTCTTACAAAAGACACCTGTGCGGCCCCGGCCATGGAAGAACTTAGTGGACGGGTGGAGGAAGAGAGCGGTGTCAGTTTATCATTCTCTCCTAATTTGAAACCGGATATGTTGCCCGTGCCGCCTGCATTCAGCACATACACCAGGTCATCATGCTGTGCAATGCTTACCGGAGTAGTACCGCCGCTGCTGACGGTTGATTTCAGGTTTAACCCGTTGCCGGTTATTTTAAAAGAAGATATGGTATTGCTTCCTGCATTCACAGCGAGCAATACATCGCCATCATCAGCAATGACAACGGCCCCCTGGTTACCCAATCCGCCGCCTGTGCCATTTCCCCCGGCAGCAAACGATGCGATATAAGTAAGTGAACCGTTGGCTGCCCGCCTGTAAGTAATTACCTTATTCCCGTTCGCCTGGTTGGACAGGGTATAAACAAAACCGCGGTTGTTTCCGTTTCCGGATAAAAGTTCCTCCTCTTTTTGTGACGGTTTGGATACGGAATTATCGCCATCATTAACATTGCCGGCCACCTGTTCCTTTTCTTTCTGGCAGGAAGCGAGGATTATTGCGGCGATAGCAGAATATACCAGTGTATTGACAAATCTCATAATTGTTGATTTTAACGGAATGATTAAATAACCCGGCATCTGCCAGGTGGTTTTCACAGATATTAATTTGCTGTTACAATTACAGATAACCTGCTGCGGCAAACATTCCAACGATGATAGCAGCGCCAAAACTGCATACAGCCATTATCAGTATCCGGGTTCTTGCGGTTTCCTGTTTCATACGGTTGGGGTTTTTGCCCTTCATGGGACTATCTCAGGGCGGTAAAAAAATCGCAATACAATTTCAAAGGATGATTGACTGGTTATATTTCCGGATACAGGGTTTTATTGAAGGCCTTCCTTATCAGTTACACAAAAAGAGAAAGAAAGGTTTTCTGAAAAATTATTTTTTTTAACTCCCTGTAGCGTTTATTTGTTTGATATTTACAACTCCAAATAAAAAGCCTGGAACAAAAATCATATACCGAAGCAGAATTAGTGACTGCACTGAGACAGCGCAGCAACGAGGCCTACAGGTACCTGTATATGCATTACCGTGCCGCTTTGTATAATAATATATTGCAGGTAATTCCTGAAACAGAACCGGCAGCCGATGTATTGCAGGAGGTATTTACCGGCATCTGGAAAAACATAGATAAATATGATGAAACAAAAGGCCGGCTGTTTACCTGGATGCTGAAGCTGACCCGCAATATGGCTATCAACCAGACCCGGGTAAAAAATTTTAAGGTGCACAGTAAAAACGAAGACATCAATAATTACGTTTCTGTTATAGAAGAAAAAAATTCAGTGGCGGATAATTTTAACCATATTGGCCTGAGGCAACAGGTTCATAAACTCAGACCCGAGTACAAAGATGTTCTGGAACTCTCCTATTTCCAGGGGTTCCGGCAGGAGGAAGTTGCCGCAGCTTTAAAAATACCGCTGGGTACAGTAAAGACCCGGTTGAGAAATGCTATTATTGAATTAAGAAGAGATTTGACATAAATGGATATTAGAAATTACATATCATCGGGCATCATTGAATTGTATGTGATGGGCCTTTGCTCTCCAGAAGAGGAAAGAGAGCTGGAACAGTTGCGCAAACAACACCCTGAACTGCATGAAGCCATTATGCAATATGAATCTGAAATGGAAAGCAAGATGCTGCAAAAAGGAACCCTGCCTGCAGCTGACGTAGATGAAAAAATTTTACAACGACTCGAAGCCCTGAATACACCTGTACTGCAAATGAAAACAGCGGGCACACCGGTGAAAAAAATGTTTTGGCTAAAACCTGTTGCTGCAGCTGTGCTATTGCTGTTGGGAATAAGTGTTTTTTTTAATTACCGTTTGTCTAAGAAGAACAAATTACAGGCGGAAATTATTAAAGGCAGCAAAAACATTTCATTGCCGCTTTCTGATTATGAAGTAATAACCAATCCGTCCATCACACCCGTTGGTATGTACGGTGTTGGTTCGCATGCCATTTGCCGTTGTACTATGTTTTGGGACAAAAAAACAGGCAAAGCATACATCATAATCCATCATTTACCCAAATCATCTTCCTCAAAAGATTACCAGCTTTGGGCCGAAGTAGATGGCAAACCCGTAAGTGTTGGCATCATCAATGACGAAATAAGGGGACGGTTTATCGAAGTGCCCAATGTGCCTTCCGGGGCTATTGCTTTTACCGTTACTCTTGAAAGAGCCGGCGGCAACAACACACCTACGGTTGATGAAACATATCTTAAAGGCGGGATATAATTCACTGCTGCCTCTCTTACTTTTAAATAAAAAAGTTTGCACAAAACCATTTGCCCCAAAATGTTGTATATGTATGTAAACAACTAAATGAAGCTAACCGGCATTATCTGGCCTGTCTTATTGTTGCTGACTGTTCAAAAAATGCATGCACAGGGTTGCAGTGATGCAGGAGTATGCAGCATTCATGCTGTAAAAGACAATACAATATCTGCGAATGAACCCGAAGCAGGCAGTAATACAATAAAAACAGGCCCTGGATATGCCAAAGGGGAAAGGGGTATTAATATCTGGACATGGCAGTTTGAGTATACACGGCAGCTTAGCAATACATTTGAAGTAAGTGCAAAGATCAATTTTATCAGCGCCAGCGGAGAATTGGCCAAAACAAATGGTTTAGGTGATTTATTTTTCTCATTTTCCCACGCATTCAGCAAAAAAAGAAATTGGCAGCTATCTGTACTTGGCGGATTGAAGCTCCCATTAAGCAATGCCGATAAAAGCAATAATGGCATTCCGCTTCCAATGCCCTACCAAACAAGTCTGGGTACCACCGACCTGTTGCTTGGTGTTTCTGCCCGGCGCAATTCTTTTGGCGCAACCCTTGCCTATCAGCAACCACTGAACAGTAATAATAAAAACAAGTTTCTTCAGACAGATTACCCGCCAGCTTCTGCAGCAAGCAAGTATTTATCAACGAATAATTTTTCAAGAAAGGCGGACATAGTTACAAAGTTTTCCTACAACGTAAAAACGGGAAAACAGCTGTCAATCATCCCGGGACTATTGGGCATTTATCATATCGCCAACGACAGCTATGCCAACAGTACCAGCAAAGTGGAGATTATCAATTCAAGGGGCCTCACATTAAATGGTATTCTTGTGGTACGGTACCAGGTTAATAAAAAATGTGGCTTTGAATTTTCAGCAGCTTCTCCTTTTGTGGTACGGGAAAAAAGACCAGACGGGCTTACCAGAAAATTTGTAACATCCCTGGAATACTTTATCCGGTTTTAATTGCTTGCACACCTGAATAATTTTTAATTCCATCCGTTACAAAGCTTACCCTCTCCCGGCCAGCCAGCCAGTTGACGGGCAATTTATTTAAAAAAAATTTTATGATCTTTATCAAAGGCCTGATTAGTTGCTTTTAGTTATTTAGTTCTACATTTAAATTATCTAAACCCAATTGCCATGACCTTATTCAAAAAATTAATGCTATGCCTGGTTATTACAGGCATTTTTTATTCCCCGGCTGCAAGCCAGTATAAACTGACTGATTCGCTGCCGGTTGATCCTAACGTAAAAGTGGGAAAGCTCGCCAACGGACTTACCTACTACATCCGCAAAAATGTAAAGCCCGAAAAAAAAGTGGAGCTACGTCTTGCGGTAAATGCAGGCTCAGTGCTGGAGAACGACAAACAGCAGGGGCTGGCGCATTTTATGGAACACATGGGTTTTAATGGCTCCAAAAACTTTCCCAAAAATGAACTGGTGGACTATCTGCAGAAATCCGGCGTTAAGTTTGGCGCTGATCTGAACGCCTATACCAGCTTTGACGAAACGGTTTATATACTTCCGATACCAACTGACGATTCGGTGATAGTAGAGAAAGGATTTACCGTATTGGAAGACTGGGCCTTTAATAATTTGTTTGATAAAAAAGAAATTGAAAAGGAAAGGGGTGTGGTGCTGGAGGAATCAAGGCTTCGCAAAGGTTCTTTTGAAAGAATGAGCCAGAAATATTTCCCGGTACTATTCAATGGCTCTAAATATGGCAACCGGCTGCCTATTGGTAAAGATGAAATTTTAAAAACTTTCAGCCCGGAAACATTAAAAAGCTTTTACAAAAACTGGTACCGTCCCAACCTGATGGCGGTAATCGTAGTCGGTGATATTGACCCGGTGGAAGCGGAGAAAAAAATCATTGCCCATTTTTCCAAATTTAAAAACCCCGCAGGGGCCCCGGCCCGCCCTTCAATAATCCCCATCCGGGCCAGAACAAAACCGGAAGCCATGGTGCTTACCGATGATGAACAAACCAATACGTTTGTACAGATCTACAATTTTGTAAAGCCTGCCGACAAAATGAAAACCTGGGCCGACTACCGCAAAAATATTATTGAAGGCCTTGTCAGTTCTCTTATCAACCAGCGCCTTTCCGAACTTACACAAAAAGAAAACCCGCCGTTTCTTTTTGCCAATACAGGATATGGCCAGTTTCTGAGAGGATACAGTTCCTTTAATTCGTTTGCCGTATTGAGCAAGGGTACTTTGACGGAGGCTATTGACGCCCTGATAGAAGAAACCAGCCGGGCCAGGCAGTTTGGGTTTTTGCAAAGTGAACTGGACAGGGCCAAAGCCAGCATGCTCAACAATGCCGATAAAGCGGTAAAAGAAAAAGACAAATCGGAATCCGGCATGATAGTATCGCAGTATGTAAATAATTTTTTAAACGGCACTCCGGTTCCCGGTGTGCAGCACCGGTACAATTTTCTGAAAGAAGTGTTACCATCCATTTCACTGGCAGAGATAAATGATGTGGCTAAAAAAATGCCTTCCACCAGCAATGCATTTACACTGGTGCAGGCACCATCGGGTATGAAAGACCAGCTTCCGGACAATAATAACCTGTTGAAAACGATGGTGGCCGCCACCAATAAACCTGTAGAAGCCTATAAAGAAAAAGCGGTTGCTTCGGCCCTGCTGGATAAAGAACCGGCACCGGGAAAAGTTACTGCAGAATCAAAAAATGAAAAATTAGGCGCCGCTGATTTTACACTCAGCAATGGCATCAGCATCCGCATCAAACCAACTACGCTGAAAAATGATGATATACAAATGGATGCCTGGCGCTGGGGAGGCTATCATAAATATCCGGTTGCAGATAAGGAAAATGCGCAAAATGCACCTTTCATCGTACAACAGATGGGGGTAAAAGATATGTCGCCCATTGACCTGCGGAAGTTCATGGCGGGAAAAACTTTTTTTGTGTCCCCCTATATGAACGCCGATGAGGAAGGAATTGAAGGAACAAGCAGCGTAAAAGATTTTGAAAATTTTCTTCAGTTGGTATATTTATATTTTACACAGCCAAGAAAAGATGAAAGTCTCTTTAAATCTTTTATTAATAACCAGAAAGCATCGCTTAAATTCCTGGGCAAAGACCCTTCGGCATCATACCAGGATACATTACAAAAAATTATTTATAAAAATAACCCCTGGGCAGACGGCATACCAAAACCCGAAGATTTTGACAAAATAAGCTTAGACAGGGTAATGGCAATTTATAATGAAGTATTCAGCAATGCCTATGGTATGCATTTCACTTTTGTTGGCAACATTGATCCGCTGCAGGCAAAGCCTTTGCTTGAAAAATATATTGGCTCATTACCGGCAACAGCAAAAGAAAATAAATATACCGACATTGGCCTGAGGATGATGCAGGGTCAGACTGAAATTGCTATCAAAAGAGGAAAAGAGCCGAAGGCAATGATCAACCTGATATTTGAGGGCGATGCCGAGTACAACCGGAACAACCGCCTGCAACTGGCTGCCCTACTGGAAGTGCTGAACATAAAGATCATTGAAAGGCTGAGAGAAGATATGAGTGGCATGTATGGCGGTGGCATGGGAGGCTCGGTGGTAATGCGGCCATGGGCGCATTATACTGTGCGTGCCACTATTCCCTGCGGACCGGAAAACGTTGATAAACTTACGGCTGCATTACTTGATATTATTAAAACAGCGCAGGAAAAAGGCATTGACCAAAAAGACCTTGATAAGGTGAAAGAAACATGGAAAAAACAATACCATGTAAACCTGCAGAGCAACGATTACTGGCTTCAGAATCTTTCTAATGACTATATCAATAATGATAACCCCGAAAACATTCTTGATTACGAGGAAAAAATCAGCAGCATAACTATAGAAGACCTCCAGAAAGCTGCCAAAAAATTTCTTACGCTGGATAATATGGTGAAATCCGTGATGTACCCGGAAAACTCTTCTGTAAAAGAAGAAGTAAAAACAACGAAGAAAGGATTTTAATTTTCCTGGTCTTATCTATAATAAAGTCCTGCAGAAACAGTGCAGGACTTTATTATTTTGTTACCCTCTCCCATCAAATATATTCGTTATGCCCCCCAGTAAACCACCACCTTCTTCCTTACGGTGATAAGTGCCATATTCAACTATTCTTCCGGCCAACCGGCTGATGGGTAATGATTGTATCCAAACCTTGCCCGGCCCCTGCAGTTTGGCAAAGAACAATCCCTCACCTCCAAACAAAGCATTCTTGATACCCTTTACCATTTCAATATCAAATTGAATGCTGGGCATATATGCCACAAGGCAACCAGTATCTACTTTTAGTATCTCTCCCGCTTTCAGTTCTTTTTCTATGATAAAACCGCCGGCATGCATAAAAGCCATACCATCACCTTCCAGTTTTTCCATGATGAAACCCTCGCCACCAAAAATACCGACCCCTAATTTTCTTTGAAAGTGAATACCCACACTTACACCTTTGGCAGCACATAAAAAAGCATCTTTCTGCGCAATGATGGTGCCACCCAGTTGCTGCAGGTCCATAGGAATGATCTTTCCGGTGTAGGGCGCTGCAAAACTTACTTTCTTCTTTCCTTGTGTTGCATTGGTGAATGCGGTCATAAATAAACTTTCTCCCGTAAGCACCCTTTTGCCTGCGCTCATCAGCTTGCCAAAAAAACCGGTAGGCTGCTGCGCCGATCCATCACCAAAAATGGTCTGCATCTGGATGCCATCTTCCATCATCATCATTGCGCCGCTTTCGGCAATGGCCGTTTCCTGCGGATCAAGCTCTATTTCTACAAATTGCAGCTCTTCGCCATATAGCTTATAATCAATTTCGTGGTTGTGCCTTGTTGTGGTACTCATAGTTTTAATTTTTTACAAAGTTATGAATGATGCCGTTCGCCATGACAGACAGGCGATAAGAATCGGCCGTCAGCCCGTTTTACCGGGCAGGCGGCCCCGCCCTGCCGGTATTTGATAAATGGCAGGGGTTGGAATAACGGATTTGCTTACTTTGCCTTCCTTCAAAAACTCCTCTATTATGAAACAAAGATTGATACTGCTCACTGCTTTTATGATCGCAGGAACAGTTTTAGTAAATGGCCAGACAAAACTGGTGGAAAAAGTTGCCAAACAAGGGAGCGAGATCGTTATCCCTTACGAGAAATATGTGTTGCCCAACGGGCTTACACTTATCATTCATGAAGACCATAGCGACCCCGTGGTGCATGTGGATGTTACCTACCATGTAGGCTCTGCCCGTGAAGAGATCGGTAAATCCGGATTTGCCCACTTTTTTGAGCACATGATGTTCCAGGGAAGTGATAACGTTGCCGACGAACAGCATTTTAAAATTGTATCAGATGCAGGTGGCACACTGAACGGAACCACCAACCGTGACCGCACCAATTATTTTGAAACCGTACCCAGCAACCAACTGGAAAAAATGCTCTGGCTGGAATCTGACCGTATGGGCTACCTGCTGGATGCAGTGACACAAAAGAAATTTGAGATACAGCGCTCCACCGTCAAGAATGAAAGGGGACAGAACTATGACAACCGTCCCTATGGTTTATTACAAGAGTTTGCCGCCAAGAACTTATATCCCTATGGCCATCCCTACTCATGGCTCACCATCGGTTATGTGGAAGACCTGAACCGGGTGGATGTGAACGACCTGAAAAATTTCTTTCTCCGCTGGTACGGACCGAACAATGCAACACTGACCGTAGGCGGCGATGTAAAACCCGCTGATGTTGTAAAGCTGGCAGAAAAATATTTTGGCGCCATTCCCCGCGGGCCGGAAGTAAACCCTGTAGTAGTGCCTCCGGCAATATTGGATCAGGACCGCTATGTTTCTTACAACGATAATTATGCAAGAGTTCCGCTGATGGCCGTTGTTTATCCCACGGTTCCTTTATATCACAAAGACATGGGCGCATTGGCTTGCCTGGCACAAGTAATAGGACAGGGAAAGAATTCTGTTTTTTATCAGCAACTGGTAAAAAAACAATTTGCCCTGCAAGCCAGCAGCAACAGCCAGTTATCAGAACTGGCGGGAGAATTTTTCTTCTCTTTTGTTCCATTACCAGGAAAATCGCTTACACAAATGGATTCTTTGTATCGTAATGCCCTGGATTCTTTTGAAGCAAGAGGCATTACTGATGATGATATTACAAAGTTCAAAGGAGGCATTGAAGCGCAGCAGATAAATGGCCTGCAGAGTGTGGCGGGCAAATGTTCACAACTCGCATCTTTCCAGACTTTTTCCGGCAATCCCAATAAAATTTCCGACCTGCTGAAAATGTATTCCGCCGTTACCAAAGATGATGTGATGCGGGTTTACAATCAATATATCAAAGGCAAGCATGCTGTAATCGTAAGTGTGCTTACCAAAACACAGGACAAAAAACTGACAGCGGCTGCAGATAATTATACCATCGATTCCAGCCGATACACTGCGCCTGATTATGGATATGCGGGGTTAAAATATGCAAAAGGAAATGCTGGTTTTGACCGCAGCAAAATTCCGGGCAATGGCCCTAACCCTGTGGTAAAGGTTCCAAAATTCTGGAGAAAAGATATGCCGAATGGCGTGAAGATGATTGGAACCGAATCCAACGAAGTGCCAACGGTCACTGTCACTATCACTGTTCCGGGCGGACACCTGCTGCAGGCAAATGATACCGCAAAAGTGGGCCTGGCCAGCGTATTTGCCAGTATGATGAATGAGGACACAAAAAATTATACAGCCGAACAAATGGCGGTTGAATTGCAAAAGCTGGGCAGCAATGTAAATACCGGCAGCAATGTGGACGGTATCACATTCAGTATCCAGTGCCTGAAAAAGAACCTTGACCAAACCATGAAGCTGGTGGAAGAAAAGATGCTGAATCCAAAATTCACAGAAGCAGCCTTCACCCGCATACAGAAGCAGCGACTGGAAAATATCAAACAAAACAAAGCCGATCCTTCATTCGTAGCCGACCTGGTATTTGCCAAAATGAATTATGGCCCCAATAATATCCTGAGCATGAGCGAAGGCGGGACCGAAAGCACTATCAAAAACATGAAGCTGCAGGACGTGGAGAATTACTACAGTAATTATATGACATCCAAAGGAGTGAAAGTGGTGGTAGTGGGAGATGTAAAACAGGAAGAAGTACTGCCTATGCTGGGCTTCCTGAACAAACTTCCAAATAAGAAAATAGACATGCCCAGTGTAAATGGACTGGCCTCTGTTGTAGATAAAACAAAAGTGTACATGGTAGATATTCCGAAAGCAGCACAATCAGAATTCAGGGTGGGCTATGCCACCGGTTTGAAATATGACGCAACAGGAGATTACTATCGTTCTATATTAATGAACTATCCTCTCGGTGGCGATTTCAACAGCCGCCTTAACCTGAACCTGCGGGAAGATAAAGGATGGACCTATGGCGCCAGAAGTGGTTTTAGCGCCGATGAGTACAGCGGCGATTTTGAATTCAGTTCCGGTATCCGTGCTGATGCTACGGACAGTGCGTTGGCGGAAGTGATGAAAGAGCTGGTTAATTTCCGGGAGAACGGGATCACAGAAGCTGAATTGAAGTTCATGAAAAATTCACTGGGACAAAGAGATGCCCGCAGTTATGAAACAGGTTTCCAGAAAGCCAATTTTATTGGACGTATATTAAATTATAACCTGCCCGCCAATTATGTGGACCAGCAAAATAAGATCCTCGCCAAACTTACAAAGGAGGAAGTAGGTGCTATGGCCAAGAAAATGCTGGACCCGGCTAAAATGAACATTTTGCTGGTAGGTGATAAAGCAAAGATCCTGGAGGGTGTGAAAAAATTAGGCTACCCCATTATTGAACTGGACGCTGACGGAAAACCCATCGAGAAAAAAGCTTTCTGATTTTTTTGATACTTCATTGTTAAAAACGCTGCCCACCCGGGTGGCGTTTTTTGGTTATAATAATTATTCATACTTCAAATTCAATTGAATAAGGTGAACCCTATTGCCCCAGCGGGGCAACATATTGGTAGAAAAATATTAACGTAAAGCATTTGAGCCCCAGCGGGGCGGCATATTATTATATATCGCCCCGCCGGGGCTTAGAAAATCTAATAAATTCATTCTTTCTACCAATATTTCGCCTCTACGAGGCTATAAAAGATTAATTACGCCAATGGGTATAATTAATCTTCTTAAATTAGTGGAAAGCTTTTACCATGCGCCGCATTCCACTTATCCCTGTATTGCTGGTACTATTATTTACCGGCATCCTCCATCAGTCTGTTCAATCACAGATACTTTACAAAGTGAATTTTCACGATAAAAACAATGCGCCTTATGAAGGGCTGCTGGTCTATTTTAATGAAAGCCGTGCCTATATGCGGGTAGGCTATTACACGGCCGACAATAAATACCATGTGGTGAATGTGGATTACAAATCCTCCACCGGTACTTACAACACCGGTTCGTCTTACTTCTTTATGTCGGGCTCCAATCCAAAATATATTACGGCTAACCCGGATAAATACACCTACAACCCCGACTATTTCATCTGGAGAAAAGGTTCCGGTGAAATGAACTGGAAGCTGCCGGCTACTTCTGATGATCCTAAGTTAAATGTGGCGAACGAAATACCGGTGGACTCTTTTTACCAGGTGAACCCTTACACGGTAACGGAAACATTTCTGCGAAAATTCTTCTGGAATAACGAATCTGAATTCTTTGCACTTAAAAAATTATGCGGACTGACTGTTACCACCACTCCTACCGTCAATACCAATGGGGCTAAGCTCCATCTTATCGTTGTTGCCAATACAGTAATCAGCGATATTGGCCCCAGTTGTGTGGCCGACCGGGATAAACTGGATTATGAATTTAAAAGCATTGCCGAAGCGCTTGGCGTTGGTTATGCAAAATATATTGTGGACGGGGATAATTTCACCAAGGCCACTGTTCAAAGCACATTGAACGGGTTTACTTGCGGCAGCAATGATATTGTTGTTTTCGTTTATCGGGGGCATGGCTTTCGCTGGGACAACCAGACTGATATCTATCCCATGATGGACCTTAGGACAAACGGTTATGCTGTTGCCATCAGCAAAAACACTTCGCTGGGCCTGAGTGAGGTATATAATACTTTAAAAAGCAAAGGGGCCCGGCTCAGTTTAATACTGGCCGATTGCTGTAATAATAAGGTGGGCATCAGCCAGACCACCACTTTCAGTTTTTTGAATTCACAGGCAGATAATAAACCAGATGTAAGCAAGCTGAAAAAATTGTTCATGACATCCCGTGGCACATTGATATCTGCCGCAGCCCGTTCCGGTGAATATTCATGGGCCAATCCTTTTGGCGGATTTTATACCCTGAGTTTTTTGCAGGCGATGAAAGAAAAGATAAGCTACCTGAATAATGGCACCTATTCCTGGAATGATATCATTACTTATACCACTAAATTGGCTAAGGACAAATCTTCTCCGGCGCTTTGCAGCAATTGTACTTTACAGACGGGGGTATCGTATGTGAATGTGTCGTATTAAGCTAAGAGGTTAAAGGAGAAGAAAGAGAAAAGGAGTTTTTCAAGTATATCACACCCTTCTTATCTCCTTTTTTTCTTTCTCTCTTAGCTAATAAAATAAAAAGCGGCCCTCAAAAGAAGGCCGCTTTTTATTTCACCAAAACCACAACTATAAAAAATGGTTGCGTTAATATGACAGCGCTAATTTTGTTTTTGCTGCACCTTTAGTTTTCCCATCCACACTTTTTTCCCCTGGAGGCGCCTTACCAAGAACATAAGCCCGGCAAAAATGAAGAAGAAAGGCCCGAGAAATCCAAAGATGGCCACCCATTTTCCTCCATAAAAGTTCGCCATCGGCCGCTTCAATCTTTCTGCTATCAGGTACATGCTCGGCACCATCACCAGTGTCAGGAAGAAAGAAAATATCAATCCGAATATGATGGTCCAGCTAAGCGGCCCCCAGAATACCACACTGTCGCCGCCAAAGAAAATATTGGGGCGCAGGTAGCCGAACAGCCCCGCAAAATCAATATTGAAGCCGACTGCCAATGGCAAGAGGCCTAATATCGTTGCCACCGCTGTCAGCAATACAGGGATGATCCTGATCTTGCCGGCCTGTATCGCAGCTTCTCTTGTACGCATGCCACGGCCTCGCAGCTCATCGGTAAATTCAATGATAAGGATACCGTTCTTGATAACAATACCCGCTAATCCTACAATACCTACCAGCAACATGATGGTAGCAATGGTCATTCCGGTTAATGCATAACCAAGCAGCACTCCAATTACAGAGAAGAATATCTCAGTAATTACAATGAATGGTTTGCTCATAGAGTTGAACTGTAATACGAGTATTAAAAAGATAAGACCGATGGCAATCATGAATGCTGTGCCAAGGAATGCCTGTGTTTCTTTTTCCTGTTCGCTTTGTCCGCTTAGCTTAATGGTAACATCAGCAGGAATCTTTACCGTGTTTTTAAATTCATCAATTTTCAGTTGCAGGTCAGCATTCACTTTTCCAACCATCGTAGGGTCCAGCACATTGCTCTGCAACTGAATGGTGCGTTTTACATTCTTTCTTTTTACTCCACCGGTGGTGTTGGTATAATCCACCGATGCCACTGCGCTCAATGGAATGGATTTCACCTGCATGGTATTCATGTCCATGAAGGTGATGCGCATATTCATCAGGTCGGTAATATTGTTCCGCATCAGGTCGGTGTAGCGCAATTGTATCTTGTACTCGTCTTCGCCATCCTTTATCTTGCTCACTTCTTTTCCAAATACAGCCGTACGTATCTCCATTCCTATCTGCCCGGTACTCAGGCCTTCAAACATCGCCTTCTCCCTGTCCACATTGACGGTGATCTCGGGATTGTTCAGATCCACATCGGCCTGCAGGTTTTCAATGCCATTTACTTTATTAGTGTCTAAGAAATTATAGAGCTGCGTGGCGATGGCAGCAATGCTTTCAAAATTATCTCCCTGCACTTCAATGTTCACGGGGGGATCAGTAGGGGGGCCTCCTTCTTCTTTAGCCACTTCCACGCTGGCGCCGGGTATGCCCTGCACCGCTTCCCGTATCTGGTCCATATAAGGTTGTGTACGTTTGCCGTGCCGTTTTTCAAACTCTACAAATGAAACCTGGATACGCCCAAGATGTGATTGGATGCTGCGGTTATTATCCCTCGGGTTATTGGCGCTTACAGCCACATTAGCAATAATACTTTCAACGATACTTCCTTCCACTCCAGGTTTTTCATTTTCCAAAACCTTCTCCACTCTTTTTTCCAATACATGGGTAATGCTGTCTGTATATTTTACATCTGTACCGACCGGTAGTTTTAAATAGATGAATACTATATTCGGATCACCACTTGGAAAGAAAGTAGATTTCGTACGGCCGAATTTGATGCTCGCCATCAGCAAACCCAGTGAAACGACAAACAAACCAAACAGAGAGACAAAGGCTTTCACGGGCCTTCTGCCTACCAGCACCCATCTCAGTAATTTTTCATAACGGTTCATCAATTTGGGCAAAGCTCTTTTCTGGAAACGGTGTATCAGACCGTTCAGTACATAGGAATTAAATATCATCAGCACCGCCATCAGCAATGAAAAATTAGCTACCGCATGCATACCCCCCAGGTGCATCAGCAAACCCGCAGCAACAGATACAATGAACCATTTGCTCCTGAATACGGCTTTCTTAGGTTTCTCAAACTCCTTGCCCTCAGGCTTCATAAAGCTTACCGCAAACACCGGGTTGAAGATGAACGCCACAATAAGTGAAGCAGCCAATGTAAGAATTAAAATAGTGGGCAGGTAGATCATAAACTTGCCGATCAGTCCTTTCCAGAATAACAACGGAAAGAAAGGGGCCAATGTGGTGGCCGTACCCGCCAGCACCGGAATAAAAACTTCCCCGGCAGCTTCTTTGGCGCTTCGTACGATCGGCACCTTGCCATTATTATAAATACGGTGTGTGTTTTCAATAACCACGATGGCATCGTCCACAATAATTCCCAATCCGAATAATAATGCAAACAGTACAATGAAATTGAGGGTAACAGTAGTACCGATAATACTGTCGGCCAGCGGCAGGAATAAAAAAGCCACAAACACACTCAGCGGAACACTCAGCGCCACAAAGAACGCATTCGTTACTCCCATGAAGAACATCAGGATTAACAGCACCAGCACAAACCCGATAATGATTGTATTGATGAGTTCGCCAAAAGATGTTTTGGTCTGCTTGCTCTGGTCGCCGGTAAACTCCACCCGCAGATCTTTGGGTAACTCTTCGCTTTTTTGCATTTCAGCAACAGCTGCCTTTACTTTATCGGCACAGTTGATAAGGTTTTCGCCGGCCCTTTTAACAATGTTCAGCGTAACAACATTTTTGCCATCCAAACGGGCATAACTCTCTTTGTCTTTTATCGTATCTCTTAATTGTGCTATATCTCTCAAGTAAACAGAAGCGCCCTGAGCACTGCTTCGCACTACAATGTTTTGCAGGTCCGCGGCACCTGTAAACTGGCCTTTCACTTTTAGTGTACGCTTCATATTCCCCACTTCTATCAAACCGCCGGTGATGTCGTGGTTTTCTCTCGCTATCGCATTTTCAATA
This sequence comes from uncultured Chitinophaga sp., assembly GCA_964358155.1. Classification (GTDB taxonomy): domain Bacteria; phylum Bacteroidota; class Bacteroidia; order Chitinophagales; family Chitinophagaceae; genus JJ008. Next base: position 62,196 of record CAYHPA010000003.1, read on the forward strand.
TCCATGAAGCTTACCCTTGCTGCTGTCATCTTATAGGGGTCCACATTTACCTGTATCTCTCTCTCTGGTGCACCAACAATTTCTGCCCTCGTTACCTCGCCCAGCTCTTCAAACCTGTCCTGCATCTTATCGGCATACTCTTTCAGTTTGATTCCATCATAATCACCGCTCACATTCACAAACATGATGGGCATTTCACTGAAGGCAAATTCCTGCACATCGGGTTCCTTGGTCAGGTCAGTGGGCAGATCGGTTCTTGCTTTATCAATAGCGTCTTTTACTTTTTGTTTGGCCAGGTCTGTTTTTACATCGGTATCAAACTCTACTACGATCAAACTATAATCGGCCTGTGAGGTACTTTGTATCTTATTTACTTTGGCGCCACTGATGCCTTTCAATTGTTTTTCAATCGGCCTTGTTACAAGGTTCTCTATATCTTTTGGAGAATTACCGACATATACGGTGGTGACCGAAATGGTGGGCACCACAATATCCGGGAACTGCTCTTTGGGCATGGAGTTGAACTTCATCAACCCATAAACAGAGATGAGCACGGCAATAATGTAAATAGCTGTTTTATTGTCAACCGCCCAGCTGGTTGGTTTAAACTCTTTAAACTTCCGGGTTACTCCTTCTAAAATTTTCATTCTGGAATATTTTTTTTCTCCAATAATCTCAGTTTCTTTTCATTATTTATTCGTTCTGATAGCTTGCCCGTCATACACACTCTGAAATCCCTCTGTAATGATTACTTCACCGCCGCTCAAGCCCGATTTGATCTCAATAAGGCCGTTATAGGCCTCTCCTACTGTTACCGTTTTTTTACGGGCTATTGTTTTATCGCCGGATTTTTCTGCCACATACACATATTTGCTTTTTTCATCGCTCTGCACCAGGTTTATCTTTATTGTCACTGCTGCCCTGGCTTTATAATCCAATATTTTCATGGTGGCAATCTGGTTAGGTTTTAACGCAGCCAATGACGGAAGTTTTGCCTCAGCCATAAACGAACGGGTGACCGGGTCAATAGAACCGCCGATCATATTAATAACCGGGGAAAAAGTGGTGTCCAGTTCCTTCACTACTACCTGCACAGAATCTCCTTTCTTAATTTTTGCCACATAATTTTCGGGAACATTTGCCACAATCTTCAGGTTGCTGTTGTTTACAATGCGGATACCGGCACCGGGCATTGCTGCGCTTTGCGGTGAAAAGAACTCCCCCACTTTTACATTCAGCTGGTCTATCACACCGCCAATTTCAGCATGCACATTGCTCATGTTTACCTGCTCCTGGGCCAGGCGAACACCTGCTTCCGCAGCTCTGAGTTGCGCAGCAGTTGCATCTACATCAGCCTTTGCATTGATCACCTGTATCTCAGCCCCGATATTTTGTTTCCAAAGATTCTGGTAGCGTTCGTATACTGTTTCTGCCTGGGCCAGTCTTGCTTTCAGCTGACCGGTTGCTTGTTGTGCTGCCACTACGGACTGCCTGGCCACAGCATCATCTAATTTCATTATCAACTGGCCCTTGCCTACTTTTTGTCCGGCTTTTACATAAATGGCTTTTATCAATCCACCGGGTCCTTTCGGTGCCACATAGGCCATACCTTCTGCATCAATTTTTCCCTGCAGGTCTATATAGTGAGAGAAGTCCTGCACTCTGATAGTATCAACAGTAACCAGCTTCAGGTTTTGTTGTGCGGCTTTTGGATCTGCTTTGGCGATCTCATCTTCCAGCTTATGGATCTTTGCATCCAATGTATTTTTTTCCTTCTTTAGTTTTTCCAGTTTCGATTTCATGTCGCTGACATCGCCTTTCTTACCCTTGCCGCCTCCGCAGGACGCAAGAAAGAATGCTGTCAAAACAATAATTCCGGTTGCAGTTATAATCCTTTTCATGGTTTTTGTATTAATCTGAGAAATCATTTTAATCATAATAATCAGTGTAATCAATGGTCACAGTTTACCCGTAGCCTTTAAGAAATCCACTTTGGCGATGATGGCATCATACAGCGCCGTCACATAATTGGTTTGTGCCGATTTCATTTCCGTTTGTGCCGCCACAATCTCTATCTGCGAGCCGGTGCCCACTTCATATTTCTTCTTTGTTTGCTGGTAGATCTTTTCAGCCAGTTCCATATTCTTTTTCTGAAAGTCCATGGTGGCAATGGCATTGCGGTAATTATTTTTTGCCGCTTCCACATCATTGTCTATCCACAGTTTCATGCTTTCAATCTGGTTATTCACTTTTTCGGCCTGTAGTTTGGCTTCCTGGATTTTTGATTTGATAAAAAATCCATTGAAGATGGGAATATTGATGTTCAGGTTGATATTGGAAACAGTAAACCAGTCACCTTTACCAAAGAAACTCCAGTTATCCCGTTGCGCATTCTTTGCATACAGGGCCGAAAGCGATATAGTGGGTATCTGCGAAAGTTTATACCGCCGCACATTATAATCCATCAGTGTCTTGGATATCTGCGCCTGCTGGTACTCCTTTCTGTCTTCGTATTGGTAAGTGATGGCTTCCAGTACCCCGTCCTTTACCTGCTCGTCTGTTATCTTATCTGTTAAGATCAGTTCATCAGTAATAGGCATCCCCATCAGCATCTTTAATGCATAATACCCGTTGGAAATAAGGTTCAGCAGTTTATGTTTTTCTGTTTGCAGGTTGGCCAGCCGGACTGTTTCCTTGTCCACATCCAGTTTTTCCCGGAAGCCATTCTCATAAATGATCCTGGTGTCATGCAGATTTTTTTCAACAAGGGCAATATTGGCATCGAGTAATTCAATTTGTGTTTTGCTTACCGCCAGCTGGTAATATATCTTATGAATATTTGCTTTAATAGCTTCTTCCGTTACTTCAGCACCTTTCTGGTACAATTTTACTGCAGCCCCCCTTGCCAACAGGCCAACGAACACCTGCCCGTCAAACAATATCTGTGTCAGGCTGATACCGGCATTGGCGCTGAACCTGGTTCCAAACTGTGCAGCCACATATCCGAAATCAGAAGGCATTTGTATCGGGTTACCGTTGCCATCTTTCACTCCTTCGTCTATCAGCACCTGGTAAGTGGCGGGTGAAATAAAATTGGGCAGCACCTGTGTGGCTACATTCGGATTATAGGTGGTTCCCAGGTTTGCATTGATATGAGGATAAGCCGCCGAAGTAAAAGCCCTGTTTACCTGCTCCTGCAGTTTTACATCCAGTAAAGCATTTTTTACGCTGACATTATTTTTCAATGCATAATCAACGGCCTGCTGAACAGAAAACTCATGCCGGGTAATTTTCCTGCTACTGTCTGCCTGTGCTAAAACGAGTGATGGGAATAACAGTATCCCGATTATCAACTTCATCTTATTTCTTACTCTCTTCATACGAAATATTTTTTTTGCGTTGCTCATTGTATTTCAGAATCAGCTTATACCCTTTTAATGTAGCCAGGCCGTACAGGTAGTGTTCGATGATCTCCTGCGTCACATCCGCCAGGTTGTATTTGCGGGGCGGAAATACGGTCATGTTAAAAGCAATCATCATAGACTCCAGCCGGAAGCGGGAAAGCACATCCACATTGATCTCCGGCCGGAACAGTTCTTCCTGTATGCCCCGCTCCAGGTTTTTTCGGATAACATCAAGCAGGAATTCATTTTTATGCTTTAAAAATTTCTGGTAAGCGGCTGAATGAAATTTTTCCAGATCGTACAGCACCATCGGGTTCATATTCCGGAATTGCTCGGCAATCTGCTCCATGGTAATGAATATCTCATCTACTGCATCCTTTGAACTGCGCCTGCATTCCAGGCAATCATGTTGCCCTTTTTTAAGTTCTTTGTCCACTACGGCATCCACCAGTTCGTCTTTGTCGGCAAAAAACTGGTATAGGGTTTTCTTCGACACCCCTAATTGCGCCGCTATATCGTCCATAGAAACAGAACGGATGCCATATCGCATGAACAATTCATCTGCCTTGGCCTGTATTCTTTCTTTTGGTTCCATTTGATTTAGATAATCCCGATTGCTACCTGCCTGCAGGACAGGCGGGTCGGGGGGCACAAAACTATGGAAACTTTTTTCGTTATCAAAGTTTCCACCGGTTTTTTCCTGTCGCTGGCCGATTTAATTTTCTGTTACCTTTAGTCTTCAATTATCTTAACTCCCTGTATGGCAGCAGTAAAACAAAAAAGTTTTTTTAAAAAACTGTTACGTTTTTTTCTCCAGGGACTTGTCATCCTGGCGCCCATCGGGGTTACGGCCTGGGTACTGTGGTGGCTTTTCAGCAAGGTGGACAATATCCTGCGCCCTTATGTAGATATTCCGGGCCTGGGGTTTGTCATTATCATTGTATTTGTATTGCTGGTGGGCTGGGTAAGCTCCACGTTTTTAATGGGCAGTGTTATCAACTTCTTTGACCAGTGGGTGGAAAGGGCGCCTGTAATCAAATTCATTTATTCTTCCACCAAAGAATTTTTTGAAGCCTTTTCAGGCGATAAAAAGAAATTCGACAAACCCGTCCTTGCCAACTGTTTTGCTGATGATGTGTGGGTAATGGGGTTCCTGACAGACGAAGAGATGAACAAATTTGATATGGGCGCAGAAATGGTGGCCATTTATATACCACAGGCCTATCACTGGGCAGGGCAATTATATATATTGCCCCGCAGCAAGGTGAGGAAAATCGACAAGGTAAGCCCGGGTGATGTAATGAAGTACGCCGTGACCGGTGGCGTGGTAAACGCCGATGAAGAAAAAGAAAAACCACAGTTGCCGGAAGGAGAAATCAAACAATGAAAAAGCTATTCTTCCTGTTTTTATTTTCAGCCTTTTCCGTAAAATGTTTTTGCTGGGGGTTTTATGCCCACAAAAAAATAAACTACTACGCTGTCTTTTTGTTGCCACCGGAAATGATGGTGCTTTACAAACCGAACATTGATTTTATCAGCGAACATGCCGTAGACCCTGATATGCGCAGATACGCCGTGCCGGAAGAAGGTCCGAGGCATTATATCGATCTTGATCGTTATGGGAAATATCCCTTTGATTCTTTGCCGAGAAAATGGAATGATGCCGTGGCAAAATATTCGGAAGACACCCTGAACCAGTATGGGATTGTGCCCTGGTGGGTGTCGGCGATGCTCCATAAACTAACTGACGCTTTCAAGGAAAAGAACCAGGCAAAGATCTTAAAATACTCCGCCGAGATCGGGCATTATATTGCCGATGCGCATGTACCGCTGCATGCCTGCAGCAACCACAATGGACAATTCACCGATCAGAAAGGCATTCATGGTTTTTGGGAAAGCCGGATACCTGAGTTGCTGGCAGAAAAAGACCCGATAACTACCGGATGGGATTTTTTTATAGGCAAAGCCGAATACATTAAAAATCCTTCCGACTTTATGTGGAAGCGGGTATTGGAAAGCGCTGCCGCATCAGATACGGTGTTGAAGTTTGAAAAAGAGCTGACAAAAAATTTCCCTTCAGATCAAAAATATTCTTTTGAAGACCGCAACGGCATTACCATCCGCCAATATTCTTCCGCCTTTTCTGTAAAATATAATGAACAACTGAAAGGCATGGTGGAAAGAAGGATGCGGCAATCCATTTATGCGGTGTCTTCCTTCTGGTACACAGCATGGGTAAATGCCGGCCAGCCTGATCTTTCCAAACTCAGCAATAAAGAATTTTCTGCTGAAGACCTGAAAGAGTTTGAAGGTCTTAACAATGCGTGGAAGAACAGCGGCATCAAAGGAAGAGAGCATGAATAAGCCCGGGTATTCTTACAGGCACTTAAAGGGATAATACGAATAGTGATTGCGGGTTTATTTTCTATCTTTATTCTCCAAAATTCATACATCATCAAGCAGTTTTTATGAGAAAAATAATTCTTTTCTTATCCCTTATTTCATTTACAATCATAGCCCGGTCGCAGCACCAGGTTTTTGAACTGATGGACCGGACCGACCTTACCCTTCAGGAAATTGAATTAACGGCTAACCGCCATTTCGATTCAGCGGGAACAGGTCAGGGAACCGGTTACAAGCAATTTCAACGCTGGCTGTATGAGCGCAAATTCCATACAGATGAAAATGGTTATTTCATTTCGCCACAAACAGAATGGAACAATTACCTGCAAGCCCGCAACAGTATGAATACAGGAAGGGTGACTGCAGGTAACTGGGTGCCCATCGGCCCCAGTGGCTGGACTTATACTTCCGGATGGAATCCTGGTACGGGAAGACTATCTGCCATGGCGATACATCCGGCCAATCCAAATATTATTTATGCAGGCTCCCCCGGAGGCGGTTTATGGAAATCAACCAATGCCGGTGCCAGCTGGACGCCTCTTACTGATAACAACTCAACATGGATGTCCATTTTTGCTATTACTATTGACCCGGCCGATCAGAATATCATTTATGTTGGAACAAGTACAGGGCTGCTATTGAAATCAACTAATGCAGGCAGCAGTTTTACATCGACCGGCGGCGGCCCTTTCGGAACAATCCGGAAAGTTCTTATTCACCCTTCCAATTCAAATATAGTTTTTGCCACGGCCAGCAATGGCATCTGGAGATCGATCAACGCCGGCACTTCATGGACACAGGTGCACAGCAGCAGTAAAGAAGATATAGAGTTCAAACCAAATGATGTAAACATCATGTATGCTTCCGGAAGCGATGTGGTTCGTTCGGTTGATAATGGTGTAACCTGGACAACACTCGGTGCGGCGCAAGGTATCACCAACACCGGTCGCACATTGGTGGCCGTATCCGCTGCTGACCCCAATGTTGTTTATGCAGTGCAGGCCAGCGGAAGTTTATTTGGCAGGATGTACCGGTCTTCTGATGCAGGATTGAGTTTTGTAACAACCGTTGTTGGCAATCCTGCCAGCGGCACCAATTATTTTGGTTACAATACTGATGGCACAGGCACATCTGGCCAGGCCACTTATGATATGGGCATGGATGTATCCCCCACTAACGCCAACGATGTTTATATCGCTGGCATCATTGTTTTCAGATCACAGAACGGTGGAACAAGTTTTACCGCATTGACAGCCTGGTCATATCCCAATGGAACAGGATATAACCATGCTGATGTACATGGTGTGTTCTGGATAGGCGGCGTACTTTATTCCATATCAGATGGCGGCATGTATAAAAGCGTTGATAATGGCGATAACTGGACTGATCTGTCACCAGGTTTAACTATCCGTCAATTTTACCGCATAGCCAGTTCGCAAACAAACGCCACAGTAATTACCGGCGGTGCACAGGATAATGGCAGTGTAGTGAGGCAAGCATCCGGTAACTGGGCTGACTGGCTTGGGGCTGATGGCATGGAAGGGCTTGTAAGCTCCACTAATCATCTGAACATTTGGGGCACCAGTCAGAACGGGGGTATTTACAGGTCAACCAACGGAGGTAATTCTTATTCCGGACTGCCACGGCCATCTCCCGGACAATGGGTAACTCCATTGGCTATTCATCCGACCAATGAAACAATATTATATGGTGGATGGACGGGAGTTTATAAATCAACCAACAGCGGATCCAGCTGGACAAATATTTCAAGCGGCGTTATCACCACTACACTCGCCGATCTTGCTGTTGCGCCTTCTAATCCCAATTATATTTATGCATCAAACGGATCCGTTTTATATGTAACCACAGATGATGGCGCCAACTGGGCATTCAGGTCCGCACCCGCCACCATCAATGATATTGCTGTTGACCCAACTAATCCATCCAAAATATGGGTTGCGCTAAACAGTACCACCAACAGGGTGATGGTTTCTACAGATGCAGGGGCCAGCTTCACCAATGTATCTGCCAACCTGCCTTCCATTACCGCAAGGACAGTTGTGGTGGACGATAATACACCAAGGGGAATTTATGTAGGAATGAATATCGGCGTCTATTACAAAGCTGAAACAGATCCGACCTGGACGGATTACTCCACTAATCTCCCATTGGTTGCCATCAACGAAC
>CAYHPA010000004.1:0-55746 GCA_964358155.1 uncultured Chitinophaga sp.
TAATCCCATCAATGCTATTTTTGGAAGAATGCTGAAGACTAAAGACGGGCACTTTGCTACCTGGGCCTACTGGAACCAGCAGGAATCTGTCAGCAACGACGAGGTTCCTTATTACGAAAAATAAAATTTCAGATATGGAAGTAAAAAATCTTTTTGATCCTGCGGTAAAACAGGAAATCATTACACGAATCAACAAACTGACACCGGAATCACAACGGCAATGGGGCAAGATGAATGTGGCGCAAATGCTGGCCCATTTGCAAATACCAATGGGAGTAGCGCTAGGTACGAATACCGTGAAGGGTAACTGGCTGATGAAGCTGATTCTTCCTTTATTCAAAAAGAAATTATATGATGAAACTCCGTGGAAGCAGGGCTTGCCTACGGATAAATCCTTTGTCATGACAGGCCTTGAAAAAAATTTTGACACCGAAAAAAGTCAACTGCTGGAAAAGATCAAGCAATTCTCGGAATCTGCGATCGTTGGCGAAAAACATCCTGTTTTTGGAAAACTGACCAAAGAAAACTGGAGTAAGGCCACCTGGAAACATATCGACCATCATCTGAAACAGTTCGGAGTCTGACTAAAGTCATAAGACGCTAAGCCTGTCCCTCTTAGTTTTGGACAGGCTTATCTGTTACTATGCGTCGCTGGAAAAATATCATCTGCAAACCTACCTGAAGTTTCTTCCTGGCCTTCTTTGCCATTTTATTCATCCCAATTGTACAGCAGGAAAAAATTTCTATATGAACACCATCATAGAACCATTCAAGATAAAATCAGTTGAGCCCATCTATTTTACCACAAAAGGCGAACGGAAACTTATTCTTGAAAAGGCCTTTTATAATCCTTTCCGGATACAGGCAAAAGACGTTTTGATTGACCTGCTCACCGATAGCGGCACCAGCGCCATGAGCAGCAACCAGTGGGCAGGCATCATGCTGGGAGATGAATCCTATGCAGGCAGCCCAAGCTTTTTTCATTTTGAACAATCGGTGAAAGATGTAACCGGTTTCCCGATTGTTATTCCCACACATCAGGGAAGGGCAGCAGAAAAAATACTCTTCAGCATTGTTGGCGGGAAAGGAAAATATTTTATCAGCAATACTTTGTTTGATACGACCAGGGCTAATATAGAATTCTCCGGCGCAGAGGGTATTGACTGCCTGTGTGAGGAAGGAAAGCATCCAACCATTCCGGCCCCGTTCAAAGGAAATATGCATGTAGATGCTCTAAAAAAAGTGATTCAGGAAAAAGGAGCTGAAAATATCCCAATGGTCATCATGACCGTGACCAATAATTCCGGCGGTGGTCAGCCGGTGAGTATGCAGAATATAAAAGCAGCCAGCGCTGTTTGCAAGGAAAATAATATCCCTTTCTTCATTGATGCCTGCCGTTTTGCAGAGAATAGTTATTTCATAAAGCTGCGTGAAAAAGGTTATGCTGATAAATCTGTCCCTGAAATTGCCGCTGAATTGTTTTCCTATGCTGATGGATGTACGATGAGTGCAAAAAAAGATGCATTTGCCAATATCGGAGGTTTCCTGGCTATGCGGGATCTGGATCTGGCTATCCGTTGCCGCAATCTTTTAATCATTACTGAAGGATTTACAACATATGGTGGATTGGCAGGCAGAGATTTGGAAGCAATTGCCATCGGATTAAAAGAAGTAATGGATGAACATTACCTGCAATACCGTATCCGTAGTATTGAATACCTGACCAACAAATTAATTGCAGCCGGAGTGCCGGTGATGCAGCCTGCCGGCGGACATGCAGTCTATATTGACGCTAAAGAATTCCTTCCGCATATTCCTGTTGCACAATATCCCGGTCAGGCATTGGTTAGCGCTTTATATGTTGAAGGTGGTATCAGAAGTGTGGAGATCGGTTCACTGATGTTTGGCAAATATGATTCGTATCAGCACCTGGTTCCATCGCAAATGGAGTTGGTGAGATTAGCAATACCAAGGAGGGTATATACCCAAAGTCACATTGATTATGTAGCGGAAGTGATTATTGAAGTATTTAAAAACAAGGATGTAATAAAAGGATTAGAGATAGTTGAAGAAACTCTCTTGCTCCGTCATTTCACCGCAAAACTTAAACCCATCAGTTAAAATATTTTATATGACTCATTTTATTAAGAAAAGTTGGGCCGAACCTTACAAAATGAAAATGGTAGAGTTGTTGAAAATGACAACTCCATCCCAAAGAAAAAAAGCATTGGCGGAAGCAGGCTACAATACTTTTCTGTTACGGTCAGAGGATGTTTATATTGACCTGCTTACCGACAGCGGCACATCGGCCATGAGCGACCATCAGTGGGCCGGAATGATGATGGGCGACGAAGCCTATGCCGGCAGCCGCAATTTTTATCATCTGGAAGACGTGGTGAAAAATGTTTACGGTTACAAATATCTTATTCCAACCCACCAGGGCCGTGGTGCAGAGAATATCATTTCAAAAATCCTGATTAAGAAAGGAGATATCATTCCCGGCAATATGTATTTCACCACCACAAGATTGCACCAGGAACTTGCCGGGGGGAAATTTGAAGACATCATCATTGATGAAGCTCATGATCCCGAAAGTGAATTCCCCTTTAAAGGAAATGTGGCTCTGAATAAACTGGAAAAAATAGTGAAGAAATACGGAGCAAAGAAAATCCCTTATGTCAGTATTGCCACCAGTGTGAATATGGCCGGTGGCCAGCCCATCAGTATCAAAAACCTGAAAGAACTGAGGGCTTTTACAAAGAAACATGGCATCCGGGTTATCCATGATATGACAAGGGTGGCAGAAAATGCTCATTTCATTCAGCAAAGAGAAAAAGGATATGAGCATACACCGATAAAAGAAGTAGTAAAAGAGATTTGCTCATTGACTGATGGCGCTACCATGAGCGCCAAGAAAGATGCTTTGGTCAATATTGGCGGTTTTCTTGCCATCAATGACTGGGATGTGTTTGAAGAAGCAAGAAATCTTGTGGTGGTATATGAAGGTCTTCATACTTATGGTGGATTGGCCGGAAGGGATATGGAAGCTATGGCAATTGGTATTGGAGAAAGCATCAGCGATGATCATATTCATGCAAGGGTGGGACAGGTAATTTACCTGGGTGAGAAAATGATGGAGTATGGAGTCCCGATTGTAAAACCGATTGGCGGTCATGGAATTTTTGTAGATGCAAAAAAATTCTTGCCTCATATTCCACAAGATGATTACCCTGCACAAACTTTGGCCGCAGAAGTCTATCTCGACTCAGGCGTCAGAACCATGGAAAGGGGAATTGTTTCTGCCGGAAGAAAAGCAAACGGCGATAACTATTATCCCAAACTGGAATTGGTACGCTTTACCATCCCCCGCCGTGTCTATACACAGGCGCATATGGATGTGATTGCGGAATCAACAGCAAGGGTTTTTGAGCGTCGTCATAAAATAAAAGGTATGAAAATGGTTTATGAGCCAAAATATCTGCGGTTCTTTCAGGCAAGGTTTGAAAAGCTATAAACCCCCTTATCATAAAAATGGCCCCGCATCCTGCGGGGCCATACCCTTTAAGTGTGACGCTATCGTCAGAGATTCTTTAATGCTTCAATAGTTTCCCATCTCCTTTGAACTCCTGTATTCGCCAAAGTCAAAAATTCCTCGGCCTTGTCAGGATAATTGTTCTTAATTGTCGCAAACCTGTTTTCATGATACAGGAATTCATTCAATGCCACTGATGGCGGTTTGCAATCTATTGTAAAGCGCTGTCCCTTTTCTTTCATCGGGTTGTAGCGGAACAAAGGCCAGTAACCAGTCTTCACAGCAAGATCCTGCTGATCCAGTCCATGGCACATATCATATCCATGTGCTATGCAATGGCTGTAGGCAATGATGATGGACGGCCCCGGATATGCTTCAGCTTCCAGAATTGTCTTGAGTGCATGCACATCATTTGCTCCCATGGCGATCTGTGCCACATAAGCGCTACCATGTGCAATGGCCTGCATCGCCAGGTCTTTTTTGCCTGTTGTTTTTCCTTTGATGGAAAACTTAGCACTTGCTCCGATGGGTGATGCTTTTGATTTTTGTCCGCCTGTATTGCTATACACTTCCGTATCCATCACTAATATGTTTACATTCTCCCCGGTACTCAATACATGATCGAGACCGCTGAAACCAATATCATACGCCCAGCCATCTCCGCCCACAATCCACATGGATTTTTTTTCCAAAAACTCGGCGAGATTAAACAAACGATACGAATCCTCACGACGCAAATCTTTTAACCTGTGTTTAAGCTCATTCACATATTTACGCTGCTTGATCATGTCGGCTTCTGTGCTTTCTGCATTAGTGATAATGGCATCGGCCAGTTCACTGCCAACTTCTTCTCTTAATTCCTTCAGCAGGCGCAGCGCCATTTCCCTTTTTTTATCCGTTGCCAGCTTGATGCCAAGACCAAACTCCGCATTGTCTTCAAAGAGCGAATTGGCCCATGCAGGTCCCCGGCCCTCATCATTGCTTGTCCAGGGTGTGGTAGGTAAATTACCCCCAAAGATGGACGAACAGCCTGTTGCATTGGCCACCATCATCCGATCGCCAAACAATTGAGTCAACAATTTCAGATATGGCGTTTCACCACAACCGCTGCAGGCGCCTGAGAATTCAAATAACGGCTCAAGCAACTGTGAACCTTTCACAGTTGATTTATTCACCCTTGTTCTGTCAATATCCGGCAATGAAAGGAAGAAATCCCAGTTTTGTTTTTCTGTTTCTTTTAATGGCAGCACATCCATCATATCAATAGCCTTGTGGCCGGTCTGCGTTTTGCTTTCAATCGGGCAGACTTCAGTGCAGAGTTTGCAACCGGTGCAATCTTCCACAGCGACCTGCAATGTATAGGCTTCTTTGTCTTTGAAAAATTCCTTGCCCACAGGGTCAGTATGCTTGAAGAAGGAAGGAGCATCAGCTAAAAATTCCCGATTATAAACTTTTACCCTGATAGCTGCATGCGGGCAAACGAAATAACATTTGCCGCACTGGGAGCAAATTTCCGGGTCCCAAACCGGCACCTGCTCAGCAATATTTCTTTTCTCCCATTTGGTGGTGCCGGAAGGATAAGTACCGTCCACCGGAAAAGCACTCACCGGCAGGTCATCACCTTCACCAGCTATGATTTTACCCAATACATTTTTCACAAATGCAGGTGCATCGCCGTGAATGGGCTCTTCAATTTCTTTATTACCTGCAGTAAAACTGGAATAATCAATCTCGTAAAGGTTTTCAAGCGTCTGATCCACCGCTTTGAAATTTTTCTGCACCACTTCTTCTCCTTTGCGGCCGTAGGTTTTCCTGATAGCATCCTTGATATACTGAACCGCTTCTTCCTTCGGCATCACGTTGCTGATAGCAAAAAAACAGGTTTGCAAAATGGAATTGATACGGGAACCCATGCCGGTTTCCCTTGCCACCTTTGAAGCGTTGATCACATAAAATTTCAAATTTTTATGAATGATCTCTTCCTGAATTTTTTTGGGCAGTTGCTTCCACACTTCCTCTGTTGGATAGGGGGCATTCAGCAGGAACACGGCTCCTTTTTCTGCATCTTTCAACAAATCATATTTTTCCAGGTAGTTAAAATGATGACAGGCGATAAAGTTGGCGGAATTAATCAAATAGCTGGAGCGAATCGGGTGATCGCTGAAACGAAGGTGTGAAACAGTCAGCGAGCCTGATTTTTTGGAATCATACACAAAATATCCCTGAACGTAATTATCTGTTACCTCACCAATGATCTTAATTGTATTCTTGTTGGCGCTTACTGTGCCATCTGCGCCAAGGCCAAAAAACAATCCCCGGAAAAGATGGTGATCTTCCAGTGAGAAATCTTTATCCCATTCAAGACTGGTATGTGTCACATCATCATCAATACCAATGGTGAAATTATTTTTAGGTTTTTCTTTGTTCAGCTCATCAAATACCGCTTTGGCCATACCGGCATTAAACTCTTTTGAAGCCAGCCCGTAGCGGCCGCCAATCACTTTTGGCATCTTAAATTCCCAATCGCTGTGCAGGGCGCTGATGACATCCATATAAAGGGGTTCGCCGATAGCACCGGGTTCTTTACAACGATCCAGCACAGCAATCTTTTTAACTGTCGGCGGTATGGCATCCATCAGGTGTTTAATGGAGAACGGGCGAAAGAGGTGCACATTTACATACCCTACTTTTTCGCCTCGGTCATTCAGGTAATCTGTCATCTCATGCACAGGCCCATAGCCTGAACCCATAATGATGATGATACGTTCCGCCTCGGGATGGCCGTAATAATCAAATAATTTATATGCACGTCCGGTAAATTTTTCAAATTTCTTCATTGTTTCTTCTACGATCTCGGGTACATGCATGTAGAAACGGTTGCATGCCTCCCGGCTTTGGAAAAACACATCAGGATTCTGTGCAGTACCACGAACCTGCGGATGATCAGGATTCATAGAACGATGGCGATGATCATTCACGGCCTGCTCATCTATCATTTTTTTGATTACATCATCAGGAATAACAGCTACCTGGTTCAGCTCATGCGAAGTGCGGAAACCATCAAAAATATTTAAGAAAGGAATCTTTGATCTGAGCGTAGCTGCATGTGCAATCATGGCCATATCCATGGCCTGTTGGGGATTGCTGCCGAATAACTCTGCAAATCCCGTTGACCTTGTTGCCATCACATCACTATGATCGCCGAAGATGGAGAGTGCGTGGGTGGCAATGGCCCTTGCAGCTATATGAAAAACAGCCGGGGTTAACTCCCCTGCTATTTTATACATATTGGGGATCATCAGCAACAAACCTTGTGAACAGGTAAAGGTGGATGCCAATGCCCCTCCTTGTAATGCACCATGAATAGCGCCGGCGGCTCCGGCTTCGCTTTGCATTTCTATTACTTTCGGCACTTCACCGAAAATATTTTTTTCCCCGTTGCTGCTCCATTCATCCGCCCATTCTCCCATAGCCGAGGATGGTGTAATGGGATAGATAGCGCAAACCTCACTGGTTTTATAGGCTATATATGCCGCAGCTTCATTCCCATCCATGATGGTAAAATTTGCCTGTCCTTTACTTTTGGATTGTTTGCCGGTTGAAGGAGAAACGTTGGTTTCCATTGCAGCGTTTTTGAGGTAAAAAATATTCCTCAAAATACCCTGAATATTAGCTTAAGGCATATGACAAATGTCAGCCCGGGAAGGGGAAGAGGTTGAGTTTTATCAGGAAATGGCTGCCAGCACTATTTCTCTCACCTTCTCCAATGGAATTCTCTCCTGTTCCATACTATCACGATGACGTATCGTCACCGTATTATCTTCCTTTGTCTGGTAATCCACCGTTACACAGAAAGGAGTGCCCAACGCATCCATGCGGCGGTAGCGTTTGCCAATCGTATCTTTTTCTTCATAAAAACAACGGAAAGACGACTTGCAATCATCCATGATCTTCCTTGCTATTTCCGGCAAACCGTCTTTTTTTACTAATGGGAGAACTGCCATTTTGATAGGAGCAAGTTTGTTAGGAAATTTCAAGACAACACGGTTGTCTTGTTTTTCAGCAGTGCTTAAGTCTTGTTCCTCGTAAGCTGCACTCATCAGCAGCAGAAACATCCTGTCAAGCCCGATGGACGTTTCAATAACATAAGGAATGTAATTGCCAAACGGTTTGCCGGTAGCGGGGTCAATATCATTATCGAAATACTGCATTTTCTTCTTGCTGTATTCCTGGTGCTGCTTCAGGTCAAAATCTGTACGGCTGTGAATACCTTCCACTTCTTTGAAACCGATGGGAAAGTTGAACTCAATATCACAGGCCGCATCAGCGTAGTGTGCTAATTTAACATGATCATGAAACCGGTAATTGTCTTGTGGAATACCAAGACTCAGATGCCATTTCAACCTTTCCTGTTTCCAATGCTCATACCATTCTTTTTGTGTACCGGGACGGATAAAGAACTGCATTTCCATCTGTTCAAACTCCCGCATACGGAAAATGAATTGTCTTGCTACTATCTCATTACGAAAAGCTTTCCCGATCTGTGCAATACCAAAAGGAATTTTCATCCTGCCTGTTTTCTGCACATTCAAAAAATTAACAAAGATGCCTTGCGCTGTTTCGGGGCGGAGATAAACTTTATTGTCTTCTTCATCACCAGAAGCAGTTGAGCCAAACTCGGTAGAAAACATCAGGTTAAACTGCCGGATCTCAGTCCAGTTGCTGGTACCACTGACAGAACACTTTATCTTATTGTCCTCAATAAGCCTTTTTAATCCAGTAAAATCATCTTTGGCCAAAAGATCATTCATCACATCTATCAATTTATCCAAGCCTTCTTCTGATAATTTTTTTTCTACTAAATGACTGTATTTTAATTTGTCACTTGGACTTTGAGGATCAAAAATGTCTAATTGTATATCTCTTAAAACATCATGCTTTACCCTAACAGTTTCTTCTTCAACATAATTTTCAATCAAATGATCCACCCGGTATCTTTTCTTGCTGTCCTTGTTATCAATCATCGGGTCGTTGAAATTATCAACGTGGCCGCTGGCCTTCCAGGTGCTGGGGTGCATAAAGATGGCCGCATCAATACCCACAATGTTCTCATGCATGCGGGTCATGCTCTCCCACCAGTAGTCTTTGATATTCTTTTTCAGTTCGCTGCCCCATTGACCATAGTCGTACACCGCCTGCAGTCCGTCATAAATTTCGCTGCTGGGAAAAATAAAGCCATACTCTTTACAATGAGAGATGATCGCCTGGAACTTGTTGGAATCGTTTGCCATAAATTATAATAGAACCGCAAATGTAGTAAAGCAATGCTAATTGGTCATTTCAGCTTCTCATTCTGCTGATGCCTGTGTGCATCCCTGTTTGTTTTCTTCTCAAAATTTTTTTGCAACGCTTCTGTAAGGTCCACCCCGGTCTGATTGGCCAGGCAAAGCAGCACCCACAGCACATCGGCCATTTCATCGCCCAGAAGCCCCCTCCTAACCTCCCCCGTTAGGGGAGGAACAGAACCCTCTTTATATGATTGCTCACCATATTGACGAGCCATATGCCTTGCCAATTCTCCCACTTCTTCTGTAAGTATCGCCATATTGGTGAGTTCGCTGAAATAACGGACGCCAGTGGTAGTTATCCAGCCATCTACCTGCTGTTGCGCTTCTTTGATAGTCATAACAAAAAATTTAGAACCTGTATTGCAAGATAGCATGATTCTTGTCGTTTCCCGTCTTCCGTACCACTGAAAACCCCAACCAATTCCTTTAAAAGATTAAATGTATTCTATGCAGGCATCATCCTTCCGCCGCCTTGCGGCTGTTATAATTTTGTCCCTTTCCTTTTTGGCTTTATCTGCACAATCTAAAAAAGAAAGCAAGCCTTATAAAGTATTGAACTCAGGCAAACAAATCACCATTAAAAGCAGTAAGAATATTCAGCATGTGATGCTCTGGACCAGCAGCGGCCACCGTGTGGTAGAACAACGGGAGATCAATGCAGGTTCATTTACCTTTATCATTCCCATTAATGAAAAAATATTCTTTCTGATGGTGGGACTTCAAGGAGGAAAAATTTATACGGAGAAAATAGGAATACAATAAGCTAAGAGATTAAAGGAGAGAAAGAGAAAAGGAGGAAATCCGCGACTAACTCTTTTCCTCCTTTTCTCTTTTACACTCTAAGCCTATTCTTTGTTCTTTGAATCAATCACTATGGTCACCGGGCCATCATTCAGCAACTCCACTTTCATATCAGCGCCAAATATTCCTGTCCTTATCATTTTGCCCATATCCCGGCAAAGCTGCTGGATCATTTTTTCATAAAGCGGAATAGCAATATCTGGTTTGCTGGCCTTGATATAAGAAGGGCGGTTCCCTTTTTTGGTGGAAGCATGAAGCGTAAACTGGCTGATGAGTAAGATATTTCCGTCAATTTCTTTTATGGAGATATTCATCACCCCTTCATTATCGTTAAATATGCGGAGATTGACGATTTTTCCGGACAGCCACTCTATATCTTCCTCCGTATCGGCATCCTCAATTCCGAGCAATACCAGCAGCCCGTCTTCAATGAAAGCATGAACTTTCCCTTCTATAGTTACACTGGCCTGCGTCACCCGTTGAATTACTGCCCTCATTGTTCGTAATTTCGTTGTACAAATGTAATGGCAGAAAAATGATTGACATCAGCAAAGAAATATCTTTTCAAACTACCCGCAGCGGCGGCAAAGGCGGACAGAATGTAAACAAAGTGGAAACAGCCGTAATCGGCTCCTTTCATATTGAAGCCTCCGCCTTTTTTACCCCGGAGCAAAAAGAACTGCTGAAAGAGAAACTCAGCAACCGGATGAATGCCGACGGTTTCTTGCTGGTTAAGTCACAAACTCATCGCACCCAGCTCTCCAACAAACAGGAAGTAGTGAAAAAGATGAATGAGCTGGTAGCAAAGGCGCTGGAAAAGAAAAAACCCCGCATTGCCACCAAGACCAGTAAGGCTGCTAAAGAAAGAAGGCTGGAATCAAAGAAGAGAAAAGCTGATATAAAATCGGGCCGCCAAAAGCTTAAGCCTGGCAATTTTTAGCCACTAAATCACACTAAAATACACGAAAGGAATATTGTAAATTAGCTGTTCAATTTTACCCTGTGCGGAAAACGACAGCTACGATATTCATTTTATTTATTTCCGTCATTTTTCTTTCTTACCTGCTGGGTTCCTGTAAAAAAGAACAAAATACCCGGGACATTACATTGATGCAGCAGGAAATTCCTGCCGGGTTTCCCAATCCCGTTCTTACTTATAGCGATAATCCGCTCAGCAAAGAAGGTTTTGAACTGGGCAGAAAATTGTTTTATGATGGTCGTCTTT
Source organism: uncultured Chitinophaga sp. (assembly GCA_964358155.1). Lineage (GTDB taxonomy): Bacteria > Bacteroidota > Bacteroidia > Chitinophagales > Chitinophagaceae > JJ008. The sequence continues at coordinate 10,907 of CAYHPA010000004.1, forward strand.
CCATTGACAACCAGCATCCGTGCTCCTCCTGTCACCAGCAGATAGCCGGCTTCGGCACTTTTCAGCATGATCTCAGTCATGGAGTAAACGATTCTCATACTTTACGCAATGCACCGGTACTCTTTAACCTGGCATGGAATACGGGTTTTCACTGGGATGGCCAGTTTACTTCGCTGAGAGACGCAATTGCACAGCCTATAAATGGCCATATTGAAATGGGGGAATCATGGGAAGGGGTTATTAATAAAATAAAAGATGATAAAGAATACCAGGAAATGTTCAAAAAAGTTTTTCATTATCCTTTTATCCGTCCTGAATTTATCAGCAAAGCACTAGAACAATTTACGGGTTACATGGTATCGTCTGATTCTAAATATGACAAATTCAAAAAAGGATTGACCACATTCACTGCGCAGGAAGATGCCGGTTATCAGCTTTACAAAACAAAATGTGCCGGCTGCCATCCGGAGCCAATGTTTACCGATTACAGTTACCGTAATATCGGTTTGCCGGTTGACCCTTTTCTGAATGATTATGGAAAGATGAGAGTTTCAGGGAAAAAAGATGATTCATTAAAATTCAAGGTGCCGACACTGCGAAATTCTTATATCTCCGAAAACTATATGCACGACGGCAGGTTTGGCACACTGCTGCAATGTATCAATCATTACAGAACTGGCATTCAGATGAGCGCTACTCTCGACCCTTTATTAGTTAGCGGGATAACGCTTACAAACACAGAAGCAAACAATCTTTTTATGTTTCTGCGAACATTGACAGACTCTGCCTTTTTGAGCGACACAAGATTTCAGCGACCACAATAATTATTGTTTAGGCGCTGTTCTTTTACCAATCAGGACGCCCAGCGATTGTTTTTGAACCTCAATATCTTTTTGTGTGTCTTCCTGGTCGGTCTTGTTTTGCTGGAGTCTTTTTTCAAGGCTGGCCTGGTCTTCTTTTAAGTCTTTCAATTTTTTCTCCGCTTTGCTTACCACTTCTTCCTGCGCTTTTATCTGCAGTTCAAGGTTGGCAGCTTCAATTTCCGGCAGCATATTATTCAGGAGCAGTTTTGCTTTGCCTGTATTCTCCGCCCCCATTTTTATCATTGCATTTTCCCCATCTTTAATCATAATCATGTACATCACCGATTCGTCACTTTCCTTACGGCTCTTCCGCTCTACTTTAATAATGTAATCCATCCTGTCTGTGCTGATATCAGCAACATAGGCGTTTTTGAAAACAATAAATCCCCTGTCCTTATTTAAAAGGCCTTTTTCCTCTTTGGCCTTAAATCCAAGTTTTGCCATTTTTTCCACAAAGGCATTCTCAACCGCCTGTGCAGCATAATTATAATTGATAGCTATGGCCTGCTGTTTTTTCTTGTCATACTGGATATTGTCTTCGTATGACTGTGCTACAGAAGCTGCGGAAACAGAGATAGCGGTGGTCAGGAGTAAAATTATTTTCTTCATGGTGCTGATTTTGCACGTAAAGATACTGGAAGGTGCAAAACAGTTGCAATTCTCTTAAATAACAGCTGTGGAAAGCCGGGATGCTGCATTTGGCTGCTTAACGATTACATTTGTACCCGACTATGCTGCCGGGAAATATGCAAAAAAAGTATCGGTAATCAGGCAGCTTCGTCGGGCAAGCAAAATTTCCAATCCTTTGAGTGGAATTAAAAAACTGGCGGGTCAAACATTGTGGTATGGTGTTCCCACCATTGCCAGCCGTTTTTTGGGCTACCTGATGAACCTTTCGCTGCCACTCATCTTTGCACAGCCTTCCACCACTGCTGACCTGACCCAGATTTATGCTATCATTCCATTTTTAAATGTGCTCTTCACTTACGGATTGGAAACTGCTTATTTCCGTTTTTCGCAGGACACTGATAAAAAGAAATTATACAATACACTTTCTGTTTCACTGATAGGCTCTTCTGTTTTTTTTACTGCATTGCTGGTCTTGTTCAAAGACAAGATCATTGTATGGGCCAATCTTGAAAAGCATCCTGAATACATCACCTGGATGGCCATCATCATTTTCTTTGACGCCATCAGCACATTGGCATTCGCAAGGCTCAGGCAGGAGAACCGGCCCAAACGATACGCCTTTGCCCGCATTTCTGGTGTGTTGGTAAATGTGATCGTCGTTATACTTTTTCTTGCTGTCATTCCAAGGTACCTGGCTCATCATCCGGATAGTTTTTTGAAAGACATTTACAACAAGAACACCGGCATCGGCTATTACCTGATCGGTAATATTTGCGGCAGCATTGTCACTTTTATTTTATTGCGAAAAGAATTTTTCCAGATACGTTTTCAATTTGACCGGCAGCTCTGGAAAAAAATAATGCGTTATGCCGCCCCACTGATCATTGTTGGTATGGGAGGTATGATAAATGATATGCTGAGCCGTCTTATTTACCAGCATGTGGTAGACCTGCCCGAAGAACAGGCCAAACATGAACTGGGCATTTTTGGTAATATCTATCGCCTCGCTGTTCTTATCACTATTATGATACAGGCCTTCCGTATGGCAGCCGAACCATTTTTCTTTAGCCGCAGCAAAGAAGAAGACGCACCCCGCACCTATGCAAGGGTGATGAAATTCTTTGTAATCGCTTCCTGTTTCATGTTCTTATTCATCAGTCTTTATATTGATGTGTTCCGCTGGTTTTTTATAGCGATTGATAAGCCGGCATGGGTGGAAGGGCTGAGCATTGTACCCCTGCTGGCCCTAGGAAATATTTTTCTCGGCATTTATTACAACCTGAGCATTTGGTACAAATTGAAGAATAAGAATATGATGGGTGCCATGATTACTATTGCCGGCGCCATCATTACCATTGCACTCAACATTTTGCTGATACCAAAGTATCATTACCTCGGTGCTGCCATTGCCACTTTCTGTTGTTATTTATTTATGATGGTTGTTAGCTATATGCTTGGACAGAAATATTACCCGGTGCCTTATGCAAGAATAAAACTGATTGCTTACCTCGTGTTGGTTGTTCTTATTTACGGGGCACACTGGGGGTTGATTTACTTATGGCCAAATCGCTGGTTTAATCTCGGAACTGCCACTTTGTTGCTGCTGTTGTTTACTTTGTTTGTTGGCAAGATTGAAAAAAAGGAGTTGGCGAAGTTACCGGTGATTGGAAGGTTTTTTAACCGTTAATCAATTCATCACTTCCATATAGCAAATTTCTTTGATTGTGCCAGAATAAGCGCCTAAATGACCGTGGCTTTTAGCATCAACAATTCCCCGGAGTTTGATTCTCCTATAATTCAAACTATGAATAGCATCAGGACTATTAAGGAGATATACTGTATCTGAGCCTTGTATTCTGAATAGATTGTAATCAAAATCAATCCAAAGCACTTTTTCAGAATCATAGTTTTCCCGTTTTGTAAGTGCTGAAGTTTCAAAAGCTTCATGATAATAACCTTCTAATTCAATTTTTTGGCCGTGCAAGTATAAAAGAGAGTCAAGTAGTTCACTAAAACTAATTTTTCTATACAGGTTTTCACACCTGTCAGACACCCAAGTTTCAACTGACGACATTTTTTTTTGCTTACAACCAATGATAAGAAAAATAGAAATAAATATTATTACTCTCATCAGATTATAGGTATTTAATACAATTTCACAAAAGGATTATTCATCTTCTCAAACCCAATAGTCGTCACAGGTCCATGCCCCGAATACACTTTGGTATCATCCGGCAGCGTGAAGAACTGGGTCTGGATACTGTTGACCAGTGTATCAAAATTGCCCCCGGGCAGGTCGGTTCTTCCTACGCTAAAATTAAATAACACATCACCCCCGATAATAAACCCGCCTGCTTCATGGTAGAATGCGATACTTCCTGGTGAGTGGCCGGGCACAAAGCGGATTTCCAGTTCTTCTTCGCCTATTTTTATTGTATTTCCCTCTTTTAAATAAACCAATGGGCCTTCATAGTTGTCAAAGGGCAGTTGCCACATGGCGCCTGCCTGCGGGGCAAAGTCCAGCACCGGTTTTTCCTTTTCATGCAGGTGCAATGAAAGCCCCCAGGTGTCGTAAACGAATTTGTTGCCAAAAACATGATCCAGGTGACAATGGGTGTTAAGCAGCAAAACAGGAGTAAGGCCTGTCTTTTCAATGCCCGTTTTTAATTCCTCCCTTTCCTCCGGAAAATAACAGCCCGGGTCAATAATGCAGCACTGCTTCTGTTCGTTATACAAAACATAGGTATTCTCCTGAACGGGGCTAAAAGTGAAAGACTTAACAGCTAACATAAATGAAGGCTCTCCAACCCCCTCCGATGGAGGGGCTTACGAAGCTGTCCAAAATACGAAGAACTATTTTTAAACCGCAAGGGTTTTGTATATCTTTCTTAATATGCCCCGCAGGGGCTTAATGTAGGTAGAAAAAATGTAAGTTTGTTTACAGGGCGCCCCGTAGGGGCGCAACATAGCTGAACAGAATTACAAACCCTGAAGAGTGCGACCCGCCTGCCAAAGTCTTGTACGGCGGGCAGGCGCAAGGAACGATGATCTGTGTTAATGTCGCTGGCAACATAAAAACGAAAAAGACCGATTAAAAGATATATGAAGAAAGTATCAAGCCTGATGATTGTTTGCCTTTCTGTTTTCATGGCTATGGAAACAGCGGCACAAGTGAATACGGTGGAGTTTGGAAAGAACCGTATACAATACCAGAAGTTCAAATGGAAATATTACCAGACCGAAAATTTTAATTCCTACTTCAGCCAGGATGGGCTGGGGCTTGGCAAATATGTGGCCCAGATAGCAGAAGAAGAACTGCCGGGTATTGAAGAATTTGTAGAATACGGTTTGCAGCGCCGGGCCAATATTGTTATCTATAATAATTATGATGAAATGCAGCAGTCCAATATCGGGCTGGGCATCGACTGGCAGAACACCGGCGGCGTTACCAAACTGGTGAACAATAAGATGATTGTTTACTTTGATGGCAATCATGAAAACCTGCGCCGGCAGATACGCCAGGGTATTGCAAAAATTTTAGTGGATAATGTTTTGTTTGGGGATGATCTCGGCGAATTTGCCGCTAACCAGGCCCTGCTGGATCTTCCCAAATGGCTGACCGATGGCTATATTGAATATGCTGCGGAAAACTGGAGCACTACACTGGATGATGACCTACGCTCAGCCATGCTGGCCGGTGATTATAAAAATTTTTATGACTTTGCTTTTCAAAAACCCCTGCTGGCCGGCCATGCTTTCTGGAAATATATTGCCGATAAATATGGCAAGAGCAAGACCACTTATTTTCTTTACCTGGCCCGCATCTACCGCAGTTTAAACAACGCTTCCAATAAAATAGCCAAAAAGAAATTCAAAGTGCTGCTGGCAGATTTTATGGAAGAAGTTCCCAAGGCATATTTCAAGGACATCCGTGGCCGCCGCAATTCGCCCAAAGGCCAGATGTCTGTAACGGAAGAGATCGGCAAAAAAGATTTTATCCGCTTCAATGCAAACCCCATTGCCCGTAGTTATACGTATGCAGTGGTGGAGTTCAGGCAGGGGCGCTATGAGGTGGTGCTGGTAGAAAATTTTGTTGGCCGCAAAGTGCTGTTGAAACTGGGTGTACGTTCAAGGGAAACAGAGAAGCACCCCAACTATCCGCTGCTGGCATGGGACGGAAAGGGAACCAGGCTTGCCGTATTGTATAATGATGAAGGCAAGACCAAGTTCTTTCTTTATGACCTCGTCAACAAAAATAAACTCTGGGGTCATGTAATGGACAAGTTTGACCAGGTGCAGGATATGAAATTCATGCTGGATGCCAACACACTTTTATTAAGCGCTGTACGAAGCGGGCAGACAGATATCTATGTTTACAAAATAGACAAACAAAGTTTCGAACAGGTTACCAATGATGTGTATGACGACCTGGACCCGTCCTTTGTGGCATTTCCCAATAAAACAGGAATCCTTTATTCCAGCAACCGCCCTTCGGCAGAGGCGGCTACCAGCGATGATTCATTGCCCGGCAGGCACTATAATATTTACTTAGTTGACAACTGGAATAAATCAGAATTCAAACAGATCTCCAAACTTTCTGATCTGAAATATGGTAATGCCCGTTTCCCATCGCAGTACAATCAATCGCATTTCACCTTTGTAAGCGATGAAAATGGCGTGAACAACCGCTATGCAGGTTTCTTTACCACAGAAAGAGCAGGTTTGGATACACTTGTTTTTATTGGCGATGAAATGCTGCGCAACCCCTCACAAAAAGAAACGGACAGTTTATTAAAAGAGTGGAACAAGACCGATATCGATTCTGTCGGTTATATTTCCGTCACCCTTGATTCATCTTATGTATTTCCGCTGAGTAATTATCAGAGCAGTTTGCTGGAAACAAGAACAGCCGGTGATAACCAACAGGTGAGCGAAGTGGTGAAGCTCGGTGATATTAAACTACTCTACAGGCTGAAGGTGGATGAAAACACATTGAAGCGCCGCAACATCAATGCAAGACCAACGGAGTACATTAAAAAACTGAAAGAAGAAGAAAAGAAATCGGCGAAGAAGCTGACAACATTCGTTCCTAAATCGGATACGCTGACCAAGAAGCAAAATGATTTCTTCAACAGCGGGTTTGCAGATGACAGCACCAAAGCAGCCGACAGCAAACTGGGCAATGTGGTTGGAACAGAAGAAGTGATGAAAGAATCGGTTTTGAAAAAAGCCAAAGTGTTTGAATACCGGCCACCGAAATTCTTTAATGATTATCTCGTAATCGGTTTTAATAATAATGTGCTGGTAAATCGTTTTCAGCCCTACCAGGGCGGCGCCGGACCGATACAGTTAAGCAATGGTGATCCTTTCAATGGCATCCTGCGGGTAGGTACATCGGACTTGTTTGAAGACTGGAAATTTGCAGGTGGTTTCCGTATCAGCCCCGACCTGAACAATAAAGAGTATGTATTAAGCACTCAATACCTGAAAAAAAGAATTGATTACGGGTTGACTTATTACCGCACTGCACAGAAGATTATAGAAGAGGACACGGTGGGTTTTGTTATTAGCGGGTTTCTAAAAAAAGTTTATACTAATCTTTACCAGGTATCGCTTACTTATCCTTTTAGCAGGATACAAAGCCTTCGCATCAACCTTGCTTTCAGGGGCGATAAATTTACCACATTGATCACTGATTCTTTATCATTGAAAGTACCTGACCGTAAACAAAACTATGCCGTTGCTCACCTGGAATATGTGCACGATGACGCCATTACCCCTGCTACCAATATCTGGTTTGGCCTTCGCTGGAAAGTGTATGTGGATGTAAATGCCCAGGTGAGTAAAAAAACAGGCACCGTAAAGAGCCAGACACATCCGTTGACGATGAATGTGGGATTTGATGCCCGTCATTACCTGCCTATTTACCGCAATATCATCTGGGCAGTAAGGGCGGCAGGTGATTTCAGCTGGGGTACTGAAAAATTTGTTTATTACCTTGGCGGTGTTGATAACTGGCTGATGTTTGGCGAGAATAAACGGGCTGATGGAACTTACCGGTATTTTAATCCTAATCCTGCGCCATCCGGAAATTATGCTTACCAGTCGCTGGCAGTGAACCTGCGGGGTTTTACTCAAAATGTGGCCAATGGTAATAATGCGCTGGTGATAAACAGTGAAGTGCGGGTTCCGGTATTCGCCTCTCTTTTCAACAAACCGATCAACAATGCTTTCCTGAGGAATTTCCAGATTGTACAGTTTGTTGACCTGGGCACTGCATGGAATGGTAAATTCAATAAACTGAAGCGTCCTTCTGTTACTTATGGCAACCCTCCGCTACAGGTAAAAGTAAAAACAGGCGGTGTGGGCCCGTTTGCCGGTGGTTACGGCTTTGGTGCCCGCAGTACATTGCTGGGTTATTTCCTCCGCTTTGATGCGGGCTGGGAAATGAACGGCATCTTCAGAGGAAAGCCGAAATATTATTTTGCGATGGGGCTGGATTTTTGAGCACTTACGACAACATTTTAAAAGCCCTGGTTTTTAACACCGGGGCTTTCTTTTATAAGATTTCGTCGTTTTCCCTGAGCCGCATTACCATTGTAATTTTCTTGAAAAATACATAACAACTGCCAATGTGATGAAAAGCCCGATACTGCCAAGCAATAAAGAATAATCCTGTAGTTGAAGCAGGCTGAATATATAGGAATAGATCAGTACCAGCACAACAGACAAGACTGTAGTAGCCTTCCCAGATCTTAAAATACTTTTTACAAACCATGCAATCAAACCAATGGTAGCACCCGAAGCTATTATGTAAGCAGAATTGAACCCTGTATACTCAGAAAATGAAAGAAGCAGTGTATAAAAAAGTATCAGCGCCAACCCAACCAATCCATACTGGAATGGGTGTATCGACTTCTTATGCGCTGTTTCAATCAGGAAAAAAGCTGTGAAAGTAAGGAGGATGCAAAGTAGCGCATACTTTACTGTCCGAAGGGTTTTCTGATATCCATTTACAGGGATGAACAAACTGACTCCAAAGGAAGATTCTGCAACAGATGAGACCGGCTTGGTTGTTACAGTATAAATCCGTTCTGTATGATCGGTTTGTGCAGCAGTTGCCGGTTTAGGGAAATAATAATCAAAACTGAAAGAGTTGTCAATCCACTGTTGAGGAAAACTTCGTCTATGAGCCATGCTTTTCCATGAAGCGTTAAAGCCTTTGTCATTTACTTCAGTCTTTTGCGGAAGCATATTACCTGTAAAACTTGGGTTTTGCCATACGGAATTCACATTCACTGTTGTCGATTTACCAAGTGGAGTAAAAAATAATTGTTCGGAGCCATTCATGTCGAGTGTTGCAGAAAAGCGGATATTTTTCAAGTCATCTGGTGAATTCATCTTTAACGGCACTGTCATTCCTTCCGCATTATCGGTCTTCGGCGACAACTCAAGGTTTTTATCATTCCAGGAAAGTCGCACCTGATCATTCAGCCCTTTATTATCAGCCACACTAAACTGAACAAAAGCCTCATTTAAAATCAACTTGTCAGGAGGTATGTTTAATTTATCAAATGCAAGTGAGTCAAAAGACCCGTTCATCCTGATTTTAGTATCATACAGCATCACTTTGTAGATGCCCCTGTGTTTTTCCTTTGGATTCAGTGTAACATTGATCGTAAGTTCATCAGGCAGAAAATAAGCAAGATGCCTTGTTGTGTAGACCTTATGTGCCGTATCCTCTTCTGACTTCCAGAATGGAACTACGATAACCGGTCCCATGAGATTCTGCGGACCAGCCCATTTGCTGGTAATTTCATAGGTGGCTTCCTGCTGCCGCTTTTCTCTTTCAAAAATCAGGTTTTTTACATACATCATCGGGATTAGCAGGAGCAATGCCAAAATCCCGATGATGCCGCCCTTGATAAGCCATTTACTTTTATGCCATGCTGTTTTTGCAGTTTGCTGTAAAGCCGTTTCCATATTTTTAAAAATTATTTTCCATCAGTGAGTTGTTCCAACTTATTTATTTTCCGGAGGCAAATGCCAAGCGGAATCATTCCAATAACTCCAAACGAGCAGTCAATCAATCTCCACCAAAGGGGTATTCCCCTGCAATGACCGGCGATAAGGGCAAATGGGATAATTAATAAACAGGCGATCATGCCGAACTCTATCACCCATTTGTTTTTTACCGGGTCTCTTAACGGTCCGATAAATAAGATGGCAAGTACAAAATGTGCAAATGCAAGCCAGTCATAACCATAAAATAAAAAATGATATTTATCCGAAGTATCATGAATGCCCTCCTGTACCTTCTCCATCCATGGCTGCATGAACCGGATGCCTTCCGTCATTTTATATAAAAGATCAATACCCCATTTTACCGGAATGGCCGTCAGTCCGCTCAGGAATAAAGCGATCATGAAAAACCATATCCAGCCCCTTATTTGTTTCTGCAGTATTTCCATTTATTTTACTCCTTTTATCATATTCTCCAATGCGGTGATGTGTTCATTAAATGTCTTTTCACCCGGCTTGGTAATTGAGTAAGTTGTATTTGTCTTTTTTCCGATGAACCCTTTTTTCACTTTGATAAAACCATTTTCTTCCAGGTTCACCAAATGCGTAGCCAGGTTTCCATCCGTCACTTCCAGCATTTGCTTCAGGTCATTGAAATTTATTTCCTCATTCACCATCAGGATACTCATTACCCCAAGGCGGATGCGGCTTTCAAAAACTTTGTTCAGACCGTTAATCGGATTTTTCATAAGTGCTTATTGCTTTCTTTCATATTTCCACCACATAGCAGCGCCATAAATAATATGCAGCACTCCAAATCCTGCCGCCCAGAAATACAAACCGTAACCGATGAAAAACATATTGGCCAGGCCCAGTATGATTTCGCAATAGCCCAGGTAGCGGATGTCCGTAAGTGTGTACTTACTTGCATTCACCAACGCAAGACCATAAAAAATAAGACAGGCAGGGGCCACAAACCTCCATTCATCATACTTCAGCATGGCCAGCACAAAACCTGCTCCTGCCAGCAAGGGAATTGTCATATTCCAGGCCAATCTTCTGGAAGTATGATCCCACAAGGGAAGCCCCTGTTTCCTTGCCCTGCGCCAGGTGAGATAAAATGAAGAGATGAAAGCAGCGGCAAATACAGCAATGGCAAGACCAACCAGTTTGATCTTCAACCGGGCGAAATCATCGCCGGAGAAAAACCCCTGGCTATTATAGCTGCCATAATACTTATCAAGCATGTTCCCGCCGATCCATGCCCCTGCCAAAGCGCAGGTGCCGGCGGCCACACCGCTCAGCCCGCTGAGGGAAATAAAACGGCTTGACCGCTCCATGATGCGGCGGATGTCTTTTATCTCTTCCAATGGTTGTGTTTTTTCTTTCATACAAAGCACTTTGTAATACAAAGTAAGTAGAGGATTTACAATCTTCCAAATCTTTTTTGAGACTGTTGTTAAATAACCGGTTAAATTCAGCAGCCTGTTTGTATTTTTATAGATGCCGCATCTGTTGAAACCTTATCCCCTTTTATTGCTGGTTTGCTTTTTAACAACTGCCTTCCCGCTTTCAGCCCAGCGGAAAATTCTGGCGGGCACTGTAAAAGATGCCCAAAGCGAAGAAGCTATTCCTTTTGCTTCCATAAGTTTTAAAAACTCCACTGTTGGCAAACTCTCCGATTCTTCCGGCAGTTTCTCTTTTAACCTGGGTAACTGGCCTTCTGATACGCTGGAAATAACCTGCGTAGGCTACCAGCCTTTCTTTTTCCTCATCACTAAGGATAAGGATTCGGCGTGGATAGATGTAATGATGGAAAGGGGAACTTTTAATGATGGCGCTACCGTAAAAGTAAAAGTGAACAAGGGCCTCCTGCTCTGGCGAAAAATTGTGCAGCACAAACCCGGCAACGACCGGTTCCGCTTTGTCAATTTCTCCTATGAGTTATACAATAAGCTGGAGCTTGACCTCAAGAATATCAACTTTGAAAAATTCGGAAAGTTCAAACCGCTGAAACCAATCAGCGACCTGATCAACAGTAATATTGATACAACTGAAGGTTTAAAATACCTGCCCACCTACCTTACAGAAACATTGTCCGATTATTATTACCAGAAAAGCCCCAAAAGAAGACGTGAGGTCATCCTGGCTGTAAACCCCAACGGGGTAAAAAATGAAAGCGTACTGAAACTGCTGGGTGGTATGGACCAGGTGGTGAATGTGTATAATGATTTCATGACGGTATTTGATAAGCAATTTATCGGCCCACTCAATAGCAACGGCGATTACTATTACAATTACCGGGTGGTGGATACCCAGCAAATCAGTAATCACCGCTATTATCATCTTGTTTTCACACCCCGCCGGGTGGGCAGCAATGCCTTTGAAGGCGACTGCTGGGTGCATGCCGGCACTTTCGCCATTCAGAAAATGAACCTGCGGCTGGGCAAGGATGCCAATGTAAACTTTCTGGAAAACCTGAGCCTGATACAGGAATATAAAATGCTGAACGATTCCTCCTGGTTCCTGTCAAAAGACAAATTCGTGGCCGATATTTCTCCTGCCGGCAAAGACAAACCGGGTTTTATTGGCCGGAAAACCACCACCTACACCAATGTGAAAGTGAACGACAGCTCTGTCGTGAACGAGTTAAATAAGAACAAACTTCCCGAAGAAATCATTATGCTGCCTGGGGCTGAACAAAAAGACAAAGCATATTGGACAACGGTGAGGCACGAACCGCTCAGCCGGAATGAAAGCAGTATCATAAGAATGATTGACACATTGACCAATGCCCCTGTCTTTCAGAAATTCACCAAAACATTGGGTTTCATCGGTACCGGCTATCTGGATGTTGGCAATTATGAAATAGGGCCCTGGTTCAACTGGATAACCTCCAATGGCTGGGAAGGGTTTAGGGTTCGGTTTGATATTGGCACCAATAAATATTTTAATAAGAAGATACGCTTTCACACCTATTTCGCTTATGGGTTTGGCGATAAGAAACTGAAAGGGATGGCCGAGGTATTCTACCTGCCCGATAAAAGCCCCCGGATGTACTTCTATGGCGCCTATACCGATGATCTTGACTTTGGCCAGAATTATTTCGGTGAAGTGACTGCCGATAACCTGTTTGCACTCGCCGCCCGCAAGAATAATGTGCCGGTAAAAAATATCAAGGTGGATGAAAAACGTTTTGAATTTTTCAGGGAAATGACACCCTGGATGAGCAACCGGCTTACGGTTACGCATAAGGCAATAACCCCGCTGCGAAACTTGCTGCCGATTGATTCCTTTAAGAGTATCAGCAACCACCCGTTTACAAGTTTTGAAGTAACGCTGCGGCTGCGCTTTTCTTACCTGGAGAGGTATCTGGAAAGTCATTTTTACCGCAGCAGCCTCGGCAGCCCCTATCCTATTGGCGAGGTCAATATCAGTCATGGATTTGCCGGTATATTCAACAGCAGTAATAATTATACCAAAATATCCGCCAGTGCATCTGACGATTTTAAAATCCCTCCTTTTGGTAATATATCATGGTATGTATTCGGGGGTAAAACATTTGGCACACTCCCCTACCCGTTCTTAGATATTGCCCCTGGCAATGAACTGTATTATTACAACAAGTATGCATTCAATATGATGACCCGTTGGGAGTTTATTCACGACCAGTATGCAGGCATCAACATTGAACATAATATTGGCAATGGTATTTTCCGTTGGTTTCCCAAACTCCGCTTCCGCCAGTTCTGGACAGCAAAGGCCTTATGGGGAAGTTTGTCCAATGCCAACAAAGCGCTTAACTTCAAACAGGGCCACAATTTTCAATCGCTTGATGGCAATACCTATCTCGAACTTGGCACCGGCATCGACAATATCTTTCATGTGTTCCGGGTTGACTTTGTATGGCGGGTGCTTCCTTCCACATTGCCCAAAGTGGGTGACAAAACATTCGGCATATTTGGAAGTTTTCGGTTAGGATTCTGAGCATCGGGTAGTCGCTCAGTTTAAATACAATCTCCCACAAAGACACAAAGGGCGCAAAAAAAATCAATTGATATTAATCGCTTTGTGTTCTTAGTGTTTTTGTGGGAAACAACATTCAACCAAAGTTTTACTTAACTTCCTTTCCACTAAATTTTGACCTCATGTCTTCACCCTACATTCTTGCCCTCGACCAGGGCACTACCAGCAGCCGCAGTATGTTGTTTGATAAACAGGGAAACATCATCAGCGTGGCGCAAAAAGAATTCTAACAGATATTTCCGCAGCCCGGCTGGGTAGAGCATGATGCCAATGAAATATGGAGTACACAGTTTGGCACGATGGCAGAAACTTTGGCGAAAGCCCACATTACTATGAAACAGGTAGCGGGCATCGGCATCACCAATCAAAGAGAAACCACTGTGGTATGGGATAGAAAAACAGGACAGCCCGTTTATCATGCCATCGTATGGCAAGACAGGCGCACAGCTTCTTACTGCGATGAATTGAAAGCCGCAGGTTATGCCGCAACCATACAACAAAAAACAGGACTCATCATTGATGCTTATTTCTCGGCAACAAAACTGAAATGGATCCTGGATAATGTGGAAGGCACAAGAAAAAAAGCAGAGAATGGCGAACTGGCTTTCGGAACCATTGACACCTGGTTAGTATGGAAACTGACCAATGGAAAAGTGCATGTGACGGATGTATCCAATGCATCACGAACCATGTTGTTCAACATTCACTCCCTTCAATGGGATGAAGAACTGCTGAAGCTGTTTAATATCCCTGCATCTGTATTACCTGAAGTAAAATCCAGTAGCAAAATTTACGGAGAGCATGAGGGGGTTCCTGTTGCCGGCATTGCCGGCGACCAGCAGGCTGCCTTATTCGGACAAATGTGCACACAACCCGGCATGGTAAAAAACACTTACGGCACGGGTTGCTTTATGCTGATGAATACGGGAGAAAAAGCCATCACATCAAAAAATAATTTACTTACTACTATTGCCTGGGAGGTAGATGGTAAAACGGAATATGCGCTGGAAGGAAGTGTATTTATTGCGGGAGCAGTGGTGCAATGGTTGCGGGATGAATTAAAGATCATCCGCACTTCAGCTGAAGTAGAAAAATTAGCGGCACAGGTAAAAGATACCGATGGTGTTTATATCGTTCCGGCCTTTGCCGGCCTGGGTGCGCCGCACTGGAACCAGCATGCAAGAGGCAGTGTTTTCGGATTGACAAGGGGAAGCAGCAATGCACATATAGCAAGAGCAGCATTGGACAGTATTGCTTATCAGACACACGATGTATTGAAAGCTATGGAAGCGGATTCAGACATCCATATCAAAGAACTGAGAGTGGATGGCGGAGCAACGGTAAATAATGCCTTGATGCAGTTTCAAAGTGATATTTTAAATACGAAAGTGGTGAGGCCAAAAATTACGGAGACAACTGCACTTGGTGCAGCCTACTTAGCAGGCCTTGCTGTTGGCTATTGGAAAAATGTGGAAGAGATCCGGCAGCAGTGGCAGGTGGATAAAGCCTTTGCTCCTTCAATGGATGATGGAAAAAGAAATGACCTGGTTAATGGATGGCAGCGGGCGGTGAATGCAGCTGTTGCATGGGCCAATACAAAATAAAATAAGGCCACAGAGGTACACAGAGAATAAGAGAGCCGCAGAGTCTGGCTAATTCTCTGGGTATCTCAATGCCTCTGTGGCACTCTGTGGGCTAAAAAATGAACCGCAACGAAATGATACAACAATTAGATGCCGTTCCCGAATGGGACGTATGTATCATTGGCGGAGGTGCAACCGGACTAGGCACAGCATTAGATGCCGCATCAAGAGGATTAAAAACCATTTTATTTGAACAACACGATTTTGCCAAAGGCACTTCTTCCCGCAGCACCAAACTGGTGCATGGTGGTGTTCGCTACCTACAACAGGGGAATATAAAACTGGTAATGGAAGCATTGAGAGAAAGAGGTTTGTTGTTGAAGAATGCGCCGCACCTGGTACACAATCAGAAATTCGTTGTGCCCAATTACAAGTGGTGGGAAAAACCTTTTTATGGCATCGGGTTGAAGATATATGATAAGATGGCAGGTAAATTAGGATTAGGCCCATCACAATTTCTATCCAAAGAAGAAACACTGCAATTGGCCCCTACCCTGGACCCGGAAGATTTGAAAGGCGGTGTACTCTACCACGACGGGCAGTTTGATGATGCAAGGCTTGCCATCAGCATTGCACAAACAGCAGCGCAACATGGAGCAGTTTTGTTGAATTATTTTCCTGTTTCGGCTTTATTGAAAATGAACAGGAAGGTTTGTGGCGTATGGGTAAAAGACTCTTTTTCCGGAAAAGAATATGAAATAAACAGCAAGGTCGTCATCAATGCCACCGGTGTGTTTACAGATGCCATTATGAAAATGGATGATGCAAAACATCAGAACATCATCAGTCCCAGCCAGGGGATACATTTGGTGGTGGACAAAGAATTTTTACCCGGCGATACGGCCATCATGATACCCAAAACAGATGATGGAAGAGTTTTATTTGCCGTGCCCTGGCATGATAAAATTGTGTTGGGAACAACAGATACAGCCGTGGAGAATATATCAGCCGAACCAGTACCGCAACAACAGGAAATAGAATTTATCTTAAAACATATTGGCCGTTATCTCAGCAAAGACCCGCAATTAAGTGATGTGAGAAGTATGTTTGCCGGACTACGGCCATTAGTGAAAGCAAAAGGCAAAAAGACAGCTGCTTTATCAAGAGATCATTTAATTAGTATTGGCGATTCTGGATTAATAACAATCACCGGTGGCAAATGGACCACTTATCGTAAGATGGCAGAGGATGTGGTGGATATTGCAATAAAGAACTATAATTTGCCTGACAATCCCTGCATTACAAAAGAGTTGAAGCTATGCGGACATGATAAACCGGCAGCTCCGGTTGATATAACCTCTTTGAATGAGGAAAATTTAAAGGCCGCTATAGAAAAATCTATTGCCGAAGAAAGCTGTATGACGGTGGAAGATTTTCTATCAAGAAGAACAAGGCAGCTCCTGCTGAATGCAAAGGAGGCCAGTAAGGCAGCCCCGTTGGTTGCCAAACTGATGGCAATAGAACTTAACAAAGATGAGATTTGGATAAAAGAACAAATCAATAACTTTAATAAAGTGGCGGTGAATTACGCCTCAACATCAAACATCCAACTTCAAACCTCAAACCAATAAATCATGTCTGCATTTCTTGCTGAATTCATCGGAACGTTCATCCTCATTATCCTGGGAGCAGGCGTTGTCGCCAATGTTGTATTAACCAAAACCAAAGGAAACAACAGTGGATGGATTGTCATTACGCTGGGCTGGGGCATGGCCGTGTATATGGGAGTGTCTGCATCGCTGGCATTGGGTGGTTTAGGACATTTAAACCCTGCCGTTACTATTGCCATGGCCGTTGTTGCTGACTTTGATATGGACAATGTACTTCCATTTATTGCCGGGCAGTTTGCCGGGGCTATTGCTGCTTCCATCATCGTCTTCATTGCATATAAACAGCATTTTGACGAAACAGAAGATGCTAATGCAAAGCTGGGGGTATTCTGCAACGCACCTGCCATCCGGAATACAACCTGGAACCTTCTCACAGAGATCATTGGCACATTTGTATTGGTGCTTGGCGCTTCCTTATTGTCAATGCCTGAAAGTAAGACAGGGCAACTCGGCGCTTTGCCAGTTGGCTTGCTGGTACTGGCCATCGGTTTGTCATTGGGCGGGCCGACTGGTTATGCTATCAATCCTGCAAGGGATCTTGGCCCACGCATTGCACATTTTATTCTACCGATTAAAAATAAAAGGGACAGTGATTGGGGATATAGCTGGATACCGGTAATCGGACCAATTGTTGGTGCATTGATCGCAGCGTATGTTTTTAAACTCTTGTGATATGAAAAAAATATTTCTCCCGCTTTTAGCTTTATGCGTTTTGTCTTTAGCATCAAATGCGCAGGATGCAGAAGCCAAGCTGAAAGAACTAAAAATAGAATTACCGGTTCTTGGAAAACCCATTGCCAATTATGTTCATGTAGTGCGGAGCGGAAATCTATTGTTCCTTGCCGGTAAAGGACCATCCAATGCACAGGGAATATATACCACAGGCAAAGTAGGAAAAGACCTGACGATTGAACAGGGACAAGAGGCAGCCAGGCTCACTGCCATCAATCAACTGGCTGTATTGAAAGCAGAGCTTGGAGATTTAAACAAAGTAAAACGCATCGTAAAAGTTTTGGGTATGGTGAATTGCGAAGCGGATTTTAAAGACCATCCCAAAGTCATTAATGGATTTTCCGACCTGATGATAGCTGTGTTTGGCGAAAAAGGCAGGCATGCCCGTTCGGCTGTTGGTATGTGTTCGTTGCCGTTGAATATGGCAGTGGAGATTGAATTGGTGGTGGAGGTGGAAGATTAGGAAATTAATCACAATCTTTCGTTTTTATTAAGCTATAATGAGTTCCTACATCTTAGATTTAATAGCCCGAATGCAAAATGATTCATATCGCCCCTGTGAATCAAAAAAAGGTGGAGTATTTGAAAGCGAGAAGACTATTTCATGGACGGCTACAGAAGAAGCAAAACAAATCAACGATTTAAAATATTTAGCAGAATTGTATTCAATTCTTGAAACCGAAATTAATCATGAAATCAGGCGACTAACTTATTCTATATTGGGTAATCTTCTTAAAAACACTCCCGATTTAATGGCAACTGACTTATTGATTCAAAGTTTGCCTAAGGAAAAAGATAATATGACTAAGGTTTGGATGCTAAATAGCCTTGAAGAAATATATAAACCCGCAACATTAGATTTGAAACCGATTTTTATACTTAACAAACATCGTAACTGGCATGTGCGGTGTTCTTCTTATTTAGCCTTAACAAATACTGAAATTAAAAATGAAAATTATTTAATAACACTTTTGGACAATATAGATAAAATTGATGATATTAAATATATAGTTCGTTCCCTAGGATATATTGGAACTAATAAATCTGTGGAGCTTCTGATTTCATATTTAAAACACAAATCACAGAATATCCGATATGAGTCTTTAAATACTCTGCCAACTATTATGCTACGAGAAGGGTATACTTATGAAGAAATTAAAAAGAAAACTAATGTAAGCGATAATTATCTTGATATAAGAAAGGAAAGACTCAAGACCTTATCCAGGCCTTAAGTATCCTTTTCTCAAAATATAGCAAAGTCGACCCAGTTTAATCAATAATCACAAGCATTCGCTATAACTCCACAAGCCTTCCTTACCTCCTCTTCCTCAATAACCAACGGCGGCGAAATCCGTAAACATTCCGGAGCAAGCAACCCTATTTATTTCGCTACATTTTAGTATCTTTAAGAGTGAAAAAAATGCCAAACAGGGAATTAGACTTTAAAGTTGATAAACTGACCCGTTCAATTGAAAATGTTCTCACAGGCGACAGTTTTGCTACAGAAATTTCTCTCATTACGCAAACCGATCAAAGAATCATATCTCAAAAAAGCGGGTGGCTCTTTAATTGGAAATATGAAGTGAGGCAGCCTGAAAGGGATGTTTATAAACTAACTATTGTAAATAACCCCCGGGTGATACAGGGATTGATAAGCCTGGAAGTAAAAGCCGACCATGTGTTCATGCATCTTGTAGAAAGCGCCTCTTTTAATAAAGGCCGGTCAAAGGTATATGCGGAGTGCCCGGTAACCTGGTGGCTTTTGCCTGTAAACTTTCTTTTCAGCGGGGTCATGAGGGAAATGTGTCCTTTATTTCAAAATCTCAGTTGATTCAGCACTATATTGATTCGTTAGGAGCATTTCATTTTGGCGGCAGGGTTATGATCATTGACACAAAAGCAGCATTAAAACTTATAAATAAATATTTTTCCCATGAAAAATAAATCAAAAGAGCTGGATGTGGATTTTATCGGCGTACAGGGCCAATCCCTTACCAATGCCGAGCAGGAAGCAATCAGCAACTATATCCGTTTACAAAAAGCAAAGAAAAAAACTACTGCAAGAAGAGTAAGAAACAGCAGGCATAAAAAGAAAGTAGCCTAATAAAGACGAGCGAGTTAACCCTTGCAAGCTTTCATCATCACTCCACAAGCCTTCTTTACCTCCTCCTCCCCAATAACCAACGGAGGCGAAATCCTCAAACACTCCGGCGCAAATAAAAACCAATCTGTCATTACTCCATTAGCAATACAGGCATCAATCACTTTCTTGTTCGTTTCAAAAGAGTCAAACTCCACGGCCATCCATAAACCAAAAGAACGGATGGCTTTTATTTTTGGATGAACAAGCAATGATCTGAATAATTCTTCTTTTTGCTTTACCCCGTCAATCATTTTCTCATCAAGCAACGCCTTCATTGCCGCCATACCTGCCGCACAGCAAACCGGGTGGCCGCCAAATGTGGTGATATGCCCCAGCACCGGGTTTTCAGTAAAAGCATCCATCAATTTTTTATCGGCAATAAAAGCCCCCAGCGGCATTCCGCCGCCCAATGCTTTGCCCAATAATAAAATATCGGGCACAATATTAAAATGTTCAAAGCCCCATAGCTTTCCCGTTCTTCCAAATCCGGTCTGTATCTCATCCAGTATCAGCAGCGTTCCGGTTTCATCACATTTTTTTCGCAAAGCCTGCATCCATTCAACTGAAGGAACAATGATGCCCGCTTCAGCCTGTACGGTTTCAGCGATCACACAGGCGGTGTGTTGTCTTATCTCTTTTAATGATTCAAAAGACCCGATAGCTATCGGGTTGTATTCCAGGTGCAGCACATCCGGTAAAAGCGGACGAAAAGCATTGCGCCAGTATTCATCTCCCATCAAACTCAATGCCCCCTGTGTACTGCCATGATAGGAATTATTGAAAGCAATGATCTGCACTCCCCCCGTTACCCTTTTGGCCAGCTTCATCGCCCCTTCCACCGCTTCGGCACCGGAGTTGGTAAAATAAACAGAGTTGAGGGATGCGGGTAAATGCTCAGTAAGCAGCTTAGCATATTGCACCTGCGGTGTTTCAATGAATTCCCCATACACCATCACATGCAGGTAGACCTCCAGTTGTTTTTGTATGGCTTCAATCACTTTCGGATGCCGGTGGCCCACATTGGCCACACTGATGCCGCCGATAAGGTCAATATATTCCCTGCCGTTCACATCATAGAGCAAACAACCTTCCGCTTTGGCTATTTCAAAAGCCATCGGCGCCGGCGAGGTCTGTGCTACATGACGAAGAAAAAGTTCCCGTTGGGTCAAGTAATTTTATTTCACGCAAAGAACGCAAAGGCAGCGCAAAGGCGCAAAGAAAATCTCTACCTTAGAACGACCATCCCCTCCCGGGAGGGGCGAATTGAGGAAAACTAAATACTTTGAATAACCGGGGTGGGTTGTGGAGCAGCGATTTGCTGTACAAGTGTGCGACGCAAGGGACGATGCCATGAAAAACTGAAGCTGGTAAACAAAAAACAATATCATGCCAATCATACTTCCTGTAGAAAACAAACATCCCCAATTCGGCAGCAACTGCTTCATTGCCCTAAATGCCACCATCGTCGGCGATGTTATCTGCGGTGATGATTGCAGTTTTTGGTTCAACACCGTTGTTCGTGGTGATGTGAATTTTATTAAAATCGGAAACAAGGTGAATGTGCAGGATGGCGCCTGCATCCATTGCACTTTTCAGAAATACGGGACAACCATTGGCAATAATGTCTCGATTGGTCATCATGCCATCGTACATGGCTGCACCCTGCATGATGATGTGCTGATAGGGATGGGCGCTATTGTAATGGATAATGCGGTGGTGCATTCAAATACCATTATTGCCGCCGGGGCCGTTGTTTTAGAAAACACTATCTGCGACCCGGGTAGTATTTATGCAGGGGTGCCGGCTAAAAAGGTGAAGGATATTTCGCAGGAAATGATCAGCGGGGAGATACACCGGATAGCGAATAATTATGTGGGGTATGCGGATTGGTTCAGGGAGAAGTCGTGAGTCATTAGTCCTGATCCGGGAGTAAGGTATTCAGTTACAGTGAGTCGGCTCCGGACTAACGACTAAAGACTCCCGACTTGCCTCGTAACTTCCCTCTTTCATAAACAATTATTTTAATTTAACTTCGTTATCACAATAGACAAAAACCATGAAAAGCCTCCGTCTTTTTACCATCGCACTGAGTGTCATGCTCCTGTTCTCATCCTGCAAGATGTTCAGCAATGTATTTGGCGGGATTTTCCAGAAAAAGGAAAAGTACGGATGCCCCACTAATGGTAAAAATGTAGGCGCTGAAAAAATCCTGAGCGGCGACCCGAAGGCCGGCAAGGCTGTCAAAAAAGCCAAGAAATTTAAAAGTTAACAAGCTGCCAGTGCAGCTAAACATAATATGATCCAGTCTTATGAATAAACCTAAACACCTTTACTATGAGCCTCACCCTACGAACCAACCTTGGCTGTACCGAAGCCGTGATCGCCGATGACGGAGGACTGAAACAGTTCTACCGTGTCGCCAATA
The DNA here is from genome assembly GCA_964358155.1 of uncultured Chitinophaga sp. Classification (GTDB taxonomy): domain Bacteria; phylum Bacteroidota; class Bacteroidia; order Chitinophagales; family Chitinophagaceae; genus JJ008. The sequence goes on from CAYHPA010000004.1 coordinate 33,001, forward strand.
TCCTGAGCCAGGATTTTGACATCAAGTTTTCCAACAAAGAAGATGACTTTGACACCATTGACTGGGAATTCCGGTTCAAAGGTCATAACCTAACCCTTCATTACAGCATTTACAACGGTATCTCATTATTTCCAACCAAGACCCGTGATGCCCTGAGCAAAGACAATAAGGCAGTGGTGGAACTGGCTTCAGTGCTGGAAGGAAAAATGTTCAACGGAGATCAGCGGAATATTGCGTGATATAGCTATTAGCTGTTGGCTAAAAGCTAATAGCTTTTTTCTTCTATACTCTCCATAATACTCAAATAGCTCACATACCTGTCTTCATGTATTTCTTCATTGTTAACGGCTTCTTTGATGGCGCAGTCAGGTTCATTAAAATGCAGACAGTTGTTGAATTGGCAATTATTTAATCTGTCCCGCATTTCCGGGAAGTAGTGTGATACTTCCTGTTTTGATATGTCTACCAGGCCAAACTCTCTCATGCCAGGTGTGTCAATGATGCGGCCACCGAAAGGAAGATCATACATTTCTGCAAACGTAGTGGTATGCTGTCCTTTTCCGCTCCATCCGCTCACATCCTGCGTTTTTAAATTTATCTCCGGGAAGATGACATTTAAGAGTGACGATTTACCCACTCCGCTATGACCGCTTATTAATGTTGTTTTGTCTTTAAACAATTTCATCAGATCTTCCACACCTTCCTTTTTCTCTGCACTTATCAGCAATACTTTATACCCTACAGCTTCATACATCTGTTTCCATTGCTCATATTTATCCAGTTCTTTTGTTTTGTACAGATCTGATTTATTAAAAACAAGCACAGCAGGCACATGATACATTTCTGAAGCTACCAGGAACCGGTCAATAAAACCCTGTGATGTTTTGGGCTCTTTGAGCGTTGCTACTAATAATGATTGGTCAAGATTGGCTGCTACAATATGATGCTGGTGCTTGTGCCTCGGCGATTGCCGGTTGATATAATTATTCCGGCTATGGATCTCATCTATAATGGCAGAATTATCCGTGTCGGCCTGTGATTCAATTTCTACTATATCTCCCACTGCCACCGGGTTGGTGCTGGTAATATCATCCAGCTTCATCACCCCCTTCATCCGGGCATTCCAGAACTTGCCCGTTTCATCTTTTACAATGTACCAGCTTCCGGTCGATTTATAAACTGTTGCTTTCATCGGGTGCAATTTAGCTGAATAATTACTCAGGGAAATTTCCGGAATACAGTAAACTTCAGCAGCATTTCCAGAAAGAGGAAAGCCAGCGCAGCTAATACAAATGGCAGGTATCTTTCTTCGTACCTCCTGAAAACCGTAACCTCCACTTTTGATTTTTCTAATTTATCTATCTGGCTGTAGATATTTCGTAACCCATCCTTATCTTTTGCCCGGAAATATTTTCCTCCCGTCTCATTGGCTATCCGTTGTAACAGTTCAACATCAATGAAATCGACAGTAGGAGTTTTCTGGCGGGGATCAGTGTCGGTTCTTTCAACAATAGCAGAAGCTGTGGCGCCTACGCCGATAGAATAAACCTTTACCCCTTTTGCTTTAGCGATCTCCAATGCTGTCAACGGATCAATCAGTCTTGTTTCCGGCGGATCTTCTTTTCCATCCGTCAGCAGGATAATGACCTTGCTTGCAGATCCCGTTTTGGACAACCTGTCCACGGCAGTAGCCAGCCCCTCACCAATCACAGTGCCATCATCAAGATATCTCCTGCTTTCTAATGATTGTATCTGTGCAATAAGATTATCCCTGTCGGTGGTAATGGGGCATTGGGTAAAACTTTCACCGGAAAAAATAACGAGGCCGATCCTGTCCACCGGGCGGCTGCGTACAAACTCTTCCGCCACTTCTTTCGCCACATCCATTCTTGATGGAGGAATATCTTTTGAACCCATGCTGCCGCTTACATCCATGCACAGCACAATATCAATGCCCTCGCCTTCTGTCCGTTGTTCATCATTTCGTTTCTGTGGTCTTGCCATGACAAGTATCAATCCGCTTAATGCCAGCAGGCGAAAGATAAATGGAAGATGCCGGAATCGGTTTTTCCATGATGTAACAGTAAAGGCATGCGCCGTTGAAACTTTTATAGTAGCCTGGCCTTTGTTACTTCTTTTGACGTACCATACAACCAACGCCGGCAGCAGGGCAAAAAGAGCCAATACCAGCGGGTAAGCAAAGGCAATATTTTTTAGCCAGTTGTACAGCATAGAGGCCTCCCCAAGCCCCTCCGAAGGAGGGGTTTAAGAACCCGAAAGTTCAATTTGGTTTATTGTTTCTGAAATGGTGTTAAAACAGTTACTGTCATCTTCCCCTGTAGAATTATACTTTGCAAATTTTACAAAATCACTCAATCGCAGCGACTGGGCCAGTTTGTCAAATTGCTCTTTACTTATATTCAACGACTTTAATTGTAATACAAGATCATCCGTTGTTTTTTGTAAAGAAAGAATTCCTTTTTTCTGATAGATATACAACCTGAATATTCCCGTAAGCCTCGAATGGAATTCTTTGGCCCCGGGTTTTGATTGCTGCAGCAAACCCAGTTCTTTCATCGCTTCTTCATAAGGATTAATCTTAGTTACGATCTGCGGTGCAGGCAGAGGCTTTTTCTTCCGGAGAAAGTAAATAAGCACAAGCAGCAGTATCAAACCTCCTCCAACGGCATACAACCACCATTGTTTTTTCTTTGATGATTTTACTTCTATGATATCTTTTATATCATGATAATCCTGGTTGGGATCAAACTCAGAAAAAACTACATCTATTGGAATGGAGTCTGTCATTACTCCCGGCGAAAGGACAAAAGAAGGAATGATCCAGTGGCCCGAATCAAAACTTGTGATTTTGTACACCGCCTTGAAGCGGATACTCTCATTGTAAGAAGAAGAATCAAGAACAGGCTTTTCCAGTAATTCAAAATGAGTTATAGAATCAATCTGAATAAGACGCAGGCCAGAGGTTGGATGCAAATCAACTTCAACAGTTAGTTCCAGAGGCTCCCCGATTAGTATCCTGTTCTTGTTGACCGTGGCCTTGATCTCGTCACCGCCTTGTGCAACAACATTATCCGCAACAATAAAAAGAAAAAACGAAAGTATTATTCTGTAAAAAATCATTTGAATCATTCTATCATTTGATCAGTAATTACCTGTTTCGGCTGATAAAAAATTTCTGCAGCACCCTCACATAATCTTCGTCGGTGCGTACATGCAGCAGGTCACAACCTGCTTTTTTAAAATTCTGTGTGCAGTATTGTGCCACCCGGAAAAATTCCTGCTGGTAGCTGTACCGTACAAATCCATTGCTGCTATCCACCCATTTTGTTTTATTGCTTTCTGCATCCTGCACTTGCAGCAAACCTGCATCGGGTAATTGCATATCCATCTTGTCGTACAACTTAATACCAATCACATCATGCTTTTTTCCCGCAATGCGCAAGGCATCTTCATAATTGCTGTCCAGGAAATCACTCAGCACAAAGGCGATACTTTTTTGTTTGGTGGAATTGGAAAAAAAGCGAAGAGCTTTACTTACAGCAGTCCCCTTACCTTTTGGCTCTTTGCTCAATAATTCACGAACGATATAGAGGGCATGTTGCTTTCCTTTCTTCGGCGGAATATAAGCCTCCACCACATCACTATAAAAAATCACACCTATCTTATCTGCATTATTTACTGCAGAAAAACTCAGCACAGCCGCTATCTCGGTAATGATATCTTTTTTTCTTGCTTGTGTCGTTCCAAACAAAGAACTGTTGCTGATATCAACCAGCAGCATCACGGTCAGTTCCCTTTCTTCTTCAAACAACTTGCTATACGGATGGCCAAATCTTGCCGACACGTTCCAGTCTATGAACCTCACATCATCTCCCGCAGCATATTCCCTGACCTCTTTAAACGACATCCCCTTTCCTTTAAAAGCGCTATGGTACTCCCCGGTAAACAGGTCGCTGGTGAGCTTTTTGCTTTTGATTTCAAGCTGCCGTACCTTTTTTATTATTTCCGTTGTAGTCAGCATTATGGTACATTAATTTTCTTCAATACATCTTCCACTACATCTTCCACATTAATACTTTCTGCTTCTGCTTCGTATGTCAGGCCGATGCGATGCCGCAATACATCTTTGCAGATACTCCTCACATCTTCGGGTATCACAAAACCCCGTTTGTTCAAAAAGGCCTGTGCCTTTGCAGCAAGACCGAGATTAATACTTCCCCTTGGTGAAGCGCCATAAGCAATCAGAGGTTCTAATTTTCCGAGTTGATATTTTTCAGGGGTTCTTGTTGCAAAGACAATATCAAGGATATACTGTTCAATTTTCTCGTCCATGTATATCTCCCTCACCAGGTTTTTTGCATTCAATACTTCCTGTACAGAAACAACCTGTTTTACTTCAGGCTGAGCCAACCCCTGCACATTTTGCCGGATGATGAGTTGTTCTTCTGCCATGCTGGGATAATCAACAATTACTTTCATGATAAACCTGTCCACCTGTGCCTCAGGCAAAGGATAAGTTCCCTCCTGTTCCAATGGGTTTTGTGTGGCCAGTACTAAAAATGGTTCATCCAGCTTGTAAGTCGTTTCTCCAATAGTCACCTGTCTTTCCTGCATGGCTTCCAGTAATGCGCTTTGCACTTTTGCCGGGGCACGGTTTATTTCATCCGCTAAAATAAAATTGGCGAAGACAGGGCCTTTGCGAACTACAAATTCATTTTTCTGCTGATTATAGATCAATGTGCCGATCACATCTGCGGGCAACAGGTCAGGAGTAAATTGTATACGGCTGAATTTTGCATGAATAGTCTGCGCCAGTGATTTTATCGCCAATGTTTTGGCTAGCCCGGGCACACCTTCCAGCAATACATGCCCGTTGCTCAGCAATCCGATCAACAACCGGTCAAGCATATTGCTTTGCCCAACAATTATATGACTGATTTCTTCTTTTAATTTATCGGCGAACTGGCCTGCATGACTGATACGCTCATTCAGCAGCCTGATGTCTTCGGCAGTTTTTAACATAGCTTAGAATTGATGTTTAAATGTACGAACTTGATTGAAGCAAATCGTCTGCCGTTATTATAAGCGGCTGAAAATAAGGGCATTTTCCGGCGGCATTTTACCTTTCATTCTTTGAAAAGAATGTCTATTTTGTGGCAATAATCCATTTTAGTATGAAAAAACAGATACTGCATTTCCTTGTTGCCGCTTGTTTCATAACCCTTATTTCTGTATCCTGCAACAAGGATGATAACAACACAACCCCTGCTAAAACCAAAACCCAGCTTATTATGCAGGGCTCCTGGAGTTTTGATAAAATTTTTCAAGGAACTACTGATGTAACCTTAGGTACTCCGGCATGTTATAAAGACAATGTAGTAACGTTTACTACGACTACCAACGGGACGGTGAATGAAGGTGCTAATATTTGCGCAAGCCCAGCACCTGCTACATTTACATGGAGCTGGAACAGCGGTGAAACGATATTACAATTGAATACCTCATTCTTTCCGGGTGGTTCAACCAATTTTACCCTAGTATCATTAACGGAAACAGCATTAGTGGTATCGCAGGTTGCGAATTTTGGAGCCCCTGGTGATCCTCAAGCCTATACATTCCATTATAAGCACTAAGTCAGCTAAGATATTTTCCGACAATAGGCACCCTTCTGCCCACGCCAAATGCTTTGGGTGATATGCGGATAATAGGACAAAACTGGTTTCTCTTGTATTCATTCATGTTCACCATCTTCAGCACACGGTCGACCAATGCAGCATCAAAACCCTGTGCTTTTATTTCATTAGGGCCTTGTCTTCTTTCTATGTATTGATATAGCAGTTTGTCAAGAACTGCATAATCCGGTAATGAGTCGCTGTCTTTTTGCCCGGGTCTTAATTCTGCCGAGGGCGGTTTGCTGATAATATTTTGTGGAATGACCTCTTTGCGCCTGTTGATATAATTGGCAAGGGCATATATCTGCATCTTATAACAATCGCCCAGCACACCCAGTCCGCCTGCCATATCACCATATAAGGTGCCATAACCCGTTGCCAGTTCGCTTTTATTAGAAGTATTCAGCAGAATATATCCGAATTTGTTGGCGATCGCCATCAGCAGATTCCCCCTTGTTCTCGCCTGTATATTTTCTTCCGCCAATCCAAATGGTAAATCTTTATAGATAGGTTTCAACTCCGATAAAAAGCTTTCATAAATATTTTTGATGGGAACGATATCATAAGGATTGCCCAGGTTCTTACTCAGTTGCTCTGCATCCGCTACAGAATGACCGGTAGAATACTGTGAAGGCATCAATATGGCTCTTACATTTTCTTTTCCTAATGCTTCACATGCCAGCGCAAGGGTAACAGCGCTGTCAATACCGCCGCTGCTGCCGAGAATAGCTTTGCTAAATCCCATTTTGGAAAAATAATCCCGGATTCCCATCACAATGGCATCGTGTATTTCGGCAGTACATAAGTTGTACTCCAACTCCTGCGGAACTAACTCAGCGTCCGGAAGATCTTTTGCAAAAGTCTTTACCGGCAATGTAAATGTCCCGTCATTATTCAATTCAAACAGCTCCAATGCTTCAGTAAACAATGGCAACTGGCGGATCATATTTGCATTTTTATCAAACACCAGTGACCCCCCGTCAAACACTATCTCTGTCTGGCTGCCAATACAATTACAATACAGCATCGGCAATTTGTATTTCTGCACATTCAGTTTGACTACAGCTTTGCGGTCTTCCACATGGGTATAATCAAATGGCGAGGCTGATAAATTGAGCATAATATCCGGCTGCTGCTTCATCAGCTCATCCATCGGACAGTTCCTGTACAGCGGATTATCGCCCAGGTTCCAGATGTCTTCACAAATAGTTACTGCCAGTTTTTTTCCCTTGAACTCGATCATCTTCCAGTCGTAAGCCGGTTCAAAGTAGCGGTATTCATCAAACACATCATAGTTGGGCAAACAGGTTTTGTGGACAGTGGCCTTCACTTGTTTCTCATACAGGAAATAGGCAGAGTTAAACAGGTCCTTTCCTTTCTTTACCGGGTTCACCTCCGGTGCGCCTACCAGCACAGCAATGGAATCAGCATGTTCTTTTATTTCATCTATCGCCTTGTAGCTTTTCTTGATAAAATCATCAAACTCTAAAAAATCTCTTGGGGGATAGCCACAAACACAGAGTTCAGAGAACAGTACCAGGTCAGCCCCTTGCTTCTTAGCCCACTCAATCGCTTCAATGATCTTGCGGGTATTCAGTTCAAAATTGCCGATATGATAGTTTTGCTGCGCTAAGGCGATCTTCATAGCACAAATTTACGCCATTACCGAAGGAATTAACGGTAATTTTTAAACCGGTAAATTTGCTTTCGCAACAATTTGAAACCTGTTTCGTTAACAATAGCTATGAAAAAAATCACCTTCATATTACTCGTTTCGCTTTTCATTTTTTCCTGCAAAAAAAAGAAAGGCATCCCCGATGTATCTCATATAAAGGTTGATGTATCCATCGAACGTTTTGACCAGGATTTTTTCCGGATTGACACCAATAATATGCTGACCTCTCTTCAGCAGCTCTTCCAAAAGCATCCGGGTTTCTATGAAGATTTCATGCATGAAATCCTCGGAGTAAATGGCGCCAACACCGATCCGAATACCATTCTGGTAACCAAAGAATTTCTAAAAGGCTATTCCTCCATTTACGATTCGCTCCGGTTAAAATACAAAAACACAGATGGGTTAAAAAAAGAGCTTCAAAAAGCGTTTCAATATGTAAAATATTATTTCCCGGAGTATAAAGCAGGTAAAGCTATTTTGTTTGTAGGGCCTTTTGATGCACCGGGAGTTGCCACTACTGCCTACGGATTGGCTATCGGGCTTCAGCAGTTTGCAGGAAAAGATTTTTCTGTTTACCAGGCTCCCGAAATGCAGGAGTTATTTCCCCTGTATATCTCCCGCCGTTTTTCCAAAGAATATATCACCGCCAATTGTATAAAAGCCGTGGCGTTGGAAATTTTTCCCGACAAAAGCGCCGGCAAGCCATTGATAGAGCAAATGATTGAAAGAGGCAAGCAATGGTGGCTGCTCGATAAACTTCTGCCTGCCACACCCGATTCCATCAAAACAGGTTATACAAAGCAACAGTTAGACTGGTGCAAAGAAAGTGAGGGCCTTATCTGGAGTGAAATTGTAAAAAATGAAGATCTTAACTCCCTAAATCCTGTCGTCATTCAAACCTATATCGGCGAAGGGCCTTTCACACAGGGTTTCTCTCCCGAATACTCTCCTGGCAACCTGGGTCAGTGGATTGGCTGGCAGATTGTAAAAAAGTTTGTATCTAAAAATACCGGTATGAGGCCGGAAGAAGTGATGAATGCCGATGCAAGAAAGATTTTGGAAACAGCGAAATACAAGCCACGGTAAGAGAAATACTATTTGTATTTCAAATTAACAACTACAGACCCTCCCATAAAATCATGCAAAGCCCTGCGCTTGTTATTCATCAACATCGTTGATAATTCAATTACAATCCAGCCGCCGGCAAAAAACAAAGTCAGATTCTCATACTTCTCTAAATTGGCAGGAATATCAAAATTTTCAAATCTCAGCTTAATCAACCAATAAATGATTGCAGAAAGGCTTATCAAAAACCAGATTGACTCTCTGTAAAAGGCTTTTTTATATCCAATCAACCCGTTTTCTTCAAGGTTCAGAACTTTGACGTTCATTAGCCATTTTCCAATTGTTTGGCCATATTTTCCATGACCAACTACGACATATATTGTCCAAAAAATCGTCTCAGCTAAATCATACCATAAAACAGAAATTAGCATTTTGTGCGTCAGATAATCTCCCACAATAAAAAGCGGCAGAAAAATAAATCCATCAATCAGTCCGGCAAAAAAGCGATTGCGGAATGTCCTGTGTTTTTTTTCCACTATCTGGTGTCAGTTAGATTTGAAAGGAACAAACATTTCAAAAGAAGGGATGCCGACATCAAACATTTTCTTGCTGTGCAGGTTTTCCATCTCGTAAGTGCCGTGCATTCTGCCCATCTCCGTACGAAGATTGCAACTGCTGACATACTGGTAATGCTCTCCGGGCTGCAAAGTGGGTTGTACGCCTACCACTCCTTCGCCTTCCACCTCCCGCTGGCTGCCGTTGCTGTCAAAAATGTACCAATGCCTTCTGTGAAGTTTTACGGGAAATGCATTATGATTCTCCAGGGTTATCTTATAGGCAAAAGTAAACTCCGACTGCAGCGGGTTGCTGTAATCCGGCTGGTAAAAGGTTTCTACAATTACCTTCACTCCTTCTGAGATCATACTGGTCATGCAGTAAAAATAAACAAATTAAAGCACAACCGAATTGCCGTTTATTTAACTCTGAAAATCACTGTTGATGACTTAATTTTGCAACTCATTAAATATACTCTCCCTGTATGAAGATAGCCGTAGCAAAAGGTGATGGAATAGGCCCGGAAATAATGGAAGCCGTGCTGAAAATTTTTACCGCCAATAAAGTACCGCTTGAGTATGAATTTGTAGAAATGGGCAAATGGGTGTTTGACAAAGGCTTTAATAACGGGATGACGCCGCAGGCAAAAGAAACCATTGAAGCCCTCGGCCTTCTCTTCAAAGGGCCGATGGAGACACCCAAGGGCACAGGAGTGAAAAGTATTAACGTAACTGCCCGCAAAACATGGAACACTTTTGCCAATAAAAGAGATTTCAGGACACTCCACGGTGTAGATACTGTTTTCAGCAAAGCAGGAATACCTATCGACATCACGGTAGTAAGGGAAAATATTGAAGACACTTATGGCGGCATTGAGCATATGCTAACCCATGATGTGGCGCTGAGCCGCCGTTTCATTACAAGACCCGGAAGTTTGCAGCTGATCCGCTATGCGTTTGAAATGGCAAAACAGAAAAAGGCAAGACGGATTACCTGTGTTCACAAGGCCAACATCATGAAGATCACAGATGGTTTGTTCCTCGAATGTTTCCAGGAAGTGGCCAAAGAATATCCGGGAATAAAATCGGATGATATCATTGTTGATGACCTCTGTATGAAATTAGTCACCCGGCCAGATACATTTGATGTATTAGTATTGACCAACCTGCAGGGCGATATTGTGAGTGATCTTTGTGCTGGCCTGGTAGGCGGACTTGGATTCGCCCCTTCTGCCAATATCGGCGATCATATTTCCATCTTTGAGGCAGTGCATGGCACGGCGCCGGATATTGCAGGAAAAAATATTGCAAACCCAACGGCACTTTTGCTAAGTGGACTTGCTATGCTTCGTCATGTAGGGCTTACAGAAAATGCAGCCGTTATTGAAAATGCATTGCTTCACACATTAGAAAACGGCATACACACAGGTGATTTTGGCGATAAAACAAAAGCATCTGTAAATACTACCCAGTTTGCCGATTCCATTATCAGCAACTTTGGCAAAAAACCTGAAATCGGTGCCAGGGAGATCATTCCCAACAAGCCGGGCACCCCTGCTCCTTTGAAATTAGAAATGAATTCAATGATGATTTCTAAAGAAGGAATGGATGAAACCATTGTTGGCGTTGACCTGTTTATAGAAAGCAATCAACAGCCCATTGAAATTGCCGAAAAATGCAAACGGCATGCAGGGGTCAAATTCAACCTTATCAATATCAGCAACCGGGGTACACAGGTCTGGCCGACTGGTTCTGTTTACACCAATTTGGTGAACCAGTACAATGTTCGTTTTGAAAGTATCAGTGATGAGCCGCTGAATCAGCAGGATGTAATTGGCCTTTATGTGAGTATGAGTGGTAATTTTAAGATTTGTTCTTTTGAGTTATTGAATAAATGGGAAAACAAAAAGGCTTATAGTCTTGCCCAGGGACAATAGTTGCTTATGTCTGTAGAAACAAAAAAATACTCCAACGGAGAAATGACGGTAGTATGGAAACCGAAGGTTTGCATTCATTCCACGCTTTGCTGGAAAGGATTGATAGAGGTATTTAACCCCCGGGAAAGGCCCTGGATAAAAATGGATGGGGCCACGACAGAAAGAATTATTGAGCAGGTAAAAAAATGTCCCAGCGGGGCGTTAAGTTATTTTATGAATGATGAAATAAAACCTGGCGAAGCAGAGTAAGGCTATCCTGATTTTTTTACGTTTTTATACCCGTTCTTCAACAGCCACTGTATCACTTTCTCCCGCTGATCGCCCTGCACAATTATTTCCCCGTCCTTAGCTGATCCGCCCGTGCCGCAAAAGGATTTTAATTTTTTACCAAGGTCTTCCATATCTGCTACTGTTCCAATAAACCCTTCTATTAATGTTACCGCCTTGCCTGCCCGGTGTCGTGTATCCAGTTTTATTCTCAGTTTTTGCTGGGCAGGCGAAAGCGTTTCCTCATTTGCTTGTTCTTCCTCAAAAGAAAAATTGGGGTTGGTACTGTAAACAAATCCTCTTGTATCTGGTTTATTTTTCTTGTTCATACAGTGTTCTTTCAATCGGCGACTTCGTTCTTTAGGGTTTCAAAGCCCCTCCTGCGGAGGGGTTTGGGGAGGCTTTTAGACTTAGATCAAGGCTCTTCGCCTGGTGTATCAATGCCCCCACACTCACATAATCCACTCCGGTCTTTGCATATTCGGTAATATTATCCAGGTTGATACCCCCGCTTGCCTCGGTTTCAATCCCGAAAGCTTTCGGGACATTTCCAATCAGTTTTACTGCCTCAACAATTTGTTCCGGTTTGAAATTATCCAGCATGATGCGAAACACTTTTCCTTTGCCCACAGCTATCACTCTCTTTACATCCTCAAGGTTCCTTGTTTCCACTTCTATTTTCAATCCGGGTTTTTCATTTTTTACATATTCAGCAGCTTTATCAATTGCCTTTTCAATTCCACCGCAATAGTCAATATGATTATCCTTCAGCATAATCATATCATACAAGCCAAAGCGATGGTTGACAGCACCGCCGATACGAACAGCTTCCTTTTCTAACAAACGGAAATTGGGTGTTGTTTTACGGGTGTCCAGCAACTTTGTTTTATATCCTTTCAGTTTGTCCGTGTATTGCTTTGTCAGTGTGGCAATGCCGCACATTCTTTGCATGCAATTCAACACCAGTCTTTCGCATTGCAGAATGGTATGCACTTTCGCTTCCACTTCAAAAGCCTTTTCTCCATACTTCATTTCATCCCCATCCTTTTTAAAGGATGTAAAAACAGTAGCCGAATCTTTGTAGCTGAAAATTTTTTCGGCCACTTTCATACCTGCCAGTATGCCATCCTGTTTGATTTTTAGTACAGCTTTTCCCTTGGCATCCGCTGGTATACTCGCTAAAGTGGAATGATCGCCGTCGCCGACATCTTCCTTCAGCGCTTCATTAATCAGGTGTTCTAATTGTTCGTCAAAATTCATAGCTGCAAAAGTAAAAAAGCCCCGACAGGAAATGCCGGGGCTTCAAAAGTATTTTGATTTATTCCTTTATTCAATTGCCTGAAAGCGTATCTCCTTCACCACTTCTTTACCATTCTTAATCTTCAAAAACACATTGGTGCGGAAACTACCCGCATTTGTTTGCAGCGTACCGATGCAAAAGTGCCCTCCGGGTGAGTCGCCTTTATGTTTTAGCTCAAAGCCTTTTACGCCATTATTGGTAAAAAAGTCTTTTACGATCAACTGAGCCTGGGCTTTGCTGTAACTATCGCTTTTATCCGGAAGGGTCAATTCAATACTGTCATCAAAATATTTTGACAATTCTGTTGAATTACCTGACTTTAATGCGCCAATTACCTCATCAATGGTACCCGGCTGCACAAATGCGGACAGCATGAACACCGAACCAACGAGGAAAGATGTAAAAATCGTTTTCATAAAAAAATTATTTTCACAGGTATAATTATCTAAAAACATGCCATACTGTAATGGGCAGTTTATCTGCTACAAAATAATAAAAATCACCTGCTTTTATGCCATTTTTGCAAATGAATAGATGAATTGCATGTAGATTTACACAGCATTGTTCCCTGAAAATGAATGTATTTGTACTATTTATAAATTCTTATTAACAAATGTCAGACAAGCGGGTCATTTTGGTAATTATGGACGGGTGGGGATTGGGGCAGGTTGCTTCAGCCGATGCCATACAAAATGCAAATGTTCCCTTTACAGGGTCTTTATACAAAAAATATCCCAACAGTACTTTGATAACCTGCGGAGAAGCAGTAGGGCTTCCTGACGGACAGATGGGTAATTCGGAAGTGGGCCACCTGAATCTCGGAGCAGGCCGGATTGTGTACCAAGAACTGCAGCGAATCAATGTGGCCGTAAGGGATGGATCATTTGCAGAGAACCCTGTTCTTTTGAAGTCAATACAAAATGCGAAGAAAAATAATAAGCCGCTTCATCTTCTCGGCCTAGTGAGTGATGGGGGTGTTCATTCGCATATTAATCATCTGAAGGCAATCATTGATGTTTGTAAAGCAAAAGGATTGAGCGAAGTATTCATCCATGCTTTTACTGACGGCCGGGATTGCGATCCCAAAAGCGGATTAGGTTTTATTAAGGAGTTGCAGGAACACCTGAACAGTTCAGTGGGAAAGATCGCCACTGTGTGCGGCCGGTACTTTGCCATGGACAGGGACAAAAGATGGGAACGGGTGAAACTGGCCTATGATGCATTGGTGAAAGGAGAAGGTGAAAAAGCAACAGATGCACTGGCCGCAGTTGAAAATGCTTATGCGAGGAATATTACTGACGAATTCATCAAACCGACTGTTATTCTTGATGAAGGTCAGCAACCTCTTGCGGCCATAAAAGATGGTGATGTTGCCATCTGTTTCAATTTTCGTACCGACCGTTGCCGGGAAATAACACAGGTGCTTACACAGGTTGACATGCCCGGCTTTGGGATGTACAAGCTTTCCCTGCACTATACCACGATGACCGAGTATGACCAGACCTATAAAAATGTTCATGTCATTTTTGATACAGATAATTTAAATAACACATTAGGAGAAATTCTGGAGAAAAATGGTCTAAAACAAATACGGGCTGCCGAAACGGAGAAGTACCCGCATGTTACTTTCTTCTTCAGCGGTGGAAGGGAGAAAATTTTTGAAGGAGAGAAAAGGATCCTTGTCGCTTCTCCAAAAGTGGCTACCTATGATCTCAAACCTGAGATGAGTGCTTATGAACTCACGGAGGCCTTGTTACCGGAGATAAAAAACAAAACTGCTGATTTTATTTGCCTGAATTATGCCAATGCGGACATGGTGGGGCACACCGGTGTATGGGAAGCAGCCATCAAAGCAGTGGAAACGGTTGACAAATGCGTGGAGCAGGTTGTTACAGCCGGACTTGAAAATGACTATACAATATTTTTGACCGCAGATCATGGAAATTCAGATTACATGATCAACGAGGACGGTTCGCCGAACACAGCCCATACGCTTAACCCTGTCCCGTTTTTCATCATTGATAGTGAATGGAGGGGCAGGATAAAACCCGGCAAGCTGGGCGATATTGCACCCACTATTCTTACCATGATGGGGTTAGCTGTACCTGGCGAAATGACGGGTGAAATTTTAATCAGCAACCAATAATTAAACTACAACAAACATTTTTTATGTTTAAGAAAATCCTGAAATACACCGGTCTTTTTTTGCTGGGTGTTCTTGTTGTTATACAGTTTATTCACCCTAAAAAGAATAAATCAGAAGGGCCGCAGCTAAATTATATCGGTAACAATTTTGCGATCCCGGACGATGTAAAATCAATATTGGCGAAAGCCTGTAATGACTGCCATAGCAACAACACCCGGTATCCCTGGTATTCAAAAATTCAACCCGTACACTGGTGGCTGGATAAACATATTAAGGAAGGAAAAAAAGGAGTGAATTTTGACGAATATACCAGTAAGCGGCTCCGCTACCAGTACCATAAAATGGAGGAAGTGATTGAGCAGTTAAAAGATGGCAAGATGCCGCTTAATTCTTACACCTGGACACATAAGGATGCCCGTTTGTCTGCTGATGAGAAAACAAAGATCATTGATTGGGCTAATTCTGTAATGGATACCTTAAAAGCCAGGTATCCCATTGACAGCCTTATCCGTAAAAAATAGCGCTACATTTGTATTCAGATGTTTTAGCTTGAAACCTGCCATTCAAAAAATATCCAGCCTGCTTTTCATACTGCTTGGGTTCATCCCCTTGCTGTTTGTTCTTTTTACAACCTTAAAGAAGAAAGAGATACGTCACCGGATGGAAAATGAGTTAGCAGTAAGAAAATTGCAGACCATTGTCCTTCCTGAAAGCGATGTGATCTGGATGGACAAACATGAAATATGGGTGAACAACAGCATGTTTGATATTAAAACCAAAAATCTGGAGAATGGCTTTTATACTTTTACGGGCCTATATGATGACGAGGAAACGATACTCCTAGAAAAGGAAAAAAATGCCGGCGGAAAAAACAACGAACAGAACAAACTGCTTGCACAACTTTTCAAATGCCTTCCCGGTTTTTGCAACCAGTACGATGAAAGGCAAAACGTTTTACCTGAACATGACTGTTACTGTCCCCTAATATCCCAAACCCCAACCAACCAGTTCCGGGAAATAATTACGCCCCCACCGCAGGTTAGCTGATTTCTATACTCAGCCAAATCAATTTTTACATAAAAAAATTATTTATGAGCAGTAAGTATGTGCTTGCTCTGCTATGTATGTTATGCATTACAATTTGTGGCTATACTCAGGAAGATACGCTTTCCGAAAAAACAATGGGGGAAGTAATTGTGTCTGTAAACAAATGGGAGCAAAAATTAAATGAAGTTCCCAACAAGATTGTAAAAGTCAATAAACTGGATATCCTGAGAAATAACCCGCAGACCTCAGCTGATTTGTTAGGGCAAACCGGTTCTGTGTTTATTCAAAAAAGCCAGTTGGGGGGCGGCAGCCCGATGATCCGCGGCTTTGCCAGCAACAGGGTGTTGCTGGTAGTAGATGGCGTTCGCATGAATAATGCTATTTATCGAAGCGGGAACCTGCAGAATGTGATCAGCATTGATGCCCTGAGTACAGAAACAGCGGAAGTAATATTTGGCCCCGGCTCTCTCATCTATGGCAGCGATGCTATCGGCGGTGTGATGGATTTTCACAGCCTGGAAGCCAGGTTTTCGCAGAGTAAAAAAATGCTGGTAAAAGGCAGTCTGCTGGGCAGGTATTCAACAGCTAATAAAGAAAACACGGTACATGCTGATATTAACCTGGGCTGGAAGAAATGGTCAGTTCTTTCTTCCTTTTCATTCAGCAAATTTGACGACCTTAAAATGGGAAAGAATGGTGGTCAGGATAGTTACCTGCGACCGGAATATGTGGAACAAATAAACAATATTGACAGTATTATAAAAAACAGTGACCCCCGTATTCAGCATTTCAGCGGGTATGACCAGTTGAACTTTTTACAAAAAATCCGGTACAAGCCTAACCAGTATTGGGACCTGCAATATGGTTTTACCTATGCAAAAACGGGAGATGCCCCGAGGTATGACAGGCTTATTCAATACCGCAACGGGAAACTTCGGTTCGCCGAATGGAATTATGATGATATGTTTTGGCGTATGCATAATCTTACCGTTTTACATACGAAAAAAACAAAACTGTATGATCAGTTCAGGTTCACATCCGCTTACCAGTCGTATGAAGAGGGCCGTATTGACCGTACGAGGGCCACTACCAGCCGCAATAAACAAGTAGAGCAGGTTGGTGCCATTAATTTTAACCTGGATGCGACAAAAACCATCGGCAAAGGGGAATTATTTTATGGGGCTGAATATGTACACAACAAGGTGCGTTCATTTGGCGAAAGAACCAATATCACCAATAATGCTGTAACAGCCATGGTAAGCCGCTACCCTGATGGCAGTACCTGGAGTACCGCTGGTATTTATGGCAGCTATAAAGTAAATCTTCATCCGAAAGTAACGTTGACAACAGGTTTGAGATACAGCCATAATACATTGGATGCCACTTTTGACACCAGCTTCATCAAATTCCCTTACAAAAAAGCGGAATTAAGGGACGGTGCTTTGACAGGTAATGCCGGTCTTGTATTCCGCCCGGCAGAAGGCTGGCAGTTGAATGGGAATATTGCTACCGGGTACAGGATGCCTAATGTGGATGATATCGGAAAGCTCTTTGAAAGTGTGCCGGGAAATGTCAGTGTTCCTAATCCCGATCTGAATCCTGAATACGCCTGGAATTTTGAAACAGGTGTGATCAAGAACATCATAAATAAATTTCGCATTGAGTTAAACGTCTTTCATAGCATTTTGAATGATGCGATCGTTCGGCGTCCCGCTACGTTCAATGGCGCTGATAGCATTGTATTTGATGGTGTACTAAGCCGGGTAGAAGCATTGCAAAACGTAGCGAAAGCCACTGTTTCCGGCTTCCAAGTAAGCATAGAGTATTATTTTATCAAGTCATTGTCTTTACAAACTCATGCCAACTGGATATCCGGAAAAGAGACAGATGATGTAAAAAATGAACAGGTGCCGCTTCGTCACGCACCTCCTTTTTATGGAAGTACAATGCTACGCTACCGGGTTAAGAAAATATTTGCAGAAGCCTCTGCTCAATATAACAGCAAGATTGAAAATGCTGACCTGGCACCTTCTGAACAGGCCAAAACAGATATTTATGCAAAAGATGCTAATGGGAAGCCTTATTCGCCTGGCTGGTATGTATTGAACCTGAAGGCAAGTTACCAGTTGGCGAAAAATCTACAGGTAACCGCCACCTGGGAAAATATGACCAATCGGCGTTATCGTCCTTACTCATCCGGGATAGTGGCTGCAGGGTCAAATTTCATTTTTTCTTTGAGAGCTTCCCTTTAAACAACTCCTTTTTACTAAAAGGGTGAGTGCCATTGGCTTTCACCCTTTTATTTTTTACCGTTTAAATGAAATTTTACAATTAAGTGCAGCATTGGTACAGGAAAATTGTCTAATTTACAGGCAACCAAAGGCAGTTATGACGGAGGAAGCCATATTAAAAGGATGTTTGAAAAACGATACCAGCGCCCAAAGGGAGTTATACAATCGGTATAGCCCTAAGATGCTGGCAGTGTGTTATCGTTTTGCGCATAACAGGGAGGATGCAGAGGATATGCTGCAGGAGGGTTTTATAAAGGTCTTTTTACAGATACACACTTTTGAAAACCGGGGAGCTTTTGAGGGATGGGTGCGCAGAATAATCGTTCATACCTGCATCAACATCCTGAAAAAGAACAAAAAGTTCAATGAAAGTGTAGATATCATTCACGCCACCGGGGTGCAGGTAAGAGAGGATAGTGTGCCGGCCATCATTCAGGCCAAGCAGGTGGTGGAATGTATCAGGTTGTTGCCAATTGGATACAGGACCGTACTGAATCTTTACGCAGTAGAAGGGTACAGTCACCGGGAAATATCCAATATGCTGGATATAGAAGAAAGCACCAGCCGCAGCCAGTATACGAGGGCAAAAGCAATGTTAGAAGATATTTTGATCCGTAAAAGAATATTACAAAAACCAAAACAACAATCAGATTGGCTTGCAGTTGCCGGCCGCTGATAAACTTAAACGTACCCAAATTGATGACTGGTTATGGAAAATAGGTTTAGTAACAGAGATTTTGAGCAGTTTGTAAAACAAAATGCCGACCAGTACCGGATGTATCCGTCTGAAAAGGTGTGGAAGAACATTCATCATAACCTCCATACCCGCAGGCGCTGGTATGGTATCGGTCTTGGGCTTTTGCTTCTGACCACAGCTGCAGTAACAGGTGTGATGCTGAATCCGGGCAAAAAAGATCAAATTGCTTCAAAAAAATCATCCCCTTCTTCGGCAACAGCATCAACAAAAGACAGCAAGGCCAATCCTAAAGTTTTTATCGCCGCTGCTGAGCATAAGCAGAACCGCAGCCATTTGACATCCAATGATGAGAACCTTCAAAACAGACTCTTCTTTGCAATAGATAGAAATGAGGAGGAGACAAATAATAATGATGCTGCCGATCATTTCATTGCTTCCGAAAGTCGGGTTACAAGAGAAACTACTCCGCTTGCAACCTCTGTACAACCTGACCTGATGACCAAAACGGCCCCTGTCTATACAAAAAAGAATATTTCCAACAAGCCATCCATCGTTGCTGCTGAAATTAAAAATAATCAGCCTGTTTTTGCAGAAGCCAAAAATTCTGAGTCAACAAAAGATGAACAACCGGTAACTCCTGTTAAAAAAGACATTTATCCTCTTACCATCGAAAGTGTGGTAAACAGCTACAAACATGCAAAAGCCAGAAAAAAACTTTCCTGGGAAGTATATTTTACCCCCACCATCAGTTATCGTAATTTGAAAGAAAATAAAGATTTTATCAATTCTACGCTTGCCAACAACAATGCACTGAATTATTATACCGCCATTGCCGACATCAACAGCCTTGTTACTCACAAACCTGACATGGGCCTTCAATTGGGCTTTAATGCAGGGTATCCCCTGTCAAAAAGCCTGAAAGTATTGGCGGGATTGCAGTTTAACGTAAGCAAATATGATATCAGGGCCTATACTTACGACAGCGAAGTAACGACCATAGCACTGAATACCGGTGGAGGCTCTAACTCCGTTTCCACTATTTCCAATTACAGGAACTTTAGCGGAGACAATGCCAGTTGGCTCAGGAACCTCTATATTTCCGCCTCCATGCCTGTGGGGCTTGAACTGAAACTAAACAAAAACGGCAAAACTGAATTTGGTATAGCTGCCACTGTTCAGCCAACCCTTATGCTGGGCGACAGGGTTTATCTTATTTCTACGGATTATAAGAATTATGCAGAAGTGCCATCACTTACCCGGAAATGGAACTTCAGTGGCGGGTTTGAAGCTTTTGCTGGCCTGAGTACCGGAAATATCCAATGGAGAATTGGCCCGCATGTCCGCTACCAGATGCTGTCAAGTTTTGATTCAAAATACCCGGTTAAAGAACATTTATTTGATTTCGGCCTCAAAATAGGCATCATGCTAAAAAAATAAACCCACACTAACTGCCTGTTTTTTTACAAATATCCCGCTTCGTTAAAAAGAGGCGGGATATTTATTTTGCACCCCGTTTCAAGTATTTTTGGGTATGACAAAATATGCGGTGGTTCTATTTCTCATTTTTCCGGTAATTATCTCCTGCAAAAAGAAAAAAAAAGAACCTGAAAAAAAATTTATTCCCGTTGTATCATTGATTAAGGCACAGGTGGCCCATGTAGATACTTCGCTGTACCCCATTATGCGTATTGCATATATAGACAGTCTTCATAGTGATACCGTTTTCATCCCCCGGGAAGAGTTCAGCGCAGCGGCTAAAGATTTTCTTGACATACCTGATCTTTCCGATAAAAAGATTGCCCGTCGCTTCAAAGAAGAAACAATGTACGATGGCACTATCAACAGGGTGGTCATCACTTACATTCCTGTGAGCCCCGCAGATGAAGAAATACAAAAACAAGAGCTGCTTGTTACCCCTAATTCAGTATCAGGAGACAAAGTAAACAGTATCATCATCAACCGGGTGATTAGTAATCGTGACAGCCTCCTTCAAAGAAATATGCTCTGGCAAATGGATAAATACTTTCAGGTAACCACCATCCGTCAGTTACCCGGCAAACCTGAAACAATAACAACGGTGAAAGTAACATGGAATGAAGGCAACGACCAATGACAGTAAAAGAATTTCAGCTTATCGCTTCCACTATTCCTGCTCAGCCGGGCATTTATAAATACTTTGATGCCCGCAATGAACTGCTGTATGTTGGCAAGGCTAAGCATCTTCGAAAAAGGGTCAGTTCTTATTTTTCGAAAACATTTACCAGCTACAAAACACATGAGCTGGTACAACGGATTGCAAAAATTGAATTTACCATTGTCAACTCTGAGCAGGATGCTTTTTTGTTGGAAAACACCCTCATCAAACAATTTCAGCCCCGTTACAATATCAACCTGAAAGATGATAAAAGCTACCCTTTTATTGTTATCAAAAAAGAACCCTTTCCCCGGGTTTTTCTTACCCGAAAAAAGATTGAGGACGGTTCTGAATACCTTGGGCCATACACTTCTGTCAAAAGGGTCAGGGAGCTTATGGAGTTTACCCGGCAAACCATCCCGTTGAGGAACTGCACGCTGAACCTGACTGATAGCAATATCAAGAAAGGAAAATTCAAGGTCTGCCTGGAATATCATCTGGGAAATTGCAAAGGACCCTGCGAGGGGCTGCAAACAAAAGAAGATTACAAGGAAAATCTTTTGCAGTTAAAAAACCTGCTCCGCGGCAACCTGTCCCCCGTCATCCGTCATTTCAAAAAAGAAATGAAAAACCATTCTGCTTCCCTCGCTTATGAGAAGGCGGAAGTACTAAAAAAGAAAATTGATTTCCTGGAGAACTATCAGGCCAGGTCTGTAGTGTCCAATGCAAAGACGGGGAGCCTCGATGTGTTTTCGATACTAAAGGAAAAAGATGTTGCCTATGTCAATTACCTGATGGTTTGCAACGGGGCAATCATTCAAACACAGACCAATAAGGTGGAAACACAGCTGGATGAAGCGATTGAAGAAGTGCTTTCCTTTGCAGTAGCCCGGCTAAGATCTACCTTCAACAGTAATGCCGCTGAAATTGTTGTTCCTTTTATGATTGAATATCCCGATGGGCTGGTAAAAGTGACGGTACCGAAAGCGGGTGACAGAAAAAAATTGCTGGAGCTTTCTGCAAAGAACACACAGCACTTTATTGACGAATTAAAGAACAAAGAGCGATTACAACTTAATGTAAGAAAGCCAGAAAAGTTCAAGCTGCTGGAGCAATTGCAATCAGACCTGCAGTTACCATTGCTGCCGGCACATATTGAGTGCTTTGACAACTCCAACTTCCAGGGAAGCTACCCCGTTTCTGCCATGGTCTGTTTCAAAGATGGCGAACCAAGCAAAAAAGACTACCGGCATTTCAATGTAAAAACAGTGGAGGGCATTAACGACTTTGCCACGATAAAGGAGGCTGTTTTTCGTCGCTATAAAAGGCTGAAGGAGGAATCTGAAGCTTTGCCCCAGTTGGTGATAATAGATGGCGGCAAAGGCCAGCTAAGCGCCGCTATGCAAGCCATATACGAACTCGGTCTTGACGGCCAATTGACCCTGGTTGGGTTGGCTAAAAACGAAGAGGAACTATTCTTTTCCGGTGATACCGCCTCACTAAAGCTCCCCTACAATAGCACAAGCCTGAAGTTCATCCGCCGCATACGGGACGAAGTGCACCGGTTTGGCATTACATTCCATCGCCAAAAAAGAAGCAAAGGCACTTTTAAGAATGAGCTGGAAGAGATACCCGGCATTGGCAAGGCTACAGCTGACCAGTTGCTGAAGGAATTCAGGTCAGTAAAAAACATCCGGGAGCTGATAAGACAGGCTAAAGGCGAAATAGAAATCGGAAAGGTAATTGGGATAATAAAAGCAAGAGTTGTAGTGAAATATTTTCAAGAAAAAAGTTGATCTTTTTTCGAAGAAATAAAACAACTGGTGATTGAGGCTTCTAAAGCCCCCTTTAGAGGGTTGGGGGGCAATCCGCCTTTGCCAAGGCTATGGCGGCTACAAAAAAAATGGGGCCCGGATAGAAATCCAGCCCCGTTTTTAAAA
>CAYHPA010000005.1:0-54887 GCA_964358155.1 uncultured Chitinophaga sp.
AGCACTTAAACTTATTGCATAAGCATGGGTGGAATCATGAAACCCTGCTTTGAACAAATGCTTACTGAAATTTTTGGACAACCTGTTCTTTAACATCCGTACCGGCATATTGCTAAAACCAAATATCGCCATTGTCTTATACCAACCTTGCTGCAGCTTTTTACCAAACCCAATTTTTTCATTCTTGAGGTAACCGAGATAAAACAGGTCCCAATCGGCGGGCAGTTCATCTAATGTAGCAGACAATAAGGAAAGATTTTTTTCGTCCGGCACCACATCATCTTCAAATACCAGCACATGCTGCCAGTTGTTATCGATCATGGCCTGGTAAATATTTCGGTGCGAAAGTGCACAGGCTATTTCGCCGGTATTCAATGGCGGATAGTACTGCCTGACTGCCAGTGAATTTTTTTTGTCGTAATGATAGTTGCTGCGGATATATTCATCGGTCAGGTCATTCTTGTCAACTCCATAGAAAAATTCAAAGGAAATACCGCTGAGCCGATGTTTCACTTTTTCCTGCCGGTCTTTAAAACGGGGAACAGTCAGCACCAGCACTTTGTCAAAGTATTGCTGAAGTAGGACGTTTATATTGCTCAGGCTGTCGGGCATATCAACAAATGTAAAAACAAACAGCAAATACATGGGTATTTGCTGTCATAGTAGTATAGGGAATTATTTTTCTTCGCTTTACACCGCTTCTGCTTCCATCTTCTTCTGCACTTTTTTCCTTTCATCCTCATTTAGTATCACTTTCCTCATGCGAATGAAATTCGGCGTTACTTCAATGCACTCATCCTGCTGAATGTATTCCATACATTCTTCCAATGTCATCAGCGTTTTGGGGGCGATACGGGTCGCATCATCGCTGCCGCTGGCCCGGTGGTTGGTTAATTTTTTTGGTTCCGTAGCATTTACTACCAGGTCACCCGGCTTGATATTCTCTGCAATGATCTGCCCGGCATATACTTCTTCGGCGGGGTCAACAAAAAAAGTACCCCTGTCCTGCAATTTATCAATAGAATATCCTGTTGTTTTGTCTGTATTCTTGGAAAGCAGCACGCCGTTGCTTCTTCCGGGTATCGGCCCTTTCCATGGTTTGTATTCTGTAAACCGATGTGCCATCACTGCTTCGCCGGTAGTGGCCGTAAGCATTTGGGTTCTTAAACCGATCAATCCTCTTGACGGAATTTCAAATTCCAGGTGCTGCATTTCTCCTTTGGTTTCCATCACCAGCATTTCGCCTTTGCGGCGGCTTACCAGGTCAATTACTTTGCTGGCAAATTCCTGCGGCACATCCACCACCAGGTTTTCGTAAGGCTCACATTTCTTTCCGTTGATTTCTTTTACAATTACCTGCGGCTGACCTACCGTCAGTTCATATCCCTCCCGGCGCATGGTTTCAATTAATATTCCCAAATGAAGGATGCCCCGGCCATACACCATTAAACTATCTCCGTCCTCACTGTCTTCCACTCTCAACGCAAGGTTTTTTTCGGTTTCTTTCATCAACCGGTCCCGCAGGTGCCTTGATGTAACGAACTTGCCGTCCTTTCCAAAGAAAGGTGAATTGTTTACGGAGAACAGCATGTTCATGGTCGGTTCATCCACGCTGATGGTGGGCAATGCCTCCTGGGTTTCTGCATCCGAAATAGTATCGCCGATATTAAAATCTTCGATGCCAACTACAGCACAGAGGTCGCCGGCTATTACTTCCGTTACTTTCTTTTTACCCATTCCTTCAAACACATACAGCTCTCTCACTTTTGTTTTTTTAACGCTTCCGTCAGCCTGCATCAAAACAACATTTTGTCCTTCATTCAATACACCGCGGCTTACCTTACCCACGGCAATACGGCCCAGGAAGGAAGAATAATCCAATGAGGTGATCTGCATTTGCACCGGCCCTTCATTCACTTTTGGCGGCGGTACATATTTTACGATACCGTCCAGCAATGGAAAAATATTGTCTATCTGTTCCAATGAATCATTGAACCAGCCATTTTTACCTGATCCATAAAAGGTGGGAAAATCCAGCTGTGCTTCTGTTGCATCCAGGTTGAAGAACAACTCAAAGATCGCATCATGCACTTCATCCGGGCGACAGTTGGGTTTATCAACCTTATTAATGATAACGATGGGCTTCAGGTTTAACTGAAGCGCCTTTTGCAATACAAATCTTGTTTGCGGCATCGGGCCCTCAAAAGCATCTACTAATAAACAAACACCATCGGCCATTTTCAATACCCTTTCCACCTCACCGCCAAAATCGGCGTGGCCGGGAGTGTCAATCACATTGATCTTAACGTCCTTGTAAACCACGGCAGCATTCTTACTGAAAATAGTTATGCCTCTTTCTCTTTCCAGGTCATTACTGTCCATTATAAGCTCCCCGGTTTCCTGGTTATCCCTGAAAACCTTGGTGGCATGTAATATCTTGTCCACCAGGGTGGTCTTACCGTGGTCAACATGGGCTATGATCGCAATGTTTCTTATATCCATGAGTTCAGCATTTAGCTATTAGCCATTAGCTATAAGCAAAAACCGACCCGGCTAATGGCTAAAAGCTAACAGCGAATGGCTGTTTTTAAACGAGCGGCGAAGGTACGGCAATAAGCCGGGGGCAGCAAATGAAATGAAATGTATATTTTAGACTTTACAAGTACCCAAATTTGTGATTCAAATTAGCTGTTAAAATGCTTAGTCATAAGACAAAAAGATGGCTTTTGTTTTTCTTCTTTGTTTCATTGTGCCTTTTTCTTTGTTATCAATTTTCTCAAATCCATCTTAAGAGTTGGGATGAAGCCGTTTATGCAAACAATGCCATTGAAATGAGCAAAACCCACAATTGGTGGGTAATGTATACAAATGGTCGGCCCGACTTCTATAATACAAAACCGCCGCTGGTAATTTGGCTACAGAGTATTTCTATTTCAATCTTCGGAGTAAATGAATTCGCTATCCGCCTGCCTTCTTTTATAAGTCTTTTCCTGATAGTTATTATACTATTTCGTTTTTTTCAAAAGAGATTTAACACCTTGTTGTTTCCCTTTTTCACTTTGGGTATTCTGCTAACTTCCTTTGGGTTTCTTAGCTTTCATGGTTTTGCTACAGGTGATCTCGATGCAATGTTGTGTCTTTGGGTTACCCTCTGCTCTTTAATCCTCTTTGACAAGCTAGTTTTATCTGGCCCGTTACAAAACCCAAAGTGGATATATTTTACAGGATTTTTCTTTCTTCTGGCATTTTTAACCAAATCAACTGCCGCATTTTTACCCATTCCGGGTTTGTTGACAAGTGTTTTTGTTTTAAAAAAGCAAAAAGAATTGTTTCAAAACAAACATGTCTATATTGTTTTTTTTATACTTGCATTTATCATCTCAGGATATTATTGTATGATGGAACTAAAACGTCCCGGCTATTTTAACCATGCCTGGACGTCTGAGTATAAACGTATCTATGAAAACATAATGCCATGGCATTCCCATTCATTTGATTATTATTTTAAAACTTTGGCTGTTCGATTTTCCCCATGGTTTTGGTTTTTAATTCCTTCCGGAGTGCTTGGGATATTAAGTAAGAACAATCTTGTAAAAAAACTTACCATTTTTTCGTTTATTTATTGCCTGAGTTACCTGCTGATAATTTCGATCCCCCCAGTTAAGCTTGAATGGTACGATGTACCCCTTTATCCCTTTTTATCTGTTTTAACGGCTGTTTTCTTTTTTGAAATAATTAATAGGTTAAAGTCGGCCTTCCCAAAACGAAAATTTTTGGCAACAATCCCTTTTATTGTCTTTTTTGCGATAGCGACTCCTGCCTTCATTAGTATAATTAAAAAAAATAAACGCCCAGCTTTTAAAGAGCCGTTAGAAAGAGAAGGAATAGCTCTTCGGAATTGTATAACTGATACTTCAATTACTTCTTTGAGAATATTAATGCAAGTAGAGCATTTGGAACACTATAATCAACTAAATTTTTATAGGGAAAAATTTTCAAGAGAGAGGGGATTTCGGCCTGAAATTATTTATAGCATAGAAAAAATTAATTTGTCTGATACAATTTTAGTTTGCCAATCAGCTAAAATTGATTCTTTACAAAATTTTCATATTGATACAATAAAAAAAATAAACGGCTGCCTGTTACTTCGAGTCTATTGATTCGTCCGATAATGCAATTGCTATCCTCCCAATTCTGAAAAAAAATTCGTATTTCTATCAGTTTGAATAATTTATTTGTTAGCACAAGTCAAAATTTCATGTAGTTTTAGGAAAATACCTGCCATGAAATTTCTCCGGGGCCTTGGGGTTTTTCTTTTACTGCTCATCGTGGTGTATTTCCTTGGGCCGCAACCATCTCCACCAAAACTGGCGACCGATCTGCCTGTTGTTCCTGCAGAACCTGCAGCATTGGAGCAATACATTAAAGACAATGAAGCAAAGCATAAGCTAAAACCAGACAATGAAGCAAGGATCAGGTGGCTGCATGATACGCTGAAAGAAAAAACAGAATATGCTGTGGTGTACCTGCACGGCTTCAGCGCTTCGCAGGAAGAAGGCGACCCGGTACATTATAGTTTTGCACAAAAATTTGGCTGCAATCTTTATCTCGCCAGATTAGAAGATCATGGGGTGGACACAACAGAACCGCTGATAAATTTTACTGCTGACCGTTACTGGAACTCCGCTAAAGAAGCATACGCCATCGGCAAGCAATTGGGAAATAAAGTGATACTCATGTCCACTTCTACGGGTGGTACGCTGGCATTAAAACTTTGTGCCGAATACCCGGAAATAGCTGCCAACATCATGCTCTCTCCCAATATCGCCATCAACGATGGTAATGCCTGGATGCTGAATAATCACTGGGGCCAGCAGATAGCTGAAATAGTGGAGGGCAAGCACAGGACCATTGATGATACTACTGCCACCTATGCACAATACTGGAATAACCGTTATGCAACAAAGTCATTGGTGCAACTGGAAGAGCTGATCGAGTACACGATGAAGGAATCTACTTTCAGAAAAGTAAAACAACCCAGCCTGCTTTTATATTATTACAAAGACAAAAAACACCAGGATCCGGTGGTGAAGGTTTCGGCTATGAAGCGGATGTTCAATCA
This sequence comes from uncultured Chitinophaga sp., assembly GCA_964358155.1. Classification (GTDB taxonomy): domain Bacteria; phylum Bacteroidota; class Bacteroidia; order Chitinophagales; family Chitinophagaceae; genus JJ008. The sequence continues at coordinate 5,123 of CAYHPA010000005.1, forward strand.
ACTTTCCACTCCTGAAAATTTAAAGAGGCAAATAGCTGTTCCCAATGCCGGCGACCATATCATCGGCTCTTATGTAAGGTCAAAAGATATACAGAAGGTGCAGGAGGAGTGTGAGAAGTTTGCAAGAGAAGTTTTACAACTAAAAGAACAATGATACTGCTGTTTTGAAACAGTTGTACTTCAAAACAGTTTCATTTCCCCCACATTTCCTATCTTCCTTTCTCAATTGCTTGCCATGCTAAAAAGTAAAATTGCCGGTATCGGCATGTACGTCCCAAAGAATGTATTTACCAATGATGACCTGAAAAAATACATGGATACCAGTGATGAGTGGATACAGGAACGTACCGGCATCAAAGAAAGAAGATATGCCGACCGAACCGGCGAAACCACCACTACCATGGGAGTAGAGGCGGCAAAGATTGCTATTGAAAGAGCGGGTACTACTGCACAGGATATTGATTTTATTGTTTTTGCTACCATTTGCCCTGACTATTATTTTCCCGGTTGCGGTGTTTTGCTGCAGCGGGCCATGCAGATGAAAGAGATCGGGGCATTGGATGTAAGAAACCAATGCAGTGGTTTTTTATATGCCTTGAGTGTGGCCGACCAGTTCATCAAGACCGGCATGTATAAAAACATACTGGTTGTAGCCAGTGAAAAGCATTCCTTTGGTTTGGATTTTAGTACAAGGGGAAGAAATATCTCCGTGATCTTTGGCGATGGTGCAGGAGCGGTAGTGCTTCAACCAACTACAGATGAAACCGGGGGGATATTGAGCACTCATTTACACAGTGATGGAAACAATGCCGAAATACTGGCGATGTACAATCCCGGCACACATGCTAACCACTGGCTGAATGGAAAAGAACTGGCGGATTTTGAGAATGCAGAGATTGGTGACATGTTTATGAGCCATGCCATGATTGATAAAGCACAAAATTTTCCGAATATGGACGGGCAGGCTGTGTTTAAAGTAGCGGTGGATAAATTTCCTGCGGTGATCAGAGAGGCCCTGACTGCCAACAACCTTCAGACTTCCGACCTTAAGCTTCTTATTCCTCACCAGGCCAACCTGCGCATCTCACAATTTGTACAAAAGAAATTAGGATTGACAGATGACCAGGTCTATAATAATATCCAGAAATACGGAAATACTACTGCCGCTTCCGTTCCTATTGCTTTATGCGAAGCATGGGAGCAGGGAAAAATAAAAGAAGGCGACCTTGTTTGCCTGGCAGCATTTGGCAGTGGTTTTACCTGGGGCAGTGCTTTGTTGCGGTGGTAATAAAATTTTATACCTTTCTGTATCATTTGTTAAAATAAATGGCTTCAAATAATTTATTGACCCGCCTGAGGAATTTCAGAGCACTGTTCTTGTCATCACTATTATTTTGTTCTCATTTTGCTTTTTCACAAGGAGCCTGGGATATTGATTATTTGCCGATCGACTCTGTTTCTTCAAAGGATATAGGAAAAGAGTTTCGTCTTGACCTGAAGACAAATAATCCAATAAAGCAGTTTAATAGTATAAGAGCTCGTTTGTCTATGTTTGATACGGGGTTTATTTATATAAATGACACAAGCGTTGAATTGCGGGAGAATTGGAAGATATATGTTGACCATGGCGTATGCAGTGAGCAATTCCTTGTTTCGGTCAAAGAAATATCACCCGGCATAAAGCTATATCTTGGCAATTCTGTTATAAAAGATATTACGATAGATTCAATTTTTCTTTTATCAGATCTAGAGTTTCGCAAGAAAGAACTTGTTATTGAAAAGAGAACAGAAGCTATTGGGATCAAAAAAAACAGCCTGAGTGGTCTTTTATATAGAAGAGAATGAAAGTCCGAAGCGTCATTTATATCATCAACCCCATTTCCGGTACAAGGGTTAAAGAAAATCTCCATTCTTTTATTGAACAGGAAACAAAGAAGCAGGGCATTCCATTTCAAGTCTTTCCCTCGGTAGTCAGCGGCGATTATTCTTTTCTTCATCCTATCATCAAAAAACACAAAGTAACCGATGTGGTGATAGCCGGTGGTGATGGCACAGTTAACCAGGTGGTAGCTGGCCTCATGGATTGTGATGTGAACTTCGGTATCATTCCCTGCGGCTCAGGCAATGGACTGGCGCTGGCTGCAAAAATTCCTAAACAACCGGAAAAAGCCTTGAATGTCGTTTTCAATGGCAAAGCAATTGCCACCGATGGTTTCTATGTCAATGGGAAGTTCGCCTGCATGCTTTGCGGGTTGGGCTATGATGCCAAAGTGGCGCATGATTTTGCCAATCAGCCAAAAAGAGGACTGGCCACCTATGCAAGAATGGCTTTTACAAATTTTTTCTCCATGAAGCCCCACCGGTTTGGGTTGCAACTGCAAAGCCATAACATTGAAACAGACGCCTGGTTCATGAGCATTGCCAACAGCAACCAGTTTGGAAATAATTTTACCATTGCGCCCAAAGCAAGCTTATCAGACGGGTTGCTGGACATTATAATCGTAAGCAGTAAAACCAAAATCGGGTTTGTGCTTAAAACGCTAAGACAATTGGCCGGATGGAACAAACTAAAAGCAGCATCAGTCATAAAAGGCAAAAGCGGCGTCATCTATTTTCAGACAGATAAACTTACCATCTCCAATCCTTCTTTGGCCCCCTTGCATATTGATGGCGACCCCGCCGAAACTGCTGAAGAATTAACCATTGAAATCAGGAAGAGATGCTTCCCGTTGATACAGCCGGTTTGAACTATTGGATAAAACGAAGAATGGGAAGGGTGCTGTCGGAAACAAGTGCTGGTTTTTTTGCAAAAAGATCAAGCACCCGCTCAAAGCTTTTCATATTTGCGGGCGACTGAATGGAAGCAATGATATCCTTCTCCTCCCGGCGGGTAAGATGAAAATTCAATGCCGCTTTGTTTTGCTCATTATCTGCAGCATATCCAAACGCCACTTTGTAAACAGGAATACCGCTATGTGTGGTAAAATAGCTGAGCATATCATTTTGAAAAAATTCCATCATCTTAAACCAGTTGTGCTGCAGCAGCAAGAATGGTTTGGTAGCATGATCGCTGATATCATCGGACAGGTAGGGCATCTCCCAGCCACCTGCCTGCCGGTCCCTTATCTGCAGCAACAGTACGCCGCTGGTATTTTCTTTTATCCAGTCTTCAAAACAGGACAAGAACCGCAGCGTTGTTTCCTGTCCGTAATTATCTCTAAGCCCCGCATCCATCACATCAATTACCGGGTTGGAGGGCAGCCATACATTGGGTAATACGACCGGGAATGTGGCATTCATGCGCAGCGCTGTCAATATGCGGATATTGTATGGGTCTTGTTTTTCAAAAAAAGAGGTGAAATCAACAGCATCGGGATCCACTGAAGGGATTTGTGTGGTATCAGCATGAGCCTGCATCATAAACCTGACGGGCTGTGTACAGATAATCATCTTGCGGCTATCCCTCGTCACCACGGAGTTAAAGAATATCATCGGAATATTAGCTGCTTTTTCGTCCGCTGCATAATCTTTCAATTGTTTATTCAAAAATCCCCTGGTGTTGCTGTTCAATTTTAATTCAAAAGCATAGCCCCGGTCTTTTACATAACTATAGGTGCCGATATGAAATTTTTGTGCGGGGGCAATCAGGTCCCTTGCAAAAAAAGAAGTGAACAGTGGGTTCAGGAGGTCTCCCGCTATATCATCCACATATTGCTTATCCTGCAAGTGAATATTTTTCCCTTCCTGTCTTTGCCTGTATAGCTCCCTGAAATAAGTGGCGCCGATCATTCCTCCCGATGCACCATTGATCAGGAATGCTTTCTTCAGCAGCGTACCATTGGTAATGCTGTCTAACTGCTGCAGTACACTGAAAGTGAAAGTAGCGCTGCGGTGCCCACCTCCGCTTGTATTGATGAAAACCAATAATGGCTTATCGCTGTCCTGCTTCTTCTTCCAGGCATCCAGTATGCTGATCATATTCTGCCGGTCGGCTTCCACATTTTCCTTTTTACAAAGGGCAAGCAAGCCTTCTCTTGAATAGGATGGTCTTTCCTCCTTGTTCCAGTAATTGATGCCGTAGGCTTTATTGCGGGGATCAATCAGTTCCTGTTTGTAGAAAAAATTCAGCAGGAGCAGCAAGCCGATGAGGTAAGGTATACTCCAGCTTTGCAAAAAATAAGTAATTGCGGCGGCCACACCAATCAGTACAGAAAAGAAAATAGTGATGCTGGCCCCTGCCGGCAGCTGGAAGAAATCATTATCCAGAAAAAAGCCAATCAACAGCAGGAAGAGAAAGGCAGCCAGCACAGAAATGATGGCGGCGAAATGATGTCTTTTAAAAATAGAGGCCACAAATTCATTGGTATAATGCGATACATCTCTTGCAGGTCTTAATTTAAGCGGCGATTCAAAATAAGACCGTACATTGATTAGTTTTATGTCATGATACACTTCCTTCACCGTGCCGAGGTGCGTAATATAAGAGCCGGGGTCTTTAATTACCGGCATCATGCGCCGCATAATAGAACGGTCCGCCCGGAAAAAATAAATAAACGATATGGCCAGGATGAAAATCAGGCCGCATAAAAATCCGCCAATCAAAAAAAGAATTTCCACTGTTGGGATCAGCTCCCGGTAGTGTGCAAAATGCCAGGTTTTGAAAAAATAAAACAGCAGAAAAATGCCGGGGATCACAGTATTATTGATACAATACTTTAAAAAGGGATTGGTGGTGGCTGCCAGAAAACGAAAGTGCTTGCTGAACAATATAAACGTAGCAATATTCCAGCTCATAATGAACATGCCAATGGAAGCGCCGACAATAGCCATGCTGAGCGAATTGACATTGCCCAGGTATTCGGGGGCCAGGAAAAGAGAATCGGCACCAAATGTTTTCATGAAAGAGCCGCTCACCGTACTAAAGAGGACAAACCAGAATAGCAGCAACACCTGGTATTTTCTTACATGCAGAAATACCAATTGTATGGGGAAGGAGTACCAAAAACCTTTCAGCCAGGCTTTCATGAGAAAAGAAATGGGTTCTATTAAAAATAGTGATTATTGACTGCCCGGTCAAATGAAGATATTCTATACCCTTGCAGCAGCTTTACTGCGTACAATAAAAAACATCCAGACCAGTGATAACAGGAGCAGCATTGCCACAAACTGATGGGCAACAGCAAGCCAGAGAAATGAATGTGGGGTGACCGCATGCAGAACAGTAAGAACGCCTAAAACGACTTGAAGCAATACGAACAGCAATGGAATAGCTTTCGTTTTCTGAAAGAGTTTGGTTGCTGTTTGATTCCTGGTTTTCCACCACCATACGATGATCAAAACAGTTATCACATAAGCAAGACTTCGGTGATCAAAATGAACAACCAGCGGATGATCTGCCAAAAAGGAAAGTCCGCTAAAACTTCTATTGCCAAAAGAATGAATATCGCCGGGAAACCAACTGCCATTAATGGAAGGCCAGGTAGCCGCAGCCGGAGCAGCTTTTAATCCTGCCATAAAAGCCCCATAAATCAGCTGAATTGTTAACAGCACGATCAGCCAACCCGTAAATTTTCGCAACGGCTTATTGATTGTAAACTGTTCCTTCGGTACTAATAACTCTAATGCAAACCACAATGCATAACATAAAACTCCAAGTGCCAGTATAAAATGAATAGCCAGTTTATAATGGCTTACATACAGCAATTCTGAATCTTCCAGCCCGCTCTGTACCATTATCCAGCCCACCAGTCCCTGCAATGCTCCCATCAGGAAAAGGATGAGCATTGGTTTTATCATTTCCTTCTTAAATCTCTTTTGAATAATGAAGACGATAAACGGAATGGCAAAGGCAACAGCAATAAGCCTTGCCCAAAGCCGGTGAAACCACTCCCAGAAGTAGATTTGTTTGAAATCGCCTAAGGTGAAATGCTGATTGATAAATTTGTACTGGGCTATCTGTTTGTATTTTTCAAAAGCGGTATTCCAGTCCTGTTCGTTCATGGGTGGCAATGTCCCCATGATGGGTTTCCATTCGGTAATGGAAAGACCGGAGCCGGTAAGCCGGGTGATGCCTCCCAGCAAAACCTGTATCATGATCATGCCCACACCGATCAATAACCATACGGCAACAGGCTTTGAGGATCGCTGACGCAACTGCTTTTCCATAGCGGCTGCAAAGTTAGCCCTCATACATCTCCGGAAACCGGATTTGTTGAATATTATTTAGGAAATTGCAGCAGTATGCTGAAACCATTTTACCAGCAAGATGTGACCGAAGCAGGTTGCGATGAAGCTGGCCGTGGCTGCCTGGCCGGGCCTGTATTTGCAGCAGCAGTTATTTTACCTGCCAACTTCTATCATCCCCTGCTGAATGATTCCAAACAGGTTACGGAAAAGAACAGGAACGAATTAAGGCCAATTATTGAATCCTCTGCTATTGCCTTTGCCGTTGCCAGCGTTGATAATGATGAAATAGACAGGATCAATATCCTGAAGGCTTCCTTCAAAGCCATGCACCTTGCTTTGGATAAACTGAAAAAAAGGCCGGGGTTATTGCTGATTGATGGCAACCGCTTTTCCGCATACAAAAAAACACCTCATCGTTGTATTGTAAAAGGGGATGCAATATTTGCTTCTATTGCCGCTGCCAGCATTCTGGCCAAAACCCACCGGGATGAATATATGCTGCAACTGCATGGTGAATTTCCGGGCTATAAATGGAATACCAATAAAGGCTATGGCACCGAACTGCATTGTCTGGCTATTGAAAAATATGGGCTTTGTAAATATCATCGCAAGAGTTTTCGCCTTGCTTCACTTCAAAATGACCTGTTCTGACTGTTAAAATCCTATGGCCCCCATTAAACCTGCCCGCTCCTGCCCCGTCTTATCCCCAAACAATTTTTGAAATAAACACAATGTATATGAAAAAGATAGTTGCCCTGAGCCTTATCCTCCTACTGATATCAGTCGCCGCTTCTGCACAAGTTGGTGTACGTAAACATCGTCCGGGAAGAAATTGCACCCGCAACCAGATCACCGCGGGAGAGAGAGCTGCGCTTCGCCAGGATGTGGTTCGTTATAAAATGCTTCAACGCAGATCTCAACGGGATGGCATAGTTACTCCGATAGAACGCAGAAGGATACAAAGGGCAAAAACAGAAACCCGCCGTGATGTATTCCGCTTCAAACACAATCCCCGCCGCAGGCTTATCTGATAAAACAAACCATCATATATCCGAACAGTGATGAATGTTAAGCGCCGCTATTTTTAGCGGCGCTTTTTGTTACTTGGCAAACCATTGCAGTATTTCTGGCTTTCGCCGGCGGCTCACCGGTATATGCATTTTATTGGTCAATTCTAAAACGGCCTCCCTGTCCACTTTGATCACATGAGCCCTGTTAACAAGATAAGATTTATGAACTCTCAGAAATTGATGCTCCAATAAAATATCTTCATACTCCTTCAATGTTTTTGCTACGATCAGTGATTTCTGATTAACAAAGAAAAATTTGGTATAGTTGCTGCTGCCTTCCAGCAGGACAATATCTTTTGGCTCATATAAAAAAATTCCCTCACTGGTTGATAGGGCCAGTTTAAATTGCTGCTGGTCTTTTTGCTTCAGGTTGTAAATAAGATTATCAAACAGTCGTTGCTGAGAGCCGGCTGGCACTGATTGCTTCTTCACAATATGCCTGTTTACGGCATTTTGGAGTTCAACAATGTCAATCGGTTTCAGCAGATAATCCAACGCACTGAAGCGGATAGCTTTGATTGCATATTTGTCGTACGCCGTAGTGAAAATGACATCAAAATTCCATTCACCGGCCCTGTTCAGAAAATCAAACCCGTTCATTCCCGGCATTTCTATATCCAGCATTACTAAAGTTGGCTGATATGTTTTCAACATCTCCAATGCTTCGGCCGGATGATTAGATATTTCAATCTGCTTTTCACCGGGAATATGTTTTTCAATCAACACCTTCAGTATGCGCCCTGCCGACTGTTCGTCGTCCACAACTAATATTTTAATCATGGTCATTATTTTTTTGCGGTATTAAATCGTTTGCCAGCGTTATCACCACTTTTGTTCCGGCAACATTACCAGCAATATCAAACAAATCAATTGTTTCAATAGCCGCCGACCCCGGCTTTTCTTTGTTTAGTATTTCAATCCGCTGCATGGCCAGCCTGGTCCCCTTTGATTCAAATCTTCCTGCCCCCAGTTTTTGCTCTTTGATTTCAGCCGCCTTTGCCCTGCCTACTCCGTTATCTTCTATCACACATTGCAGCTTGCCTTGTTTTTCAGAAAAATGTATATGTAGTTGTTTTTCGCCTTCCTTATTGATCAATCCATGCCAGATGGCGTTTTCCACAAATGGCTGCAGCAGCAATGAAGGAATATAAATATCTTCTTTATCCAGCTTTTCGTCATTTTCAATAGTGTAGCTGAATGATTGGCTGAAACGTAATGACTCAAGTGACAAATACAGCCGGATAGTTTCCAGTTCGCTGTTCAGTGGTATCAGATTTTTATCAGAATTATCCAGCACCAATCGCAGCAGTTTGGAAAATCGTGACAGGTAATCATATGCCGCATCAATTTTTTCCGTAACGATGCTTTCCTGTATTGCATTCAAAGAATTAAAAATAAAATGCGGATTCATTTGTGCCCGTATGGCCTTTGCTTCCAGTTCTGCAAATTGTTGATTCAAAGCTGCATTCCGTTTAATACGTTTTATTCTCCTTCGGAAAAAGTAATAAACAATTCCTGCTATTAGCAGAATGGCAAGCACCCTGAACCACCAGGTTTGCCACCATGGCGGGTTAATAGTAAAATGGTATTGCAATGGCCGGCCGGTCCACACATTGTTGTTATTGCAGGCTTTTAATTCAAATGTATATAACCCGGATGATAAAAAATTAAATTCGACATTCCGGTTATTCGTGTATGTCCAGTCGGTATCCAGTTCTTTTATACGATAAGCATAGCGAATCTTGGATGGGTCGGTAAGGCATATTGCAGTATAACAGAATTGCAGTGAACTGTGATTATAAGAAAATTCCGGTGATGATGATGCAGAAAGATTGTTTTCATCTCCGTTAACCGAAACACCATTTATCAGCAGAGCAGGGGGCAGATTATTAAGAGCAATGCTGTCAGGATGAAAAGAAACAACTCCTATAGAAGTAAGTCCCCAAATAGTCCCATTTTGTTCCTGTTCAAATTTCAATGTTTGATAGTAAGAAGACAATAGTCCGTCTTTTTCATTGAAAGTAATTAGCTGTTCCTCTTTACCCGGGTTTATTAAAACCGAAAAACTCATATAATCTCCCCACCATACATTACCATTTTTATCAATCAGGACTGACAATGCAATCTCAGAAGGCAGCCCACTGCGGCTATCATATTGTTTGCGCAAAACCAGTTTCCCGTTTTCATAACGGCATTGCAATAATCCCTTCCCCTGGGTGGCCATCCAGATATTTCCTTTTTTATCACTGATAATTTTATTGATGTATAAATTTTTTACCGGCATGGTTATAATGGAATCATCTGCAAGCTGACCATTTTCAAGTTTATACAAACCCTGGCTTCCATAAAACCAATAACCTGAGTTGCCGGTTTGAAAACAACCAAATAATTCTGGTGGCCTTGTATATTTTTTTTGAAACGGGTAATGAGCAGTCATGGGTTCAGCAGCCAGCGGATCAACAACTGTAACGCCATTCTCTGTACAGGCAAACAACCTGCCATTTGCTGCGGGATATAAAGCTTCACAATTATTATCTTTTAAGAACCCGGTATATCTCCAATTTGTTAGCTTACCGTTTTTAAACCTGCTGATTCCCTGGTAGCCGCTTCCTGCCCATAAGCCACCTTCTGTATCTTCATACATACACATCACCTCAGCCAAAGGGAACAATGCCGGTATTGTTTTATCAGGAACAATAGCTTCCTGTTTTTTTGAAAACACAATTCCCCGGTTACTGCCGAATAAAACATCGCCTTTTTTCCGTTCCAGAAAAGAAAAGGCTTCTTTTTGCTCATTATGTTGCAAAGTAAATTGATGAAAAGCCGTTTTTCTGAATTTCAGCAAACCCTCCCATGAAGCTAACCATATATTTTCTTCTGCATCCACTAATGCAGCTACAGCATTATTGGTAATTTTTCCAAATAATGCCAGGGGCCGAACAACTCCGTTTTTAAAACTGCCAACGCCGCTCGTTGTTAAAGCATATACTTTGTGCTTATAAGTAAATATAGTCCGCCCAAGAAAATCTTCTGTAAAAGTAGTTTTGATTTTTCCCATTATCATTTGCGTAGGGTGCTGGTCATTGCAATTCCAGAACACACTGTCGGTAGAAATAGCAGCTACTGAACGAACAAAATGAACGGGGTCGGGATTCCTCCAGATCAATTCAAAACTGTTTACATTCGCCTTTATCCTGAAAACACCGTCAAAAGAACCTGCGTATATATTTTGATCTTTGTCTGCAGCCAGCCCATAAACCCTTTTGGTAAAAGATGCAAAAGGAGAAATGTCAATTGTTGTTAAATGTCTTTTATGAATGCTGCTAATGTAGTCTGCGCTTATTTTATACAAAGCATTAATATCACCCACCCAAAGATTTCCCATAGCATCAGTAAGCAATGCTTCTGTTGCAAGAATTGCCTTGCTTTTTATTTCTACTTTTATTATGCTGTCTTCAATAAAATAGAAAAGTCCTTTATCTCCTCCAATCCAGACACCATTCAAACTATCCTGGGCTATACACAAAATTCGTCCAATAGATTCATTGGATGATGTGTACTGGTAATTTGTAAACTCATACCCATCATATATGCTTATCCCCAGCTCAGTTCCAACCCAAAGCCTTCTGTCAATTGTTTGTGCCAGAGCATACGTTTTGGAAGACAGCATGCCATTTCGGGTGCCGAATGTTTCCATCCGGTAACCTGGAGACTGTGCATAGCTATTTATGGACGACGCTGCAATTAACAGCAACCCTGATATAGGTCTAAGAAATAGCATTTATATGGTAAAAATATACACCCTTTTTCCGATTGTTCATCCATTCGCTCATTCCCACTACCGTTTAATAAATAAACAGGCAGCCTCGACCATTCAATAACTTGTTAATTCCATTGACTTTTTTGCCGACTGGCTTGCAACAGCGATAAAATAGATTTACATCAGAAACCCACCACATGACTGAAACATTGTTAGTAACAGAAAAAATAAGTGAAGTAAAAGAAGAGATGAAGAGAATGGGAATATGGAAAAATGAAACACCGGCCTGGGTAAAGGAATATGAAAAAAGAACAATTACAACGGGTGAGGATTTTAGTGAATGGCTGCAGTTTGTTTATTTACCTAACCGGATTCAGGAAGCAGAAAGCAGGCATCAGATAATTGAAAAAATATACATCGTGCCGCAGGCCATGAAATTTTTTGGCAGCGATATTAAAAAGGGGAAACTGCTGCAATTGTTAATTGAATTGGATTCATTGTCATAGAAATAAATCGCAGTATATGAGAAAAACAATTATTGCCCTGCTGGTGATGGTACAATGGCATTCATCAACAGCACAAAATATTGGCATTGGCACTACTACGCCCAATGCATCTTCACAGTTGGATGTAGCCAGCACCACCAAAGGACTGTTGGTGCCAAGAATGACAGGAGCGCAAAGAAATGCTATCGTTTCACCGGCTATTGGATTACTGGTATTTCAAAATGCCCCGGACAGCATTGGTTTCCATTATTACAATGGAACCTCGTGGTTATGGTTAACAACAACCAGTCAGCAGGATACAGTAGCATGGAAAACAAAAGGCAATACAAGCCTGACGGATAATAACAGTTTTATCGGCACTATTGACAGTATACCTTTAAATGTAAAGGTAAATAACAGGAAAGCAGGGCGAATTGATCATATCCTGTTCAACAGTTTTTGGGGTTACCAGGCAGGAAATGCAAATACCACCGGCCAACAAAATACGGCCACAGGCATGAACGGGCTCTATTCTAATACAACGGGGACATATAATACGACTACCGGAATGAACTCATTATGGCAGAATACAACAGGGAGTTTAAATTCGGTTTTGGGCGCTTATTCGGTTGAAAATAATATTACCGGAAACAATAATGTTGGGATAGGCACCAGCGCCCTTAGAACTAATGTAGCTGGCAATAATGCAACGGCTATAGGCACCAATGCCATGTATTATTCCAACAACACAACTATTTCTTTTACCAATAACAATGTGGCTGTTGGTTTTGAAGCGTTGAGGGGCTCTACCACTGCATCCGCAAATACAGGAAATGCCAATACAGCGCTGGGCTATCAATCATTATTAAATAATACTACTGGTTTTCAAAATACGGCTACAGGTATGAACGGGCTTTTCTCCAACACAACCGGAGGTTTTAATACTACTACTGGTATGAACTCCTTATGGCTGAATACAACAGGGAGTTTAAATTCATCTTTTGGCGCTTATACTTTTGAAAATAATGTGACCGGCAACAGTAATGCCGGTTTAGGTAGCAGTGCGCTTAGAACTAATGTTGCCGGCAATAATGCAACAGCCGTCGGCACCAATGCAATGTATTATACCAACAATACAGCTACTCCTTTTACTAATACCAATGTGGCAGTTGGGTTTGAAGCCCTGAGAGGCTCAACCACTGCTTCTGAAAATACAGGGCTTCATAATACAGCCCTTGGATATCAAACATTACTTAACAACACAACCGGTCAGCAAAATACGGCCACCGGTATGAACGGGCTTTATGCTAATACGACCGGTTCTTTAAATACCGCTAATGGAATGAATAGCCTTATAGCTAATACAACCGGAAATTACAATTCAGTATTGGGGGCTTATTCACTTAATGCAAATGTTACAGGCACAAGCAATGTAGCAGTTGGTACAAATGCCCTTGCCACCAATGTAGCGGGCAATAATGCAACGGCCATTGGCACCAATGCTATGTATTATGCCAATAACACGGTTACTCCCTTTACCAATACCAATGTGGCCGTTGGTTTTGAAGCGTTGAGGGGCTCTGTCACCGCCTCTGCAAATACAGGGCTTCAAAATACGGCGATTGGCTATCAATCATTATCAAATAATACAACAGGCTATGCAAATACCTTCGGAGGATACCAGTCCGGATATAATAACACAGCCGGGGATGATAACACTTTCTTTGGAAGACAATCGGGCTTTACGAACATTAATGGAAATAATAATTCCTTCTTTGGTGCAACTGCGGGATATAATAATACGGATGGCGATCTAAACACATTTGTTGGATATGGCTCAGGTAGTATTAACAGCACCGGCTCCTATAATTCCTTTTTGGGAGGCTACTCGGGCAGGTTCAATTCAACCGGAACCAGGAACGTTGCATTTGGTTATGAATCGCTCTATACAAATTCAACCGGGGATGATAATTGTGCTTTAGGACATGCTGCATTAAACTTTGCCACCGGTTCACAAAATACAGCAGTAGGCAGTTTTTCCATGGAGTCTACCACCACCGGTCAATATAACACTGCGATGGGATATCAAAGTTTACAAACTAATGGTGGCGGCTCATTTAACACTTCTATCGGACGAGGTTCGCTTGCTCTTACAACGAGTGGAAATTTTAATACCGCTTTGGGCTATGCGGCGGGTAATGGTTTCAACAATGGCAGCAGTAACACATTTATAGGGTACAACAGCGATGCCAGTGCGGCCTCATATAGTAATGCAACCGCTTTGGGCAATGGAGCCGTTGTAACGGCAAGTAACCGGGTGCGGATCGGCAATACCGCCGTTACTCAAATAGGCGGCGAAGTAGGCTGGAGTACTTTAAGTGATGGCAGATACAAAAAGAACATTCAGGCTTCATCTCTTGGCTTAAGCTTTATTCTGAAACTAAACCCGGTTACTTATAATTTAACAGACAAGGGACAGGAAGCAATTACTTATACCGGTTTAGTGGCACAGGATGTAGAAAAAATTTTGAAGGAATGCAATGCTGGTTTTAATGCGATAACAAAACCGGAAAATGAAACGGACAGGTATGCTATCCGGTATGCAGAGTTTGTGATGCCTTTGATTAATGCTGTAAAAGAACAGCAAAAACAAATTGACGAATTAAAGGCATTGATAAATAAAATGAAAGACAATGGTGGCTTAAAATAAATCTAGCAGCAATTATTATTTGAACTGAACATAATAACATAATACAAATCAAACAGATGAAAAAATTAATCATCGGCTTATTAGTAATAGTTCAATACCAGGTGCTAACAGCGCAAAGCGTAGGCATTGGCACTACCACTCCCAATACATCTGCACAATTAGATGTAACCAGTACTACAAAGGGCTTATTAATCCCCAGGATGACAGGTGCACAGAGAGCAGCCATTCCATCTCCCGCCATTGGATTAATGGTAATTCAAACAAATACAGAAACAGTACCTCCCTCCTCGCCCGGACTTTATTTATGTGAACAAGTTGGAGCATTCGCTGTATGGAGAAGAATTGCCAGGACAGATGAAATAACCGGCGGTTCATCTACCTGGACAGTGAGTGGCTCCAATCAATACAGCAATGTGTCGGGTAATGTTGGTATCGGCACCGGTGTACCCACATCCAAGTTTCACCTTATAGGAGATTTTTTACAGGAAGCCGGAACATTGAGACTCAATGATCCTTCAGCTACTCTTCAACTGCAGAATGCCGGAGTGGATAAGGCATCCATGTATTTATCTGGTGAAAATTTTCGCATGGGTACTGATGCAGGAAATGCTTCTGGTAATGTTTATATTCAAACAAATGGTTCGGTCAGGCTTACTGCATTACCTAATGGAAATGTAGGTATAGGAACCACTAGCCCAACTGAAAAACTGCATGTTAGCGGTAATATATTATCATCAAACAGGATAGATGCAAATGGAGTGATAGAAGGAAACGGCGTCAGTTCAACAGGAACATTGTACGTAAACGGAACTTCACTTTTACAGGGGGCAGTTACCGGAAATTCAACAGCAATATTCGGTTCAACTATAACATCTAATGCATCCATGGTTATAAATGACCCGACAGCGATACTTCAATTGCAAAATGCAGGGGTTGGCAAAGGGTTTATGCAGTTAAGCGGCGACAATCTCCGCCTTGGTACTAACAGCGGTAATACTGCCGGCAATGTAATACTGAGAATGGATGGAACTGACATGATAAGTTTTCAAAAAACAGGAAGTGCCGGCACTTTTATGCAGATGAACCTGAATGGCGTATCAACGGGAGTGTTGCAAACGACAAGTACAGGTCATGTTTCTCTTACCGCGGTAAATTCAAATGCCCAGGTTCAGTTGGGGGGAGAGGTATTCATCAATAATACGGCCAGCAGAACAGGTATTGGCACTTCTTCACCCGGCGAAAGACTGCATGTGAACGGCAATATAATTGTGAATGGAAATGCAGTGATAGATGATGGCCGAATAACAGCAACCGCAACAGGCTCTTCATATAATCTATTACCGATGGCATATGGAAGAGTAAATGACAACGGAACCAAGGCAGGCGGAACACCCAATTTTACATCTGTAAGGGTTTCAGAAGGTACTTATGAGATTACGGTTACAGGAAGTACCTCTTCTTCTGTATTTATTGCTACTCCGGGAAACCCCAGAATTATAAGAGCAAGATACATTGGGGGTGTGTTTGAAATTTTTACCAGGACAGATAGTGGCGACCCCCTTGACTCAGAGTTTCATTTTGTCGTATATACTCCCCAATAATCAAATTTCATTAACCATTAAAATCAAATTATCATCTATCTGCCGTAAAGAATGTGGTGTTGAATTGATAAAAATTTATTTAACATCCAAAATCTAATCTTCCCATTTTCCCAACCCCTCCCTCACCATCACCGGTTCATCACCGGTTAAATCAACAACAGTTGAAGGAACGGTGCCACCTATTCCACCATTCACTACAAAATCAACTTCATTGCGGAAGTTTTCAAACATCACTTCCGGATCGGTATAGTCTTCCACATGTTCCCCCGGCAGGGAGGCGCTGAGGATCGGCCTGCCCAATTCATTGACAATGGCCATTACAATTTTATTATCCGGTATCCTCAGGCCCACCGTATCTTTTTTGCTTTGCAAAGTTTTAGGCACCATTTTACTGGCAGGAAGAATAAATGTATATGGCCCCGGCAAATACTCCTTTAATAAGCGGTAAACGGGATTGGAAATGGGTTTTGCAAATTCACTTAAATGAGAAAGATCGCTGCATACAAATGAAAGCTGGGCTTTTTTCGGTTCTACATTTTTTATCCGGCATATCCTTTCTATTGCTTTTTGATGCAGTATATCACAACCCAGCCCGTACACCGTATCGGTTGGGTAAATTATGATCCCGCCTTTTTGTAAGCTATTCACAATTTCTTTTATCAGCCTCGGCTGCGGGTTTACCGGATGAATGTGTAAAATCATAATTATTTGGTTGCTTTTAAAAATACTTAGTTTTATCAAAACATTCTTTTACGTGCCGATTAAACTGTAATTTGTATTTTCATTGCCTGTTATCTTTGCAAAAAAGGCATTAGTATGCAGCTAAATCCTGTTACTACGGTTGATGCAATTGAACCAGAAGTGTTCAGAAACGAATTTTTTGAACCCGGTGTGCCGCTGGTTATAAAAAACCTGTCGCATAGCTGGCCTGCTTATACCAAATGGAACTGGGAGTATTTCAAAAGCCTGGTAGGCGACCAAAGAGTTCCTTTATATCATAATGAAAAAAGCGATGCCTATACCCCCATCAACAAGGCAGACGATTACAAGACCTTTGGAGAGTATATTGATATGATCAGCCGGGGCCCCGCTGCCTGGCGGATCTTCTTGTTCAATATTTTTGATTATGCCCCGCAACTGATTAATGACTTTACCTGGCCTGAGCACCTGATGAAGGGTTTTTTAAAAAAATACCCAATGCTCTTTACCGGCGGTGCCACTTCCATCACCCATATGCATTTTGATATTGACCTCTCCCATATTTTACATACACAATTTGCCGGCAAGAAAAGGGTACTGATGTTTCCTTTTAAAGAACAGCACAAACTTTACCGCAAACCATGGGAGGTGCTAAGCCTTGCCGATTTCTCCAATTATTATGTAGAGGGCAAGGTGGATTATGAAAAATTTCCGGCGTTGAAACTGGCACAGGGGCTTGATTTTACACTTGAGCATGGCGATACATTGTTTATGCCAGCCGGCTATTGGCACCATATGGAATATTTGGAAAGCGGGTTTGCGATGAGCCTTCGGGCCCTGCAACCATCATTGAGTGGTAAGTTGAAAGGCATGTGGAATCTTTTTGGTATGCGCAGCATTGATACTGTAATGAAACGAACCTCTCCAAAATGGTGGTATAAGAAGAAAACGAAAAAAGTTTTCGCCAATGCAGAGAAAGAATTGAATTCAATAATGGCCAATTAAAAAGCCCTTTTACCGGGGCTTATATATTTCAATCTGGCTTTTTTTAATTAATCACCCACACCTCATTTCCTTTTAGCAATTTATCAAGATCGCCCGGTTTTTTTGCCTTGGCCTCTTCTATCTGTATGGCCATTACATCTTCATAGCAAGGCCTGTCGGTTTGATAGAATACACCGAATGGACGAGGCAGATGCCCCTCCATTTTGGGATCATCAAATATGCGTACGAGGATTTGTGCTTTGTACATATCAAATTCATCATGCACCCAGCAATCATCGGCGCTGAAGCCCTCGCTCAGGTCAACAACTTTTGGAGTGAACCCGTCTAATTTTATTCCTTTATTATTCCCCGCACCAAATGTCAAAGGCTTGCCCTGTTCCAGGAATAAAGTTTCCTGCGCCTTGCTGCCTTTTTCTGTAAATATTTCAAAGGCTCCATCATTGAAAATGTTGCAGTTCTGGTATATCTCAAGGAAAGAAGCTCCTTTATGAGCATTGGCCCTTAGCAGCATGGCTTGTAAATGCTTGACATCCCTGTCCATTGTTCTGGCTACAAATGTGGCATCGGCACCCAATGCCAGTGCCAGTGGGTTAAATGGATGATCAATGCTTCCCATCGGAGTCGATTTTGCAATCTTACCTACTTCGGACGTAGGCGAGTACTGCCCTTTAGTTAGTCCGTATATCTGGTTATTGAATAAAAGAATATTGACATCAAAATTTCTTCTGAGCAAATGAATAGTATGATTACCGCCAATACTTAATCCATCGCCATCACCGGTTACTATCCATACACTCAGTCCTGGTCTGGATGCTTTTAATCCAGATGCCACCGCAGTAGCCCTGCCATGGATGGAGTGCATACCATACGTATTCATATAATACGGAAACCGGCTGCTGCAGCCAATACCGGAAATGATTACAATATTTTCTCTTGCAATTCCTAATGTGGGCATTACTTTCTGCACCTGGGCAAGAATAGAATAGTCGCCGCACCCGGGGCACCAGCGCACTTCCTGATCGGTTACAAAATCTTTGGCTGTTAAAACCGGGGCTGTTGTTGTTTCGCTCATAATACTTTCAATTAGGGCAAATTTACACCAAGAGAGATAAATGTGAGCATTGATTATTGAGCATTTTCCTGGAGAACCTCCCAGTATTCAGCCGCCCGCCGGGTATGCGGAATAACGATAGTGCCGCCTACTATATTAGCCACGGCAAACACCTCATACATCTGCTCAGTGGTTATCCCAAGTTCCTGTGATTTGCCAAGGTGATATTTGATACAATCATCACAGCGAAGCACCATACTGGCAACCAATCCCAGCAGTTCTTTCGTTTTGGTGTCCAGCGCCCCTTCGGCGTAGGTGTTGGTATCCAGGTTCCAGAGGCGTTTAATAACAAGATTGTCCTTACTGAGGATAACCTCGTTCATCCGGGTTCTATACTCATTGAATTCTTTTACAAGATTACTCATGGCATATGTTTTAGAGCATCAAATGTAGAAAAGATACCCTTTCGTCATTTAACATTGGCGAAAACGGTTGTTAATTGTATTTTCAATCCATAATGGCAGGCAGGTAAGAAAAATATCCGCCAAATGCCACTTTATTAACCAGTAGCCCGTCTGTCAACTATGTTATACAAAAAGAAGATGCTTGCCCTGGCCCCTATTACCATTTTTGTATTGCTGGGCTCTTTTGCTGTCAGGCAGAAAGAAAGGAACCTGAAAGTGCTTCCTCAGGACATCAGTGATGCAAAGCTGGACAGCATTATGCATACATACACCAAAGCGCTGGGCGAAGATTGTAAGTTTTGTCATACCCCTTCGCTGAAGTTTGGTGAAAAATTTGATTACGCCTCAGACCAAAATCCGATGAAAGAAAATGCAAGGGACATGATGCGGTTAGTGATTGATATCAACAAGAAATATTTTTATTACGATTCAACCAAACGGCCTGAATACCTCAATACTGTAACCTGCATTACTTGTCATAATGGTCACGCCATCCCTGCCCATTGATCAGTTACAGGATTTCAGCCATTTTTTTATTCCTTCTCTGATTTGTTTGGCCACTACTTTATGGAATTTTGGGTCCAGTATCCGCTGTTCATCCTCCTTATTGCTTAAAAAAGCTATTTCTACCAGGCAGTTTGGATAATCCGTAGGCCCGCTGAGAGTGAAGTTAAAATTTCCAATAAGGCCAAATTCTGCCAGCCCGAGCTTTAGCATACTTTTCAGGATGTACTGTGAGAGTGGCCGAAAGCCAATATACCTGTAATAAGTGCTTACGCCTTTAATGCTGTCCCGGACAGATGAATTGAGATGTATGCTGATCAAAAAATCAGGGTCTTCTTTTTTAACCATTTCAACCCTCTCCGTCATGCTTAATGCGGTGTCTTTATTTCTTGTCATAAATACAGCCGCCCCTTCTTTGATCAATGTTTTTTGTAGTTCCTCTGCTATCAGCAGCGTATATTTTTTCTCCTGAATTTTTGTTGTCACTCCTGTAGCGCCGCTATTGTCTCCGCCATGACCGGCGTCAATGGCGATTTTCATTTTCTTTATCCGCATTTCCTGCGGCTGTCGCTTTACTCTTATCACCAGTTTTTTCCCCTGGTAGTAAATACTATAACCCCAATGTTGCGGATGACTCAGTTCTATAATGACCCTGAACACATCGTCTTCAACCTGTTCGTGGTAAACATT
This sequence comes from uncultured Chitinophaga sp., assembly GCA_964358155.1. Classification (GTDB taxonomy): domain Bacteria; phylum Bacteroidota; class Bacteroidia; order Chitinophagales; family Chitinophagaceae; genus JJ008. The sequence goes on from CAYHPA010000005.1 coordinate 25,348, forward strand.
CTTGATTTCTCTGGCCGAAGACCGCTGGGTGATCCAGTTAGTATTGCTGGTGGCCCCAAAAATATCAACAACAATCTTTGATGGGTTGATTTGCTGTATGTGGCGGTAAGGCAGTTTTTCATCCAGGGTAATTGTTACAAAATCACTTTTATTATCCCCGTTCACCAACCAACTGCTGGTCAGATAATATGACCGGTCTTTTACGGCGCTGTCTTTTTTAAAACTTGTTTTGTTGAGATATGCAAAATGATTTTTTGAAAGCTGCACCCTGTAATTAATGATGGTACTGTCAACCACTTTAACAACGACACCTGTATCCAGGTAGGTCATCTTGGCGCCACCCAATCGGTCTTCACCTAATCCATATTCCAGAAAAGGAAGTGTTCCTGTTGTTTTACCCATTAAAAAAATGGTCTGCGTTTGTGCTGTTGCACAGTTGGATATGAACCATAATAAAAAGGTCAATCGTATCATCACAGAAAGATAACATAAAAACCCTCACCCCGGTTTTTCGTAGTATTACGAAATATCATAACGGTTTTACTGAATTTTGGTATAAACTCTTACAAACAGGCACTATGTCCTGATAACTCCCGTTAATATTGTAATGGCGCTGCCACCAGCCGCACCATACGAACCTTATCCTTAGAAAAACCAATAGTGCATGACCTGGAGTTCTACCATCGGGCTTATTTCTTCCATCGCCCTTTTTCTTCCTGTCCTATTCATCCTTGTGCTGAAGCTGGGTAACTACCGGACATTTCCGGCGCTGCTGATTTATTACTTTGTTGTTTTTGGCTACAACCTTTTAACGCTGAAGTATATTACTCCCGGTGAAACAATTACCCACTACTGGGGCATTGCGAACAATCTGCTGGACACACCATTGATGCTCACATTCCTGACCTATTTCAGCACATCGGCTGTTCTGACCCGCAGGATGAAAAGGGCCGTTGTACTGTTTCTCGTCTTTGAACTCCTGGTAATTCTCTGGAAAGGAGCTTCGGTAGAAGCTATCACCATTATAATGGGACCAGGATTAGTGACAGTGATCGGGTTTTCGCTTCACTTTTTCATCCGTCAATCCAAGATAACGATCATGCACGGAAAGGCAACTGGTAAGGCCATTATAGCGGCTTCCCTTGTTTTTGCCTATGGTTGTTACAGTATTATTTACCTGATGTATTATGTTTTTAAAACAAAGCATGTGGCCGACACCTTTCTTATCTATTTTCTTGTAACAACATTTTCGTCACTGTTGCTTTGTGCCGGGATAATCATTGAAAGAAAAAGAATTCAAAAATTGAACGAGGTCAAAACAGCAAGAAAAGAGCTTGCTGCCATCTATAAAGATACAGCTCCTCCTGTAGCATTTCGTGGGCCTATGCTTGACTTTGATAAAGAACCCTGGAAAAATTAGAAACAGTATTTTCCTTCCCCAATCATTTTATCGGCAATCCTTCTTCTGGCATCCTTGCTGTTGAAAGGCTCTGCTTTGGTAAATCTTTTCAATCCCATCAGTATCATTCGCTGCTCATCTCCATCAGCAAAAGAGTTAACGGCATCCTTTCCGGATTTGTTTATCTTATCCGCTGCATCATACAAGTAAGTACGCATAATGTCTACATGGTCCCTGCAGGCGGCTTCGCCCTGCTGATCGATCATTTTCATTACCCGCAGCAATACGCTTTCTGCATTGAATGTTTCTATAGCCATATCAGCTAAATTCATCAGCACTTCCTGCTCATTCTCTATTTTCATCATCAGCTTTTGCACAGCAGCACCGGCTGACATGAGGATGGCTTTTTTGAAATTAGCTACCAGCTTCTTTTCTTTTGTGAAAAGCGCTTCATCTTCAGCACCGAAATCAGGAATACTCATCAGTTCTTTTTGAACAGCCATAGCCGGCCCCATCAGATCCAGTCTGCCGCCCATTGCCCGTTTCAAGGTCATATCTAAAGTAAGCAGGCGGTTAATTTCATTTGTCCCTTCATAAATACGGTTGATACGGCTGTCGCGGTAGGCCCTTGAAGCATTGTATTCGGCGCTGAAACCATTGCCGCCATGTATTTGAACCCCTTCGTCTACCACAAAATCCAATACTTCGCTGCCGTATACCTTCAGCATGGCGCATTCAATAGCATATTCTTCTGCCCCGCCCAGCAATGATTCGTTTTCGGGTTTGCCAGACGAAAGTAATTCCTGTTCTTTATCATCTATCCATTGGGCCGTGCGGTACAATGCAGATTCTCCAACAAAAACTTTGATCGCCATTTCTGCCAGCTTATGTTTAATTGCCCCAAAATTGGCAATGGGTTGCTTGAATTGTTCTCTTGTTTTGGCGTAATTAACACTGTCTGTGAGGGATCTTCTTGAGCCACCAATAGCTGCAGCAGCTAATTTTAAACGACCGATGTTGAGAATGTTGAAAGCTATTTTATGTCCTTTGCCAATTTCTCCGAGAAGATTTTCAACCGGAATTTTACAATCCTGGAAGTATAACTGAACCGTGGATGACCCTTTAATGCCCATCTTGTGTTCCTCTGGCCCTTGCGTAAATCCTTCCGTTCCCCTTTCCACTATAAAGCCGGTGAATTTATCTCCATCCACTTTTGCAAACACAGTATATACCTGTGCAAAGCCGCCATTAGTGATCCAGCATTTTTGTCCGTTCAGTATATAAAATTTCCCATCATCGCTCAGTTTGGCGGTTGTCTTGGCACCAAGGGCATCGCTGCCGCTGTTAGGCTCTGTTAATCCGTATGCACCTGCCCATTCGCCGCTGATAAGTTTGGGAATATATTTTTGTTTTTGTTCCGGCGTACCGAAATATAAAATGGGCAATGTGCCAATACCGGTATGCGCCGCAATGGCTACAGAAAAAGAATGTCCTGCGCCGAGGTACTCGTTTACTATTGTCGATGTAACAAAATCTTTTCCAAGGCCCCCATATTCTTCAGGAAAAGAGCTGGCAAGCAAACCCTGCTCACCTGCTTTTGCTACCAATGATTTCATCAGACCCGGTTCCAGATTGTCAATGCGGTCAAGTATGGGATATATCTCAGCGTCAAGAAACTGGTTACACATATCCTTTATCATCAGCTGTTCTTCACTGAAATCATTGGCGGTAAATGTGTCCATGGCGGATGATTCTTTGATCAGCCACTCACCTCCTTTTAAAACTGTTTTTGTTGCTGTTGCGGTGCTCATGAGAAGGGATTTAAGGTTTTATGAATTTGCTTTTGGTTATTTTAAGTTGTCATATACGATTTGCAACACTTCCTTGCACACATCAACTTTTTCAGTTGGCACCGTTTCCAGCGCTTCGTTTAATGTTTCTTCTGCTATCAGCATTGCCTCTTCCTGCAGTTTTTGTGCCTGTTTGGTCAGGTATATCAAATTGATACGCCTGTCATTTTCGGATGCCACCCTTTTTACCAGGTTTAGTTTCTCCAGGTTGTCTACCAGCCGGGTAATGCTGGGTTTGTCGCGGAATGTTGCGTTGCATAATTCCTGCTGACTGATGCCCTCCTGTTTCCATAGGTGATATAATACACTCCATTGTTCAATCGTAATACTCAAGCCTGCTGCATTGAATTTTTTTTGCAGCCTGCGGGCTATAGCTGTAGAAGCCTTACCGGTAATAAAGCTGTATAACTCCCCTCGTTTAAATTGGTTGTTTGGCATATAGTTGTTTATACAACTAATCAAAATTAATATTATATTTGACATGTACAACTTAATTTTTCCGGAAATATTTATTTCCTCTTAGGATAATGGAACAGGGTCATCTTAGCTATAGAAACTCCACCATCGGGTATCTCCGACTTGGCTCCGGGCCAAAGACAGCTATATGCTTTCATGGCTATGGAGAAGACGCCCCTACATTTGAATTCTTAGCTAAATATGCTGGCAATCAGTACACTTTCTACTCCATTGACCTGCCCTTTCATGGCAAAACGGAGTGGAATGAAGGCCTGAATATTATTTGCAAGGACTTACTGCAAATTATTGAGGGAATCATCAGCCCCGAGCCTTCGCAACCCGAAACTCAAAACACAAAACTCTCTCTCATAGGCTTTAGTCTTGGCGGAAGGATTGCATTAACTATTTACCAGGCCATTCCTGAAAGAATTGAAAAATTGGTATTACTGGCCCCTGATGGATTAAAAGTAAATTTCTGGTACTGGCTTTCCACACAAACATGGCCGGGAAATAAATTCTTTGCCTTTACCCTGAAACATCCGGGCTGGTTCTTTGGATTTTTGAAAATCCTGAACAAACTAAAACTGGTTAATGCAAGTATTTTCAAATTTGTGAACTATTATATCGGTGATAAGGAGGTGCGGCGATTGTTATATGCACGATGGACAACACTGAGAAAACTCAAACCCCGGTTAAAGAAAATCAAGTCCCTTATCAACAATAATAAGACATCGGTTCGCCTGGTATATGGCATGCATGACCGCATCATCCTTTCCTCGGTAGGCGAAAAGTTCAGGAAAGGAATAGAAGACCATTGCACTTTATCCGTCATTCATTCCGGCCACCAGGTGCTGCATGAAAAGCATGTTCAGGAAATATTACCTGCTTTGCTGCACTGATGGCAATGATTAGTTTTGCTTCATCACATGATTCTGCTTTACATCATCATAGCTTTATTTATTATCTACAGCCTGATTATTCTCTATTACTGGCTTGCGTGGAGGTCCATTCCTGAGTTTATACTTGCCGCCACTTTGTCAAAAACAAGACTCAGCATTATTATCCCTGCAAGAAATGAAGAAGATACTATCGGAAAATTGCTGGATGCATTGCAACAGCAAACCTACCCTAAAGAATTATTTGAAGTAATCGTTGTGGACGATCACTCAACTGATGGAACAGCGGATGTTGTCCGGAAATTCCCTGCTGTCAAACTGATACAGCTTAAAGAGGAAGGAATAAACTCTTACAAGAAGAAAGCGATTGAGACCGGCATCGCTGCTGCAAACGGCGACCTCATTATTACCACAGATGCCGACTGCATACCGCCGGAAAACTGGTTAAAGACAATTGCATCTTTTAAAGAAGAAAAAAGATCTGTATTTATTACCAGTCCTGTTGTTGTTGATTGCAATTCTTCGTTTTTACAAGTTTTCCAGGCAATGGATTTTATGGTGTTGCAGGGAATCACCGGCGCCGTTGTTTATAAAAACAAACTGACGATGTGCAACGGCGCTAACCTTGCTTATGAACGAAAAGTATTTGATGAAGTAGCTGGTTTTGCCGGCATTGATCATATTGCCTCCGGCGATGATATGCTGCTGATGCATAAAATATGGAAAAAATATCCTGACAAGGTTCATTATCTGAAATCAAAAGATGCCATTGTAGCTACACAACCGATGAAGACGTGGAAAGCTTTTTTTAACCAGCGCATCCGCTGGGCCAGCAAGGCAAAGAGTTATGACGATAAAAGGATATTTCCGGTATTATTGCTGGTATATATTTTCAATCTTTCTTTTCTGGTATTAGCTGTAGCCGGATTCTTCTGCTCATATTATTGGCTTTACCTGGGTGCATTATGGATAGCAAAAACTGTAATAGAATTTCCTTTCTTTATATCCCTCTCCAACTTCTTCGGCAAACAATGGGCAATAAGACTTTTTTTCTTTTTTCAGCCCCTTCATACTATTTATACAATTGTATCCGGTCTTTTCGGACAGTTTGGCAAGTATGAATGGAAAGGAAGGAGAGTAAGCTAAGAGGGCAAAGGAGTGAAAGAGCAAAAGAGTTATACAGTTCTCTCTTTATCTCCTTTTCTCTTTCAAACTCTTAGCTTAACTTTCCCAGCATGAGTCAATCTCCATCTTTTCAGCAAGCAGCATGGAAGCGGCTTAAAAAAAACAAAGGCGCTGTGTTTGGTTTGATTGTAATTGCCCTGGCAGTGCTGTTGGCGATTTTTGCTTATTTCATTGCTCCCGATTCTTCTCCTTATGCCAATCGCATCATCGTTGAGATTGATGGGAAAAAACCGGGTTTCGAACAAAGCTTTATCAAAGTAAAAAAGGAAAAGGATGTTAAGGCTACCGGCTTTTTCAAACAATTAATTTCGGGTAAAGAAGATGTTTATCATTATGTCCCCATTATAAGCCATGAACAAAAAGCTGACAGCATTATTGTTCAGAAGTTTATTGATGAAGGGGTAACGGAACGACAGGCGTACCATACATCTCAAACAGCACCAACACCGGTAATCACAAAAAAATTTCTTGTCGGAACGGATAAATATGGAAGGGATATCTTAAGCCGCCTTATAGTTGGCACCAGGGTAAGTTTAAGCGTCGGCCTTATTACTGTTATCATCTCTTTGAGCATTGGCCTGGTACTCGGCTCCGTTGCCGGATATTACCGGGGAAGAACGGACAATATCATTATGTGGTTCATCAATGTTATCTGGAGTATCCCCACATTACTATTGGTATTTGCCATTACACTGGCCCTGGGTAAAGGTTTCTGGCAGGTGTTTATTGCCGTCGGCCTCACAATGTGGGTGAATGTGGCAAGATTGGTAAGAGGACAGGTATTAGCTGTGCGGGAGCTGGAGTATGTGGAAGCAACAAGGGCTCTTGGCTTTTCAGATTTCAGAACAATTGTACGGCATATATGGCCCAACATCATGGGACCGGTGATGGTGATAGCAGCTTCTAATTTTGCATCGGCAATTGTAATTGAAGCCGGATTAAGTTTTTTGGGTATTGGTGTGCAGCCACCGCAGCCCAGCTGGGGGTTGATGATAAAAGAGAATTACAATTTTGTCATTACCCAGAACCCGATGCTGGCCTTAGTTCCCGGTTTTGCCATCATGTTGCTCGTATTGGCATTTAACCTGCTGGGAAACGGATTGAGAGATGCACTAAATGTTCGTGGCAGGATCTGATTTTTTTCTTGTGTTTATATCTGTAACAATCAAGGTTGCCAGGCATAGAAAGAAAAGGCTTCCAATCTTGTCCGTTTCAACAAGGTCGCTCAAAAGATTAACTACAATTATCATCGTTATGATTACTCCAGTCGTAATGGCTGTCGTTTTATAAAAAGGATCCTTTATCCGATGATATAAATATTGGGCATAGTGCAGCATCGCCCCAAACAGAACAAGTAAAAGCAGCAAGCCGGGAATCCCCTGTTCAATAACTGTCAGTAAAAAATAATTGTGAACAGTTGATCGGTCATTGTTATTGCTTACCCATGTTTTAAAAGCCGGCACAGCATATCCTTTATAATGATAATAAAATGTATTCGGCCCATACCCGGTAAGTGGTTTGTCTTTTATCATCCTCACCCCGGCGATCCATCGATAAAACCGCTCGGCAGTAGAAACATCTTTCAGCTTATAGGTGGCGATCAGATGCTCGGTAAAGTTGGTATGAAAAATCGTGGTATTAAAATCGTTGCTGTATTTTAAATACCGGTCATCGCTTTTCAACCATAGCACAGCGCCAAGCGTAATAAAAATGGCAACGATATAGCCGTAGAAAAGCATTTTTCTTTTTATCATCCAATAAGATATCCATCCAACTATAAGAGCCGCCCACGCACCTCTTGCATAAGAAAAAAATAAAGCGGTCAGGGAAACCAGAACGACTATTGCTAATAAAATTTTTTGTTCTTTTTTTTGTGTGCCGCTAAAAAAAGCAATCATCACCGGAATAAGACAAACCAGCATCGCTGAATAATTAACATGGTTCCGGAAGAAGGGGGTTACTGCATCATTGATATTGGCAAACCTGAATCCATCTCCGAAATGGCGTATCATGACAACGACGGTAATAAGGAACATGGCCCCGGCAATTGTTGCAGCTGAAGTACGGATGAATTTCTTTTCCCTGAATATGATCATCGGCACCAGCACAAACGCCCCGATATACCAGCATTTCGCCAGTAGAAATTTTATTGAAATGAGCGGTTGCGTTGAAAACAAAACGGTAGCCAGCATCCAACTGAGACTGATAAGCAATAAAAATAACAACGGGTGACGAAGCATTTCTTTTGAAACAGCTGCAGGTAAATAAATCAAGTAGGCAAGAAACAGACCTGATACAAAAAGCATTAATAGCTCATCGGGAACATCCGTACCCAGACCGGAAGAAAAATTATATTCAAAAGAAAATGGAATACTGAACAGCAGCAGCAAAAAGACCAGGTTGCGGTTTTGCCAGCCTGCATAAAAAATTATGACTATAAAGGGAATAGCTGCCAGCAAATATTGTTCAGTAAAAACTGCAGCCGCAGCTGCCGCAATGAATAATGCAGCGAGCAGCGTGAAGAGAAATCTGTCTTTGTAAATATAACCGGTCACTTTCCTTCAGTTTTTCTTCTTTCCATCACCAGTGCTGCCAGTAATGCAAAAAGAAAACTGAGAACAGCCGTGGCAACAAGAATTTGTATTCGTTTCGGCTTGTCCGGCTTTACTGATGCCCGGGCTTTTTCTACAATATTCAGGACAGGGGTCTTACTGTCGGCCATCAGCTGGTATTGACTGATCAGTTTTTCATATTCCTCCAATTGCCCTAGCAGTGTGTTCCGGCGGATAGTACGGGTTCTTTTATTTTCTATAGTGATAATGGTTGATCTTATTAAAGCGTTTGCGCTATCGTATTGCAGGGAATTCGTCAGGCTGTCAACCTCCGTTATAATCTTTTGACGGCTGGATTGTAAATTATTCAATACAGCAATATTATTCTCATTCTGTACTGACTGATGAATACTGTTCAATTTGTCCATCACGGCATTGGCCAGTTGCGGGGCCAGGTTTTTATCTGTATCCCATACTTTCACTTTCAACTCACCGTATTCGCTCTTCATCACTTTTGTATTTTCTTTTAACTCCGCTGCTGCTTTTGTCAGCGCTTTATTTTCGGGCCCCTTAATTTTATAGTGATCAAAAAGATTGAACCGTGCTGCTACAGCGAGGTAAACGGTATCCAGGCTGGCGGTACCGATTATTTTATCCAGGTCATCAGCAGAGCCAAGTGTGGAATACAATCCCTCGATGTTCTCATTAAAAATTTTGGATTTGTCTGAAGCAAAAGAACTGGCAGCTACTGCTGTTGATACAGAAAGATATTTCAAGGGCTTTAAAAAGGTAATGATTCCCACTGCCAGCAGCGAAAGCAACACTACGGCCGACATCCGTTTCCACCACCGGCCAATAAGATCAAAAATATCAGGCATTGTACGTTGTTTTAAATATTTGATCTGAATATTGTTTTCCATTTAGCCAGATTAAAAAGCCTGGCTGCCATCACCACAACAAGGCAGATTACCCCTGCTCCCACCACTACAATCCACTTACTGAAAGTAACACTTCTGCAGAAATAAAAGAATCCACAAAGTAAAGCGCCCAGTAAAACGTATACGACTAAAGAACGAAACTGAACAGGGATTTTTAGTTTTTGCCGGCAATAGACCAGCGTTGCCGCACCGCAATAGCCCTGGCTGATCAATGCTGCCATGCAAGACCCCTTTGCCCCGTGATCGGGAATCAGCAGCAGGTTCAGTGTTACATTTAAAACAACAGAAGATAAGACGATATAACAAAATTGAATGATATGCCCGGTTGCCGTCATTACTGTTCCATACACTTGCACCAGCGAATAACCAATCAGCGCCGGCAGGCAATACTGCAATACAGCTATTGCTGCAGCATTATCATTATGATACAATAGTTGTTGAATCCAGGGGGCTAAAAAAATTGTTGTGCTGCTGATAAAAAGGGAAAAAATAATCAGCAGGTTTCGGCTTATCAGCACAACTTCGTCAATATTACTTTTCCCGCTCCATTGCCGGGCAAGAAAAGGCAAGAGAAAGGAGGCTACAAGAAACCCGATCATATTGGCGGCATCGAGCAGGCGATAGGCCCCGGCATATAACCCTGCTTCATAATCTCCATTGGGATGCAATCGCTCCAGCAAAAAACCATCCAGCCGGTAATGCACAGACATGAGCAATACAATGATGGCGAATGGCAGAGCGGGTTTCAGTATTTTAAAATCAAGTACCGAATTATTAAATACAGAGAAACTTATTCCTCTTCTCAAAACAATACCGGCGGCACTTAACATGGCAAGACCTGTACAGGTTGCCTGCACCTGCAGGAATCGCTCAACCGTCATGGTGCCAAAGGCGGAAGGAATAATAAGAAAGCTTCCGCAAATCACTATCATCAGTGTTTTATCCAGCACAGAAAGCCATGCATCTGTACGAAACCATTGCTGTGCGGTGATGATGCTTCTGAAAAAAATAAACAGCGAAGTAAAGACCTGGATAAAGATCACATACCATAAAATATCCCACCTGCGGATTCCCGATAGCCAGGCAACTGACAGAATCACTATGGTATAAATAACAGCGAAGAATAGTTTGATAAAAAGAAAATTGCCGGCCTTGTTTGTAAAATTTTCTTTTCCCGTTGCCAGCTGCCTGTTATAATAGGCCGTTAGTCCCCAATCGAGTAAAAAGCTAAGTACAATGGAAAAATTAAACAGTGAAAAATAGGCTCCGTAGGCAGCAGTGCCCACCACATTCTGCACCTGCCGGTCAATGCCGAATATCCATAATGGCTTGATAAGCACATTGAGGATGATAAGCAATGCAAGCGAACCATAAAACCTGGAATAATCTTTCATTGATCGGAGAATTTACAAACCCCTTTCCGGTTCTCAGGGGGCAATCTTTACATTCCGGTCAAAACTTTCTTCCAGCGAAATAAAAGTTTCTGTCCGTTCAATTCCTTTTATCTTTTGCAACTGGTCATGCAACACAAATTTCAATTGCGAAATATCCTTGCAAACGATTTCGGCAAACATACTATAGTTGCCTGTGGTGTAGTTCAGCCGCACTATCTCCGGCATTTTTTGCAGCTCTTTCGCAACTGTATCATATAGGGAGCTTTCTTTTAAATAAATGCCGATAAATGCAATGACGTCATAGCCGAGCTGTTTCAGGTCTATATTAAAACGGGTGCCCTTTACGATACCTGCATCCTGCAATTTTTTTATCCGTACATGAATCGTTCCGGCTGATACAAAGAATTTTTTTCCCAGCTCCGCATAGGAAATATTGGCATCGTTCATCATGTGATGGATGATCTGCTGGTCCAGTTTGTCAAAATTTAATTTGGATGGCATTTTGCTACCTGTTTTTAGAATGTTTTCTATAATGAACAATATTATTGAATATTATCTAAATATTTAAAATAAATATTGAATTTTTTGGAATACAAGAGGCTATTCCTTTATTTTTGCTCTATCAGTTCTTTATTTAATCGCTGATCATACTGTGGGGTGATGAAATTGCGAAAGCACCGGCAGACATACCCTCTTGTCTCGGGGGTGGGGAAAACAGGATAAACGTAGTATAGAGCCGTTCAGTCCGCCGAGGCGGATTGAACGACCAGGGTCGACCACTTTGATCCCGATAGCTATCGGGATTGTACTACAGCTAACTGCCCCGTGGAGGTTCGAACCCTCCCCCTACAGCAGTTTTCTCATATGTACTTGTAGCCCTGACGCTAAAACGTCGGGGCTTTTTTATTTACGGGCTACCTTTGCCGCCCATGGGCCAGAAAAAACTTTTGCGGTTTGCCGAACTGAACACATTCCCCAATGTGCTGCAGTATCCCAAAGACATGGCGGGCAATTGGAATGTTTTTTTTAAAAACAATAATCCCATAATACTTGAGCTGGCCTGCGGCAAAGGCGAATATGCCGTGGGTCTTGGCCAGCTCCATCCCGACAGAAATTTCATCGGTATCGACCTGAAGGGAAACCGAATCTGGGTAGGCGCTAAAAAAGCATTACAGCAAAACCTCACTAATGTGGCTTTCCTGCGAACTGAAATAGACCAGGCAGCAGGATACTTTGTCAAAAATGAAGTAGCTGAGATTTGGATCACCTTCCCCGACCCGCAGTTAAGAACGTCTAAAGCAAAAAAACGCCTTACCCATCCAAAATTTTTTCGCCTCTATCAACAATTTCTTGTTCCCGGTGGTTTAATACATCTGAAGACGGACAGTCCGGACCTGTATCAATTCACTAAACTCGTTATTGAATTGTACGGATGTACTTTGCATAACGATAATGCTAATGTTTACAGCCAGGAAAGTATTGCTGATGAATTAAAGATCAAAACACATTATGAATCGCTGGATATAGCCGGCAGCAACCGCATCCATTATTTATGTTTTTCGTTGCCCGCAGTGCTGCCGGGAAAAGAAAAAGATGATGAACTGAAAAAATTATTGAAAGAAGATGAACGAACTGATTGAAGGCACAGACTTTTACATCAATGAGGATGGCCTGGTGGTACTTACTGAAAAGTATCATCTTAAAAAAGGCTATTGCTGTGGTAACGGTTGCCGGCATTGCCCTTATCAATATGAAAATGTACCCGAACCACTCCGTTACAACCTGCTTACAAAAAATAAACAGACTCGTCGTCCCCTCCTCGGAGGGGCAGAGGAATTTGCCAGTAGATAACTCTTTGAAAGGGGTGGGTTAAAAATGCCAAAATTCATAATTTCACTTCATGGCTATAAAGAAAAAATCAACAGAAAAACTAAGAACCGTAAAGCCCTCCGGCCGCCGGGATGAAAATTTCTTTGAACTCGTCTTTGAAGTAGCCCGGCAAATTCCAAAAGGCAGAGTAACCAGTTATGGCGCCATTGCTGCCTGCCTCGGTGCCAAATCTTCTGCCCGAATGGTGGGCTGGGCTATGAACGGCGCCGGCAGGGTGCGGCCCAGGGTGCCCGCCCATCGTGTGGTGAACCGGCTTGGCATTTTATCCGGCAAACATCATTTTTCACCGCCCGGCAATATGGAAAAACTATTGAAGAAAGAAGGCATTAAAGTAAAGAACGACCAGGTGGTGGAATTTAAAAAACTTTTTTGGGACCCGGCAGAAGAGCTGGGATTTTAATCCATTCTTCTTTATTTTGCTACATGTCTTTTCAGGATCCAATTACAAACAGTCAAAAAAATTTATGTGAATATGGCGGCATCTTTGGTGTGCTGCTTTCGCTTACTTGTTTGATACAGCATATTGCAGTGGCCATACCCGGCAAGGCCACCAACCCTATGATACCGGGTTATCTTTTCGCAATCGCCGCTTTTGTTTTGCTGGGACTGCAAAAAACCTATGCGGTCATTTTACTTATCATCAGCGGCGCCTATTCAGCTTTTACAGAATACCAGTGGATGAAGCATTATTCTTTTTCTCTCGTGGTACTCCTGCTTTTCATTTATCATGTCATCATCATTGTAGCCATGTATGTTGAACAGATACCCGAAAGGCTGAAACAAAAAAGACTGGCAGAAAAAGCGGAAGAAGATGAGTGGAGAGGGAAGATATAATATCGTCAATTATAATACGGACTGATCATCCAGTAAACAACCACTCCTGTTACCGCCACATAAAACCAGACGGGCCAGGTAATGCGTACCAGTTTTTTGTGTTTGTCAAACTCACCTGTCAGCGCCCGGTAAGCAGAGAAAAGAATAAAAGGAAGGATGATGCCCGCCAGGGGGATATGTGTTCCCAATAAGATATAATAGATCATCCGGCTGCTGCCCACAGCAGTTTTCTCTATGTCGGTTACGATGCCGTCATGGTTAATATCGCCAAACCTTGTTTCACCGGCAAATAAATGATGACCAATATAGCTTACTAAAAAAAGAACGGAGAGAAACATGGCCGTCATCATCAGGTTGCGGTGCAGCACATAGTTTTTGCTTTTAACAGCAATCAAAGCAATGATCAGTAAAAGCGCCACAGAAGAATTGATGATGGCATTGGCTTTGGCAAACAGGTGTACATCAAACCCGGGGTTTATATCCAGCTTCACCCTTCCCAGTATCATGATCGCTGTAAAAATCACTATAGAAAAACTGAAGATGAGTATCCTTGCTTTCCTGTCATTCTTTTTCCAAACTGCCTGTAGCATTAGCGGTTCTTTTTAAAAAAATAAATCAGCAATCCTGCGCCCAGTATTGCCAGCAAAAAAACTACGGCAATGAGCTGCAGCTTGCCGTCAAAGAAACTTTTTGAATTCTTGCCCTTTTCCATGGTCAGCAACAGCATATCCTCTGATAATTTGGCCAAAGAAACAGAATCAAGCCCATGGTAATAGCCCCGCACATAGCGGTTGCTGTCCAGTAGCACAAAATAATCGGTATGGATGAAGCTGGTGTCCACCCCATGTCCATCCTCGGCCATCACTTTCATCTCATTGATGACAAGATTATATATCTCCTGCTTGTTACCTGTCAGCAGCCACCAGTTCTCCGGGTTTATCTGGAACCGGTCGGCCCATTTTTTTAATTCCTGTATCGAATCCCTGTCCGGGTCAATGCTGAAAGAAAGAAAATGAACTTTATTATTCATCCTGTCGCCCACTCTTTTTCCATTGTGTATGCCTTCCGCCATTCGCTTCATATTGCGGGTAAGGCCGGGGCAAATGGTAGGGCAACGGGTAAAAAAGAAATCGGCAACAACAATCTTTCCCTTCAGGTTCTTCCAGGATATCGTTTTGCCTTCCTGGTTCTTCAACGAAAAGTCAGCCACTTTGTGCCATATCGTATCATTCACCCGTTTTCCTTTCTTCACCACTTCCATCACCGTATCGGGCAGGTAGTGCCGGGGCATCACGATGGCATGCTGACTTTTATTCTTTACAATAAAATAGGCAGTAAGGGGCAGCATGATGGTCAGCAGCACTGCATATAAAGCTTTTTGGTTCATTCGGTTTTCTAAAATAAAAACCATTCACCAGGCGGCGAATGGTTTGGTAAATATTTCTAACGGCTCCCCGATTTACTCTTTACCGCTTTTCTCCGCTGGTTTCACTTCCTCTTTCTTTTCCTTGTGCTGGTCTTTCAGCATGGTGCTTTCTTTGAAATGCAGGTCATAATTATTCCTCAGATTCTTGTATGAATTACCATCAATGATAAAGGCCAGGATGAACCAGATAAATAGCATCAGCGGGACCACAATGGTCATGATCATGTTCCGTATCTCATCGCCGAGGTGCATGAATATAGATACGATATAAAATGCCTTGGCCAGGGAAAGGATAATGATCACCCCTTTTATCAGCAGCCTGCGCAGGTCGTCGGGCAGTTGCAACGCATATAATAATAAACCTAGCCCGAGCTCAATCACCGTAATGACAGAAAGAATGATGGTGGTCCGTATCACTTTTTTCCTGAACGACCTGTCATCTGCCTGATGATGATGAATGGTTACTTCTTCAAATGCCGGATGTTGCATAATAATAAAAAATTACAAATAACAAATATCAAAATCCAAGGCTTTCCGCCCTGGTCGTTTTAATTAAATCAAATAGAAACAAAGGAACACAAATACCCATACCAGGTCCACAAAGTGCCAGTACAGCCCGGCTTTTTCTATCATCAGGTAATGTCCTTTATTCTGAAATACGTTTTTCTGTGTCATAATGAGCATCACAGTATTGATGATAACACCGGAAAACACATGGAATCCATGGAAGCCGGTGATGCCAAAGAAATAGCCGCCAAATGCAATGGGGCCTTTTTCCCGGATATGCGCATGGGCCACATCAACCATTCCGGCCAGCTGCCCGGGTGTCATTTTTTCCATTGCCTCATGCGTCACACCAGCGGCGCTTGCATTCGGATATTCATGAACCAGGTGCACCAGTGTTTCATGCGAACTGGCTGCCAATGATGATTGCACTAACCCTGGATCTGCTAATTGACCCCACGGGTTCTCACCCATATTCTGCCCGATGATTTCAATATGATTATTTACCAGCACTGCATGCTCACCGGTAATCAGGTGGTGCCACTCCCATGCCTGGCAACCTAAGAAGGCCAGTCCGCCAACAATGGTCCAGGATATCCATTTAATAACACCCGACTTATCCTGCTTATGCCCTGCATGCACGGCCAGCACCATGGTAACCGAACTGATGATCAAAATGAAAGTCATTACACTTACAAAGGCCAATGGTAAATTGGCATGCCCCGCCCCCGGAAGTGCATTGAATACCACGTTGGGATCGGGCCAGAAATTCTGGCTGAAACGGATGCTGCCATACGAAATAAGAAAGGCGCCGAAAGTGAAAGCATCACTCATCAAAAAATACCACATCATCAGCTTGCCATACTCCAGGTTGAAGGGGCTTTTACCGCCACTCCACCATTTGGTCTGATGTACAGTTGCTTGTGTTGACATACGTTATTTTAAAAATTCAAATCAAAAAATTCATCGTTATCCAATCACTAAAAAGAAAATCAATAAATACAACCACAAAAGATCTACAAAATGCCAGTAAGTTGCCATTACTTCGACCGGTACACTGCTATACAGCTTTACTTTTCCCACAAATGCTTTGATGAACATGACGATCAAAGCAAGTATTCCCCCCACAACATGTATCGCATGCAATCCAAAGATCACATACAGGAACTGCCCGGCTCCTGAACCTTTGAGCTGTATTTTTTGCTCCCACAATTGCTGAAAACCCAGCCATTGCAACGCCACAAATGCAACTCCCAGCAACAATGTGAGTCCGGTCAACAGCCGGTAACGGTTCATTTCCCTTTGCTTAAAAGATCTTAGCGACAGCTGCACCGTTATGCTGCTGGCAATAATCACAGCAGTTGAAATCCAGAACACTTTCGGTATGTTCACCGTTCTCCATCCAACCTGGTTGCTTTTGACAATAAAAGCGCTGGTCAGCCCGGCAAACATCATCACCATACTGCCTATGGCCACCCACATGGTAAACTTGTGGGGATGAATTTTTTTTCGTTGTTGATTACTCACAATATCCATCACTGCTTAATAAATTATGCCTTACTTAATAAAAACGCCAGCATCACCACCGGCAAATACATATAACTTCCAAACATCACTTTTCTTGCCGATCCCACATCCATTTTTCTGTACAGTGTCACACATCTTCCTATCATAAACAAATTCGCCAGCCCTATCAATCCCAAACTTATTATACCCTGCACATCTGTGTAACTGCACATCCCTGTAAAATAGGGCGCCAGTGTTACAGGTACCAGCAGCAGCGAATACATAATTGTCTGCAGCGCTGTAAATTTTGTTGGCCCCTGGTCTGCCGGCAATAATTTAAACCCGACTGACGAATAATCCCTGTGTGCCACCCATGCAATCGCCCAAAAATGGGGAAACTGCCAAAAAAACTGAAAGGCAAACAATATCCATCCCCCTGTTCCTAAATTATTATCTCCCGCTGCCCAGCCAATCAAACAAGGCAATGCGCCCGGCACAGCACCCATCAACACCGCTATTGAATTCACTTTCTTCAGCGGTGTATAGATAAACGCATACAGAAACAAACTAAACGCCGCTAATCCCGCCGCCAGCCAGTTGAAATAATTTCCGAGAATAAAAACTCCCGCCGTCCCGGTAATGATGGCAAAGGCCCATCCTTCTGTTACACTCATACGGCCTGACGCTATTGGGCGTTTGGCCGTACGTTTCATCTGCGCATCGGTATCTTTTTCAACTACCTGGTTAATGGCATTTGCACTGCCTGTTACCAGCATCCCACCTGCAAAGAGCAAGAGCACCATTTTCCAAAAATCCACATAGGCTTCCGAGCCTTTCGTTAGTGCAAAACTCATCACACTACTGAACACCACCATGATACTCAGCGAAGGTTTGATCAGCAACAAATAATCTTTTATCTTCTTCATTTCCGCCTTCGCAATATTTTTAAGAACAATTTTTTTATTTACCCGACACCTGTGCTACTATCATCGTCTGTTGCATCGCACTCTTCATCGTTCTGTTCGTTACTCAACAAATGTACCGCCCCTACGGGGCTCTGAATCTTGATTTATCTTTTCATTCTCCGGGTTAAAACCCGGAGCTACCAATATTCCACCCCTACGGGGCTTTTACAATCTATTAATTAATCGGGTTCCATAAGCCCCTCCTGCGGAGGGGTTTGGGGAGGCCCCTAATGCTTACTCTCATTCTCACCCACCGGCTCTGTTTGCGGGATGAACTCTCTTCCATCTTTTGCATAATCATAAGGCCAGCGGTGAACTTCAGGAATTTCTCCTTCCCAGTTTCCGTGCCCTGGTCGAATCGGCGTTGTCCATTCCAATGTATTAGAACCCCATGGATTGGGAGTTGTCACTTTCCTTCCTTTAAAAATGGAATAGAAGAAATTAAACACAAACATCAGCTGCACGGCAAATACTATAATAGAAACAATAGTGATCATTTTATCCAGTTCACCAAAATTGTTGAATGAAACCCATGAGCTCTTATCCAAATAACGTCTTGGCATACCGGCAAGACCCTGGTAGTGCATGGGCCAAAAAATAAGATAAGAGCCGATAATGGTCACCCAGAAATGAATATAACCAAGTGTGCTGTTCATGTACCGGCCAAACATTTTCGGGAACCAGTGATAAATACCTGCAAACATGCCGAACATGGATGCTACCCCCATCACAATATGGAAGTGAGCTACCACGAACATGGTATCATGCAGGTGAATATCTATGGTGGAGTTGCCAAGGAAGATACCTGTCAACCCGCCGGAAATAAATAAACTTACGAATCCGATTGCAAATAAAGTAGCCGGAGTAAACCTTATGTTGCCCCGCCACAATGTCGTGAGCCAATTGAATACTTTGATGGCCGATGGTACGGCAATCAGCAACGTCAGCAACACGAATACGGAACCGAGGAACGGATTCAATCCTGTAACAAACATATGGTGGGCCCACACTAAGAATGCAAGGATGGCAATGGCGAACAACGAGCCGAGCATCGCCATATAACCAAAGATGGGTTTCCTTGAGTTGACTGAAAGTATTTCAGACACCATGCCCATGGCCGGTAATAAGATGATATACACCTCCGGGTGGCCAAGGAACCAGAACAGGTGCTGGAAAAGAATAGCGCTGCCGCCTTCATTGGGCAAGGCCACCATGGCGCCGGTAGCGTCCGGAAATGTAATATCGCTGAGATAAAAGCTTGTGCCAAGATTACGGTCAAACAATAAAAGAATAGCGCCTGATAATAATACAGGGAAAGAAAGCACCCCTAATATAGCAGTAAAGAAGATCGCCCACATGGTAAGGGGCATCCTGGTCATGCTCATCCCCTTTGTACGCATATTAAGTATCGTAGTAATATAGTTCAACCCGCCAAGCAATGATGACACGATGAACAATGCCATACTTACCAGCCATAAATCCATTCCAAGTTTGGACCCCTCGGATGCCTGCCCCAATGCGCTTAGTGGCGGGTATATTGTCCATCCCCCTGCAGCAGGACCGGTGGAAATGAATAAAGAAGATAACATGACAACACTGGCTAAAAAGAAAAACCAGTAGGAAAGCATATTCAGAAATGGCGATGCCATATCCCTTGCTCCCAACTGCAATGGAATAAGTATATTGGCAAAAGTTCCGCTCAATCCGGCTGTCAACACAAAGAACACCAGCACGGTGCCGTGCATGGTGATAAGGGCATAATAGAATTCAGGTTTTATCTGTCCGCCTTCAGCCCATTTGCCGAATATCGTTTCCAGAATAGGGAAATTCGTATCCGGGTAACCCAATTGCAAACGGAACAGTACAGAAAACAATCCTCCGATAATGGCCCAGATGATTCCGGTGACCAAAAACTGTTTTCCGATCGTTTTATGATCCTGGCTGAAGATGTACTTTGTAATAAACGTCTCCTTATGATGATGAACATGGTGCTCATCATGATGAACTTCATGTGTGGTCACCACTTCCGGATGTAAATGCATTGCGTCGCTCATATTCTTTTATTTTAAAGACCGCTGGGTCTTTTTCTTATTTATCTTTTAGTACCACAGATGCCGTAGGCCCTTTAGCGGCAGTATCCGGCGGATTTGCTTTCAGATATTGCGGCGTTTGTTTTGCCATATATGCATCAAACTCTTCCTGAGTTTCCACCACTACCACACCCCGCATACCGGTGTGGCCCTTTCCGCACATTTGGTCGCAGGCAAGCTCAAATACAAAATTGGGCTTGCCTGTTTTTTCTATCATTTCTTTGGTTGTAAATCTTGGCGTGAACCACATGGTGGTAGGTGTGCCCGGCACGGCATCCATCTTCATCCTGAAATGGGGAAGGCCCACATCATGAATTACATCTTTAGAACCAATAACCAGTTTCACCGGCTTGTCTACTACCAGGTGCATCTCCTGTTCCATCCATACATCATCATGATTGTGTGTATCATCCCAAAGCTGCCCAAGCGGATTGCCTTTGGCAGGATTAATTTCTTTATAGTATTTTTTTCCGAGTACCCCGTCTTTACCCGGATAGCGGAATTCCCAGCCAAACTGTTTTCCGGTTACTTCCACCACCATGGCATCTTTAGGTGCGTCGCCGGTTATTTTAAACCAGTAAAACAAACCAAACCCAACCAGCACAGTAAGGGCAATTGCCGGAATCACCGTCCAGATAAGTTCAAGCTTGTTATTGTGAGGATAGAAGTACGGTTTTCTCTTGTCGGATTCCTGGTATTTAAATGAAAACCAGAACAAACATACCTGTGTAATAACAAAAACAACTCCTGTCAGGGCGATGGTTATATAAAGCATCCTGTCAATCAATATCCCATGATCTGATGCCGGCTCTCCCAGTATTTTTCCCTTCAGTTTTACATTACAATAATAAACACCTATGAGGCCAATGATAAGAAACGCAAGCAGCAAAAAGGCATTGACCCGGTTTGCCTGCTTCCTGGCTTTTTCTTCCCCCCGCAACACAGCCACATACTCACTGGCCTTGGCTATCTGGAAGGTGATCAGGAAACCCAGTCCTAAAATGGCGATTACAAAAAATGATTGCATAATCTATTCTTTTAAAGTCTGACCGTCCCGGTCTGACTTATTAATCCATTATTTTATTAATCCATTATTTTCTTTAGGTCAGACGGAGACCGTCAGACCTAATTTACGTATGGTGAATCAAACTTTCTTTTACAAAAGGATGGTTCTTTGCCAGCAAAGACGACTTGCTTAATGCCTTTGCTGTTACAAACATGATTAGTCCCACAAACCCAAGCGCTACCCCAAAATCGTATAACAATACAGGAACATGGTCCGGCGATGTGCCCGGAAATACCATCTGGAAAAAGTCCAGCCAGTGTCCGAATATGATGAGCAACGCCATGAATGTAATCGTCGAATAATTTCTTTTCGCTCCTCTCTTCATTAATAACAACAGCGGTGCCAGGAAATTGATGATGAACATGAGCCAGAAAATGCCGCTGTACGGCCCCTGCGCCCTTGGTTTAAAATAGGTGGTTTCCTCCGGCTGGTTACTGTACCATATCAGCATGTATTGCGAGAACCACAGATAGGTCCAGAATACAGAGAAGGCGAACATGAATTTTCCGATATCATGCAGGTGCTCTTCGGTGGCATATTCCAGGTAGTTGTTATTCTTCAGAAAGATAAAGAACAGGGCTATCAGCGACATGCCCGCTACAAAGGAACTGGCGAAGGTGTACCAGCTGTACATGGTGCTGTACCAGTGCGCATCAATACTCATCAGCCACAACCACGGAATGGAGGACATAACTGTGAGGGCAAATACAACGATATAGATGGCTGCCCAAACTGTATTTTTCCAGATATATTTTCTTCCGGCTTCTTTTGACTCTAATGGTTTATCGTCAAGACTGCGGGAAAGTTTTCTCATCTTCCATCCCAGCAACGACCAGGCAGCGATGGTGAACACCGTCCAGAAAACAAAGAAGTTTTTATTCAAAAATCCTTTCTTCCATGTCAGTATCTCATCGTTGTCCACCGCTTTGGAATCTGTCCAGTGATACAGCACATGATCGCCGTTAAAACATATCAGTAAAAGAATGACACCGGAAATAACGCCGATAACGGGAACCACTGCGGATATCGCCTCGGGCACACGGCGAAACGCCATCTGCCATCCGCCCCAGGCCAGTGTGGTGGCGCAAATAAAAAACATGGCTGCATTTACCACCAGTAAAAAGTAAACGCTATTGTGCAAAAGCGCTGCCCAAAAACGGGCCTGCTCATGATGATCTTTTTTGGCACCATGCGTTACATACAAACCGATAATCGCCAGCACCCCAATTGCCATCAGCGCAAACGAAATGGTCTTGTATCGCTTCGGTATTATGAATTGTTCCCGTATTGACATCCCGATTTATTTATTTCTTCAAAAAATTATTTCCCTGTTGTGGTAGCCGTGTCAGCTGTGACCGGAGCCTTTACTCCGCTGGCTGCCTGTTTTTCCTTTATATAATGAATCACCATCCACCGTTGCTCTGTGCTCAGCTGGGATGCATAGCTTCCCATACTGTTTTTGCCGTAGGTTACCGAATGAAACATGGTTCCTTCTGCCATAGTAGCTACTACCGGATCAGTGAGCAAGTTTCTTGGTGCATTGGGAAACGGGCCATTGCCATCTTTCCACAAGGGGCCATTGCCATCCAGTTTTTCGCCATGGCAAATGCCGCAGTAGATCAGGTATAACCTGGCCGCTTCCTTGAACTGTACAGCGCTTAATGCCGGAAGCGGATTTGCAACAGATTTAGAATTTACATAACCAGTTGAATCATTGTTATACGGGTACACCCATGTCATATCTCCCCTTGCTATTGTACCAGCAACCGGCGTGGCAGTATAGTTAATGCCCTTATACTTTTCTTTCAATTTATCTGTTGATGCATAGGTTTCATAAGCCCGGCTATAATTCATATCCGGCATATATACCCGGCCGGGGCTACGGCGAACCTTACTGCAGCTTATCAGCGCAGCCACAGTTACTATACCTATTGTTATGAGTGATATTTTTTTCATCGTCATTTTCTTAAATATATTTTAGTGGGCTGCGTTTTCCACTTTCTTTTCAAAACGTTTGGTATCCTTATCATAGCGGCCCAGCCACCAGCCGGTTTCTTTATATTGAACCTGCACTTCCGAAGCACCGAGCCCTTGCAAAAAACTCATCGCTTCTGTCTCATTTGTTTTGTCCGTGCACTCCAGCACCATTACAAATGTGTCATCCGTAGAGCGCAGATTAAAATGATCTTTCTTCACAAACGGGGCCAGCTGGCAGAGATAGCAGAACGTCAACACCATTCCTACCGCGGCAAACAACACCGTCAGCTCAAAGGTGATAGGAATCCAGGCAGGTAAAGCAAAAAAGGGTTTGCCGCCAAAATTGAGTTGCCAATCTACCGTTAAGGCCCAGGTAATAAAACCAACTGCAGTGGCCGTACCGGTAATTGCATAAATGAACCCCGCAGTATGAAGACTGGTATCCCGCAGGCCCATTGCCTTATCCAATCCATGGATGGGGAAAGGGGTAAAGATGTCGTGAATCTTATACCCGGAACGGCGTGTCTTTTTTACGGCAGGAAACAACACTGCTTCGTCATAAAAATTACCCGTTATAAATTTTTTTACAGCCATTTTTTTAGCTTTTAGCTATGAGCTTCGAGCTGCGAGCAAGAAACTCTCTAAACCATTTTATCCTTATATAATCTACCAGCTCGTAGCTCACAGCTAACGGCTCGTAGCTTTTCTACGCTCCATGATCATGTCCGTGCTTCTCACCAAATTCATCAACAGTTTCCTTATCTATATCGCCCATTTTCTCTTTATAATTTTCCCCGCTGCGTTTTAATATATGTTTGATTTCCGCCAGCGCAATAACCGGGAAGAATTTGGAGAACAGGAAATAGCAGGTAAAGAACAATCCAAATGTTCCCAAATAAAATCCAACTTCCCATATAGTGGGGCGATAGTAGGTACTCCAGGCACTGGGCAGATAATCCCGGTACACCGAAGTAACGATGATCACAAATCGTTCAAACCACATTCCGATATTCACCAGTATAGACATGAAGAATGTAACCAGCAGGTTCCTTCTCATTTTGCGGAACCAGAATATCTGTGGCGACAGCACATTGCATCCCATCATGATCCAGTAACTCCATCCATACGGGCTGAAGAGATCCAGCCTGTTATCTTTAAACGCATACCATTCGTATTGATTGGCTCCATACCAGGCCATGAACAACTCGGTGAGATAGGCGATACCTACAATGGAACCCGTCAGCACTATTACCTTATTCATCACATCAATATGCTCCAGTGTGATGTACTCTTCCAGTCCCAGCACCTTTCGGGTAACCACCAATAGTGTTTGCACCATCGCAAACCCGGAGAAGATGGCCCCCGCAACAAAGTAAGGCGGGAAGATGGTGGTATGCCAGCCCGGCACAACTGAGGTGGCGAAGTCAAAGGATACAATGGTGTGCACTGATAATACAAGTGGTGTACTCAATCCCGCCAACACCAATGACAATGCTTCATGCCGTTGCCAGTGTTTGGTGCTGCCAGTCCATCCAAAAGCAGCCACACCATAAAACATTTTTCTCCATTTCTTTTTGGCCCTGTCACGCAGCGTAGCCAGATCAGGAATCAAACCGGAGTACCAGAATAATAATGAAACGGTGAAGTAAGTTGATATCGCAAATACGTCCCACAGAAGCGGTGAGTTAAAGTTAACCCACAACGGACCTCTTGTATTGGGATAAGGAAGAACAAAAAATGCATTCCATACACGACCCATATGCCAGATAGGAAACTGGCCTGCACATATTACCGCAAAAATGGTCATCGCTTCAGCCGCACGGTTCACACCGGTTCTCCAGCCCTGGCGGAACAATAATAAGATAGCAGAGATCAGCGTTCCGGCGTGACCAATACCGATCCACCATACAAAGTTGGTGATGTCCCAGCCCCAGCCCACTGTTTTGTTCAGGTTCCACTGGCCGGTTCCGTAGATGACCTCCATGGTAACGGAAAGGATTCCGAAACACAGGAACAATACAGAAACAATAAAACCGATCCACCATGCTTTGGTTGGTTTGGCCTCCACCGGGCGGCAAATATCTTCTGTTACCTGGTGGTAATCCTTGTCACCCTCTACCAGCGGCGACCGTACCTGTGATTCGTATCTGAGTAATGCCATAAACAGTTATAAAAAATTCCAAATAATTAAATTCCAGTCATCAAACCTTTCGCACTATATTTTGTTTGTCATCGTTCTGTTCTTTGTGCATCGTTCCTTGCAATCTTTGATTTGTTCTCTTTCTTCTTCCGGTGGAAGAAAAAGAGAATCTCCATTCATCTTTCTGTTCTCTGCTCATCAATGTTGAACCCCTACGGGGTTCTGAATACACTGTAACATTTATTCTACCAACATTTTACCCCTACAGGGTAATCAATCTCAATAAGAACTATTCAAACCAGGTCCCCCTTTAGGGGACAGGGGTTTAATGCGTCTCTTCCGGTTTTGTTACAGCAGGCATATGTTCTGTATTACCATGCCCTGCTTCTTTGTTGCCACCATGTCCGCCCCAATGCTTATCCTCTTCCTCTGTATTTCTTATTTTGGCCATATAGGAAATATTGGGAAGCACATGCAATTGCTCCAGTACATGGAAACTACGCTGCTTGTTCTCTTCACGAACCTTGCTTACTGCACTTGTTTTATCGTATGCATTTCCAAATACAATCGCATTGGTGGGGCAGGCTGTCTGGCAGGCAGTCTTAGCATCGCCGTCCTGCAGCATACGATCATGTTTTTTGGCATCCAGTTTGGCCGCCTGCAAACGTTGTACGCAGAATGAGCATTTTTCAATCACACCTCTTGAACGAACTGTTACATCGGGGTTCAATACCATCCTTGTCAGGTCATCATTCATTTGCTCCACCACTTCATCCAATCTGCCCACCAGTTTATTGTCCCGGTTATTAGGGAAGCTGTCTGCTCCTGTATAGTCGGCCCAGTTAAAGCGGCGAACTTTGAACGGACAGTTATTCGCACAATATCTTGTACCGATACAGCGGTTATAAGTCATTTGATTCAACCCTTCGCTGCTGTGGTTAGTGGCTGCGACAGGGCAAACATTTTCGCAAGGCGCATTATCGCAATGCTGACAAAGCATCGGCTGAAACACCACTGCCTTCAGGTTATCAGGATCTTTTTCATCGCTTACGAAGTAACGGTCAATCCGCAGCCAGTGCATATCGTGGTAGCGGAGCACTTCTCTTTTACCAACAACCGGTATATTATTTTCAGCATGACAGGCCACCACGCAGGCATTGCAACCATTGCAACTGTTCATGTCAATGCTCATTCCCCACCTTATTTCATGTTTGCGGGTGTCTGCATCCGGGTACAATGTGGCATTTGCCCTGTAATTGCCACCGGCATTATCATAAAAAGATTGTTCTAAGTGCTTGCTGTAATCAGGAATTACATTTGGCTCTTTTTTAAAAGAAGCGAGTGTTGTTTCCCTCACTACCTCTTTGCGGTTTTCGTAAGAGTTATGTTTTTGGGTTTGAGCGATCTTGTATTTCTTGTGAATGTTGGTTGCCGTTACACCTGTTGCAACATAATCAACCGTTTCTCCATTATGCGTAGCATATGAGTAAAAATTCTTACCGACTCCTGCTGCTGTAATCCCCATGCTTTCACTTCTTCCATAACCCACGGCTACAGCAATGGTGTCTGCGTTCATGCCCGGAAGTACAAGCACCGGCATTTCCACTTTGTTCTTGCCGATGGTCAGCTCTATCATCGGTTTTTCAGGATAATATTCATAATCATTATCCAGCTTAATGCCCAGTTCTTTGGCCTTGGCCATAGAGATTAAAGCATAATTGTCCCAGGTGGCCTTGGTAACCGGGTCGGGTAATTCCTGCAACCACGGATTGCCCGCCTGCGAACCTGTGCCGATGGAAACTTTTTGATACAGCACCAGCTCACTTCCTGTACCTTTTTTATATCCTTCAATGACAGAACTGGCAGCAGCAACAGCGCCTCCGCTATATGAACCTGCTGAAACGGTGGCCGGGGTTTCTTTTACACCGGCTTGTAATATTGTATTATAATCAGCTCCTAGTTTATCGCTCCAGTATTTTTTGAAATAGTCTTCGTATTCCGTATTGTTACCGCTCCATTTCAATAATGAGGTTTGATAATAGCGGGTCTTGAATAGAGGATAAATAGTAGGTTGTATGAAACTAACCACTCCTGCTTTGGGTTCTGCATCGCCCCAGCTTTCCAGGTAGTGATGATTGGGAATTACATATTCGCAGAGTGAAGTGGTCTCATCCATTTTTTCGCTGAAAGAAACGGTCACTTTTACTTTCTTCAATGCGGCCTTGAACTTCTCTGTATCATGATAAGTATAAACAGGATTGGCGCCATAGATCATTAATGTGCCTATTCTGCCTGCTTCCATATCAGCTAACAACTGTGCAAATTCCGAATCAATTCCCTGGCGGTAATTGACCGGGCTGCCCCAGTCAATTGTTTTGCCATAAGCGCCGATAGCGGCATTGATGGCATTAACTATTATCTGAACATTTTTATCATTGCTACCGCTCACAACTAATGCTTCGCCATTATGCGCTTTTAAATCATCAGCTGCTTTTTCAATGCCAGCTTTCAATTTTGCATCAGCAATTGAATCTGTACCACCGTTAACGGCTGCTAATAATGCAACAGCTACTGCACCTGTTTTAGAAGGACGATGTGTAACCCTTTCATCGGCATTGGAACCCGTCATGCTGAGGTGGCTTTCAAACTGGTAGTGCTTGCTCATGGCAGGAGCTTTCTCATCAATCTTTCTTCCTTTAGCATACGCTTTTGCAAACTCAACCGGGCTAAGCCAGGTGCCCAAAAAATCAGCGCCGAGGCTTACAATCACTTTGGCTGCATCAAATTTATAGGAAGGAAGTTTTTTACCAAAGCCGCTGGCCTCATTGGCCTGCAGCATTCCGCTGTAAGAAACAGCATCGTATTGAACATGCTTTAAGTTTGGAAACTTAGCAATAATATCTTTTGTGGAAGGGGAAACAATAGTTGAGGTAAGAAGAACAGTTGACCCGCCGGCAGCTTTCATTGCATCGCCCACCATCTTGTCCATCGTTTCAAATGAAGGTACTTCTTCAAACTTTTCTTTTACCCGGTGCATCGGGTATTTGCTTCGATACATATCATACAGGTCAAGCACCGAAGCCTGCGCCCTTGCTGATGTGCCTCCCATTGCATAGTTGCTTCCGGGCAGTACGTTCTCTTCCAGTTTAATCGGACGGCCATCTCTTACTTTCGCTATCACTGGCACCACATCGCCATCCTGCACATAGGTAGTGGCATAATATTTTGCTTCGCCCGGAATAAGGTTCTCCGGCTTGTTGGCATAAGGAATAGCTTTTCGTACCGGCACTTTACAACTGGCAGCCAGCGCTGCAGCAGCCGTACTGAAGCCGAGATATTTCAAAAAATCCCTGCGGGGAGCTTTGGCATCAATCAATCCTTTATCATCAAACCCTTCAAATGGCAGTTCTTCCTGGAACTCATCCTGCGACCTGCTTTTGAAATTCTCCGGGTCATTTACCTCTCCGAAACCTTGCCAGTACTTGTTTTGGCTCATGATAGCAATTTGATAATTCGAAAATGTTCGATTCAGTTCTTATTAATAGTGACATTTCTGGCATTCCAATCCGCCGATGTCTTTTACCGTCACACTGTCCATCTTACCAGCCTTGATGTCATTATGGAATTTCTCATAAATGCTGTAAAACTTGTTGCCTTTTGTATCTGTATAATTAAAATCAACTTTTGTCTGGCGATGGCAGTTCACACACCAGCCCATACTTAGTTCAGATGCCTGTTTTACTTCATCCATTGCCGTTATTTCCCCATGACAGGTCTGGCATTGCACTTTACCCGCCTTCACATGTTGTGAGTGATTGAAATAAACATGATCCGGCAAGTTGTGGATCTTTACCCATTCAATCGGTTTGGCCTGTGAAGGATCCCAGCTGGTTGCGTTTTTAGGATCAAACCCTGCTGCCTTGTACAATTTGGCAATTTCTGCGGTACCGTTTATTTCTTCACCGCTTTCATCATACAGCCTGGGACCTTTTACATATTCATTGATAGACTTGTGACAGTTCATGCAAATATTTACAGCGGGAATACCGGCTGTTTTGCTTTCCCATGCAGAACCGTGGCAATACAGGCAGTTGATCTGGTTGATGCCGGCATGCACTTTATGTGAGTAGTAGATTGGTTGTACCGGCTGATAGTCTTTTTGCCTGCCAAGGCCGATAGCGCCATTGGTTACATAATAACCGCCCACCACAAAAAACAGGATGGCGATCATGGCGATATAAACTTTGTTCTTATAGAAAGGAACGGGGTCGGGACGTGAAATACCTTCTGCATCATCGCTCATTTTTTTCAGGTTGCTGTTCACCTGCATCAGTATCAGGGCAATGATGGCGAGTATAAGAGAGATTACACCGAAGATGACTGCGTTGGAACCGCCTTTTTCTGGGGAAGTTCAACCTGCATTGACTTGCGGACCTTTCGCTTTATTGGCCACTTCCCCATTAATGTATTCT